>NZ_JBJNIO010000109.1:0-308 GCF_056324145.1 Wenzhouxiangella sp. YN1
CCGCAACCTACGCGTGGTTGGCGGCAGGTGTGGCGTGTCGGGGGGATCCGGTGACGTGTGGCGGCGGGTGGTTTCGGCGCTGATCGGCTGCTGGCGGCCCGCGTAGGTCGGCGTTACGTCGCCGACGGGCGAGGTGAGCGGTTCAGGGCGCGGGTGCGCTACGGGGGATCAGGGTTGAAACGTCGTCCGTCGCGGATGTAACCGCAACCTACGCGTGGTTGGCGGCAGGTGTGGCGTGTCGGGGGGATCCGGTGACGTGTGGCGGCGGGTGGTTTCGGCGCTGATCGGCTGATGCCGGCCCGCGTCGG
>NZ_JBJNIO010000110.1:0-259 GCF_056324145.1 Wenzhouxiangella sp. YN1
CACGTCACCGGATCCCCCCGACACGCCACACCTGCCGCCAACCACGCGTAGGTTGCGGTTACATCCGCGACGGACGACATTGCAGCCCCGACCGCGCGTAGCTCACGCGCGCCCAAACCCGCTCACCTCGCCCGTCGGCGACGTAACGCCGACCTACGCGGGCCGCCAGCAGCCGATCAGCGCCGAAACCACCCGCCGCCACACGTCACCGGATCCCCCCGACACGCCACACCTGCCGCCAACCACGCGTAGGTTGCGG
>NZ_JBJNIO010000111.1:0-281 GCF_056324145.1 Wenzhouxiangella sp. YN1
CCCCTTTTCTCCAAAGTAGAAATGTCCCCTTCGTTTTCATGTGATGCGGTCGGGGTAGGCTCGCTTCCAGGGGTGGTCGGGTGGTGGTTTGTAGGCAGGCTTTGCGGCTTGCTGCTGTCTGATCTGGTCAACCCGGTTGCCGACGGACTTCTCGTCTTCGATTGGAATGGGCGGCTCGCCTTCGGCTAGTAGCCGGAAGGGGAGCGACTGCCCCTTGCTGAGCACGGTCACGCGACCGTCAAAGTGCTCGCACAGCGTCACGAGGCTGCCTCTGAGCCGGT
>NZ_JBJNIO010000112.1:0-364 GCF_056324145.1 Wenzhouxiangella sp. YN1
AGCACTTTCCGGCCCTGGCGCTGCACGTAGAGAATCTCGTAGTTGCCGGCCTCTGGCGGCATGGTCAGCTTCAGCGGCGAGCCCTCGCGGGTGTAGGCTTAGCTGATTTGGTCTCGTCCACCGGCGCCGGCCTCGTCGTCCGAGATTTAGTCCGTCTGATAGTAGGGCCCTTTCCTTTCAACGGGGATGGTGGCGCCGGCCGGGGCCGAGCCGGCGGCTGCGCCGCTGGCCTCGACGGGGGTGACCTCGATGGGCTGGCGCGCCAGCACTTCCCTGCCCTGGCGCTGCACGTAGAGGATCTCGTAGTACGAGCGCAAGTGCGTCGTGGACCGCAACAGAGTAGTGAGACGAGTGTAGATGTCGG
>NZ_JBJNIO010000113.1:0-377 GCF_056324145.1 Wenzhouxiangella sp. YN1
CCCCCCGCCGCCCCCCCCCGCCCCGCCCCCCCCCCCCAGCGCGGGGGGCGGGCCCGCCCCGCGCGCCCCGCGGCGGCGCCCCCCGCCCCCCCCCCCCACACCCCCCCCCGTTCCACCCGCCTGGCGCCCCCCCCCCGCCCCCCCTTTCGTTCCCGGCGGCCCGCCGGCTGGGGCTGGGCTCGGGGGGGCCCGCCCACGCCTTCAAAAACCATTGCCTTAAATTTATTATTTGGGGGGCGGCCCGACCACCAACCACAACGTAAACCAATGCTACAGTGTCCTACGGTAACGCACGGCAGTAGCCACCCCCCCCCCCCAGGGCCGGGGCGGCACCAAGTGAAAAGTGGAGGGGGGCGGCGCCGAGGGGCGCCGGGGGA
>NZ_JBJNIO010000114.1:0-1187 GCF_056324145.1 Wenzhouxiangella sp. YN1
ATGTCCAAGGCAAAGTTTGAACGCACCAAGCCGCACGTCAACGTGGGCACGATCGGTCACGTTGACCACGGCAAGACGACGCTGACGGCGGCACTGACGAAGGTGAGCGCTGAAGCGCGTGGTGGTGAGGCTCGCGCCTACGACCAGATCGACAACGCGCCGGAAGAGCGCGAGCGCGGTATCACGATTGCCTCGGCTCATGTCGAATACGAGTCGGACAACCGTCACTATGCCCACGTGGACTGCCCGGGTCACGCCGACTACGTGAAGAACATGATCACTGGTGCGGCGCAGATGGACGGTGCCATTCTTGTGGTTTCCGCTGCTGACGGCCCGATGCCGCAGACGCGCGAGCACATTCTTCTGGCTCGTCAGGTGGGTGTGCCGGCGATTCTTGTTTACATGAACAAGGCCGACATGGTTGACGACGCCGAGCTGCTCGAGCTGGTGGAGATGGAAATTCGCGAGCTGCTCAGCGACTATGATTTTCCGGGCGACGACACGCCGGTGATTACCGGTTCGGCTCTGAAGGCGCTGGAAGGCGACGACAGTGATATTGGTGTGCCCTCGATTCTCAAGCTGATCGAGGCGATGGACGAATACATTGCCGAGCCCGAGCGCGATCTGGACAAGGATTTCCTGATGCCGATCGAGGACGTGTTCTCGATTTCGGGTCGCGGTACGGTGGTGACCGGTCGCGTCGAGCGCGGCGTGGTTCACGTTGGCGACGACATCGAGATTGTGGGTGTTCACGACACCACCAAGACGACCTGCACGGGCGTCGAGATGTTCCGCAAGCTGCTTGACCAGGGTCAGGCCGGTGACAACGTGGGCGTGCTGCTGCGCGGCACCAAGCGTGAGGACGTCGAGCGTGGTCAGGTTCTGGCCAAGCCCGGCTCGATCACGCCGCACACCACGTTCGAAGCCGAGGTGTATGTGCTGAGCAAGGACGAAGGCGGTCGCCACACCCCGTTTTTCCAGGGTTATCGTCCGCAGTTCTACCTGCGCACCACCGACGTGACCGGTGACTGCCAGCTGCCGGAAGGCACCGAGATGGTGATGCCCGGCGACAACGTGCAGATGACCGTCAAGCTGATCGCGCCGATCGCCATGGAAGAGGGTCTGCGCTTCGCCATTCGCGAAGGCGGCCGTACCGTGGGTGCCGGCGTGGTGTCGAAAATCATCGA
>NZ_JBJNIO010000115.1:0-127327 GCF_056324145.1 Wenzhouxiangella sp. YN1
GACGATGGTCAGACCGCAACGGAGTTACTCGGCACACCAGGTGCGTTCGAAGTCTCACCAACACCGGTCAGCGCCGAGCTGCCCGAGGTTGTTACATAGAAATCGTCGCCGATGTGTTGGGAATATGTTGACACGTTCCGAGGGCCGGAACGTACTTGAGCGACTTGTTATGAGGATTCGCGGACACTCTCAAGGCGCTCGTCTCCCGACACTAGATCCTCATCATGGTCGATGCAGGCAACTCTGAAATCCGGCGTCTTTCTAAGGCCGTGGAACGCGCCGGTTTTCTCAGCGCGCACGAGTGCGCGGCAGCAGGTGAGAAGAAACTTCTCAGCATCCTCCGGGTTGGGCAGTTCAGAAACATCACCCATCATTGGGACTTCGCTGCGCCAAGAGGCTGACTCAAAATTGAAACCCTGATATCGCCAGTCTCCAAGCCCCCACTTAAGCTCCTCTCTTTCCCTTTGGATATCTTCCGGTTTGTCGCTCTCCGCGTACTCACGAACGGTAGCCTCAAGCGATTCGGGAGTATTCAGGCAGAACAGAATGTCGGCGTAGGTCGCATTACAGTCCAGAGCGAACCCATAGAAGGTTTCCGTAGGGTGAGCCCTTTCAAATTGCGCAATCTGCGATGCTATCGAGCTAGCAAGGGCACATTCGAGGCCGTCCCAATCCAAATCCGTACGGGGCTGTTCCTGAGGTGGCGGTGTTGAGGCACTCGACTCGTTAGGTTTTCGCTTCGTCTGGACGTACCAAGAGGTAGCGATGCCAGCCGCCACCATAAGAGAAATGGTTATTGGATCAGCCATTAACGATTTCCTGCCTCATAACTAACAACTAGATGGCAATTCTTACGCTTAGCATGCAGCCGATCATCACAGCGAGCATCGAATCCGGCACTTCTGCCATTTAGCACGCGGCAGTTGGCCCGGCTTTCCGGCGAAAGGATGCGAGGCCGGCCTCGCTCCGTGGACGAATCGGGATTCGGGATTTGGTGTTGCATGGCGAGTGTTCCGCCCCCTTGTTTCGGCTGCCAAGCCGTCACGATCAATCATGCAACAGGCGGCGGGTTGGTTCAAGGGTGGTTTTAAGGCAGGATGGCAGTCGGGTTGGGGTCAGGGTGCTGCGGTGTCAGGAAATCGGAAGGATGGGTGATGATGAATCTGGCTGAGCTGACTACCCCTGCCCTGCTGGTCGATGAGGGTCGTTTGGCGCGCAACCTGGCGCGTATGGATGACCAGCTTGAGCGGCTGGGCGTGCCGCTTCGGCCGCATCTGAAGACGGTCAAGAATATCGAGCTGGCCGAGCGGATGTTGCGGGGGCATCCGGGGGGTGCGGCGGTTTCGACGCTGGCCGAGGCGGATCATTTTTTTGCTGCGGGTATCGACGATCTGCTCTATGCCGTGGGCATTGCGCCGGGCAAACTGGGCGAGGTTTCGCGGCGCGTTGCCGCGGGCATGAAGCTGACGCTGGTGCTCGATCACCCTGATGCCGCCGGGGCCGTGGCCGCTGCCGCCGGGCGGTTCGGGGTGGATTTCAAGGTGCTGCTGGAAGTCGACGCCGACGGCCAGCGCGCCGGCTTTCGGCCGGACGATCCGGCTCTGCTGGGCGCGGCAATGACGCTGCATGAGGGCGGCGCTACGCCGGCCGGGGTGATGGTGCACGCCGGCGGCTCGTATGCCTGTCGCGATCATGACTGCCTGCACGCGATGGCGGATACCGAGCGCGATGCGGCGGTTGCCGCGGCTGATTCCCTGCGCCGGGCCGGCTTCGAGTCGCCCACGGTCAGCGTGGGTTCGACGCCCACGGCGCTGTTCGCCCGCGACCTTGCCGGCGTGAGCGAAGTGCGCGCCGGCGTTTACGCGTTCATGGATCTGGTGATGGCCGGTATCGGCGTGTGCGCGATCGACGACATTGCCCTGTCGGTGTTGTGCGAGGTGATCGGCCAGCGCGGCGAGCACGGGCAGGCCATTGTCGATGCCGGCTGGATGTCGCTTTCGCGCGATCGCGGCACGGCCGAGCAGGCCATCGACCGGGGCTATGGCGTGGTCTGCGACGAGGCCGGCCACGCCCTGTCGCCCGAGGTCATCGTGCGCGCCACCAGCCAGGAGCACGGCATTCTGGCCCGCCGCGACGGTGAGCCGCTGGATCTGGGCGACTTTCCCATCGGCCGGCGCTTGCGCGTTCTGCCCAACCACGCCTGCGCCACCGGCGGCCAGTTCGAGCATTTCTGGATGGTGGATGCGCAGAACGCTTCCATCCGGCAGCTGGAGCGCTGTCGCGGCTGGTAGGGATCAGCAGATCACGCGGCGCCTGGGCGTCAGCGGCTCAAGCCGAGCCGCTCGTGCCACTGGGCCAGACTCTCGTTCGGGTATTGCTCGAAGTGATGCTCGTCGCGCCCTTCCGGCACCTCGACCCAGTTGGCCTTGCTGCCCAGCATCAAGTGGTTGCGTTCGGGCGGCTTGGGCAAGTCGGTGTCGATGGCCGAGGCAAAGGGATGGATCAGGTCCGGCCAGCGCGGGTCGAACACCCACAGCGCGCTGGCGCAATGGCCGCAGAAGTTGCGCTGGCCAGGGCTGGTCTCGCCGTCGATCTCGGCGCAATAGATGCGAACGTGTTCACGGCCCTCGACCTGAAGCGTTTCGGCCAGCGCGCCGAGGTTGATGGCACAGCCGCTGCCGCCCGCTGTCTTGCGACAGATCGAGCAGTAGCAGTGGTTGAAGGGATAGGGATGCGGCGACTCGACGCTGAATCGCACCCGCTGGCAATGACATGAGCCTTCCAGATGCATGATCCTTCCTCCTTCAGGGTTATCCGGATGTCTTGTCGGCAAGCTCGTCGAGCAGGCGCTCCAGCGACAGCGGCTTTGAAAACAGGAAGCCCTGGAATACTTCGCAGCCGTCGGCGCGCAGGATCTCGAACTGACGCTGCGTCTCGACGCCTTCGGCAACCACGCGCATGTCGTGGTTGCGGCCGATGGCCAGGATGCTTTGAACGAGCGTGCGTGAAGTCTCTTCGGCTTCGAGGTCGTCGACGAAGCTCTTGTCGATCTTGAGCTCGTCGATGGGCAGGTTGCGCAGCATGGCAAGCGATGAAAACCCGGTGCCGAAGTCGTCCAGCGCAATGCGGATTCCAGCCCGATGCAGCGTCTTGATGCCTGCCGCCAGGGAAGCATAATCCTCAGCGAACAGGTTTTCGGTAATTTCGAGAATGGGGGTTATCTTCGAATGATCGAGCTCGCCCAGCCTCTTGATGACCTGCCGCGGAAAGTCCGGCTGCAGGAACTGCCTGACCGAGACATTGATTGATAGCCGCAGCGGCGTTCTTTGCTGCGCGACAATCCGGTGGGCGTCTTCAAGGCAGCGCGCCATCAGATGATCACCCAGCTTTTCGATCAGACCGGATGTCTCGGCGATGGCAATGAAACGCGCCGGCCCGACCTCGCCCAGCTCCGGATCATGCCAGCGCGCCAGCGCCTCGATGCCAACGATCCGTCCCTGCCAGTCCACCTGCGGCTGATAGGCCATGTGGATCAGATCGCCGTCAAGAGCCAGCCGCAGGCGCTGCTCTATCTGAATGTTTTCAAGATAGACACGGCCCATGGTCGGCTCATACAGGCTGGCTGCGTTGTGATGACGCTTGGCCGAATACATTGCGACATCCGCGGCTCTGAGCAGATCATTGAGCGACGACCCGGCATCGGCCAGGCGGGCAATGCCGACACTGCAGCCCAGCTCGAAAGTGACACCGTCGACCTTGTAGCGCTCGGACAGGCGTTCGACCAGCGCTTCGCCGCGCGCAAGCAGCTGCTGCGAATCGGTTTCCGGCGTCATCACCACGAACTCGTCACCGCCGACCCGGGCGACGTGCTCATGGGCCTGCGCGAACTCATCGAGCCGACGGCCCAGCGACCTCAACACAGCGTCGCCCTGCATATGCCCGAAGCCATCGTTGACGGCCTTGAAGTTGTCCATGTCGACGAACATCAGCGTGAATTGATCGTCGAAACGACGCTGCATGAGTTCAAATCTGGCGCGCACGGACTGCCGGTTGGGCAGACCGGTCAGCATGTCATGGTGCGCCTGATAGACCAGATCAGCGCGGCGCCGACGCTCGGCCCGACCAATGGCAAGCAAAACCGCCAGAATGCTCAACAGCGCGGCAAGAAAAATGGCGACATAGACCCACGCGGCGCTCAGAAACTCGCCGATCAGCTCGTCGCGGTTGGTCTGCGTGAGCACCCACAAGCCGTACCTTTGTTCGTGCAACGCCATGCCCATCTGCGGCCCAAGCGTGGTCTTCAGGCGATAGGGATACGGCTCGCCGCTGGATCGGATAGTTTCGAAGGACTGCCCGCTCAGCCGCATTGCAGAAGCGATGGCCTGCTCGTAGACCTGGCGTGAAATCGGGCGCGCCAGATATTCAGCCGGCAAGTCGAGGGCCGTGGCCCAGAGCAGCGAGCTGAGGTCGGACTCGCGCACGATCTGAACGATGTTGGAGCGCCCCAGCGTCGCCTGCTCGGCAAAGAACGAATCCGGGCCGCCCAGCACCAGCGCGGCCGAGACGAAGCCCGTGACGTTACCGGAAGCGCCGTGTATGGCCTGGCACACCGGAATCAGCCAGCGGCCCATCGACTCGACCCGGTAGGCCCGGCCGACGACCATGACCCGGGCTGATTCGGCCGCCCCGCAGGTGTCGGGGCCGGCCGGGCGAAACGGCTGTTGTTGTTCTTCAGGCCGCGGTTCTCGCCAGCGCGCGATGATCGGGTTCTGCGCCGGGTCCAGCAGCGCATAGCCGACTGCCGCCTGGTTGGTCTCGAGCATGCTGTCGAGCGTGACCTCAACGGCGTCGAGCTGGTCCATCCGCCAGTGCAAGACCAGCTGCCCGCCGATCAGGCTGAGCAGAATCTCCTGGCTGTGAAGCACCGCCTCGGTGGCATTGCTGATGGTCGTGATCTGGCTGGCCTGGCGGATTTCATGGCGCTCGACAATGCCGCGCCATTGCGTGTGCAGGCCCCAGGCGAGCACCACGCTGCCGATGACGAAAATCACCACAAAAAACCAGTTGAGATTGCGCTTGAGAGAAGTCACCGGCGGCATGTCCGGTTCAGGCGCTTTCTGGAGAACCTCTTTCGGCCCGCAAAACCCCGACCGAACCATCGCACCCATGGTCGTCCCCACGCTCGAGGATTCATCATCCGAGCTCCTCTTCAGCAACCGCGCAGTCGCGAGTCAATTCAAGATTAAACGGTATTCATGCGGACGACAACACATGCCGCCCCAGGAAAAGCAGGAGCACGGCTCCTGGCGGGAGCATCGGTGTCAGGCGACGACTCATGAAGGATATGTTAACGCGTCACCCCGGACAAAGGGGCCGCGAATTGCTCCCCGCCGACCGCCTGGCCGGCGGGGAAGCAGGTGGATGCCGACTCAGTCGGTACGTGCCGGCACGTCCTCGTCATCATCGGAAATGATGACCTCGACGCGGCGATTGAGCTGGCGGCCGGCCTGGGTTTCATTGGTGGCCACCGGATAGTCCGGCCCATAACCGCGCGTGCGAACGCGTGCCTCGTCGACGCCGCGCTCGACCAGCGCATCGCGGACCGAGGCTGCGCGGCGATCAGACAGATCCATGTTGTAGTCGCGCGCACCGGTCGAGTCGGTAAAGCCCTCAACCAGCACCTGTCGTTCCTCATACTCCATGAGGAAGTCTGCAATGCGCTCGATGGTGCGCTGCGCACCTTCGCGCAACTCGGATTTGTCGAGATCGAACAGCACGTCACTGCCAAGCGTCAGCACCAGCCCGCGCTCGGTGGGCCGGGCCTCGAGTTCGGCAATCTGCTCCTGAAGCCGGTCGGCCTGCTCGCGCATGCGCTGCGCCTCTTGCTCCAGCTCCTGGGCGCGGTGCTCAGCCAGCATGCGCTGCTCACGCTCTTCCTGCGCTTCACGCTGGGCCATGGCCCGTTCTCTTTCAGCTTCCGATGCGGCTTCTTCGGCGCGTGCACGTCGAGCGCGCTCGGCCAGACGTTCGGCTTCGGCCTGCGCCGCTTCGGCTTCTGCCCGGGTGCGCTCGGCGGCAATACGCTCTGCCTGGCGTTCGGCACGGGCAGCCCGCGCCTCCAGCCGCAGCACATCGCGTCGAGCGCTGAGCTCGTCCACGCGCGCCTCCAGGCGATTCAGCTCGGTGGTCTCACGCGCGATGCCGACCTGTGTCTGAGTCAACTGCGACAGATGCAACAGCTCGGCTCTGGGCGCGCCTTCCTGCCAGCGCTTCTGGGCACGATCGAGGAGGGACTCGGCCTCCCGCAGCTGTGCCGGGGCATACTTGCGAACCTGAGAATCGGACACCAGGGCATCCACGGCAGCCTCGGCCCGCTCAAGCTCCGGCAGCGGCTCTGGAGTGGTGGCGCAGGCGGCCAGCAGCGCGGCGGCGGCAGCTGCCGCAAAAAGATTTCTGAGGTCTATGCGTTTCATGAACCACCTCCCGTTTCTCCGGCAATTTCTTCCTGCAGCGCCTCGACCGTTTCATCGAGCGCCTCGACCTGGCTGCGGCTGCGCGCCGAACGCGCCTTCAAATCCGCCAGGCGCGCAATCTTTTCGGCCTCGAGTGCGAGCTGGCGCGCGATCACGTTCTCATCCTGTTCGATCGCCTTTTCAGCTTCGGCCAGGTGCTGGCGCGCATCCTCCAGCTCTTGGGTTGCATGATCGCGGGCGCCCATTTCAACGGCGTACTCGATCGCGTTTCGCGCCACGGCCATCTGGTCGTCAGGAACCGGTGGTCGGGAAGCGCAGGCCACCAGCAGCAGCGCCAGGGCGGGCAACAGCCCGAGTGTCAGTACTTTTTTCATTGTTTCCTCCCGTTCTGGAAGTTCATGAATGCCGACGCCCCCTATTCGTCGACTCCAACAATATAGACCGATAACGCGAAGACTTTCACGAAAACCGCGCAAACGCCATCCAATATGTGAAACCCATCACCCTGCCGACAAGCCGGGCTGACGGCCCGACGCCCCTGGATCACGCCCGCGCGCCGGATGATATTCACCTACACTGGGCTGCACTCTCACTGCAAAAGCAGTGCGGCCAACCCATTCAAGCGAGGCGGTGATGGCAGATCATCCCGGCGGCGAGCTGATCGCCCGCATGCTCCAGGCCGAGGGCGTCGAAAAAGTCTTTGGCATCATCGACGGCACTTACTTCGGCTTATACTCGGCGCTGCACCGGCTGGGCATCAAGATCATCACGCCGCGTCACGAGACTTCGGCGGCGCACATGGCCGCCGCCTACGCCAGGCTGACCGGCCGGCTGGGGGTGTGCATGGCCTCCAACGGCCCCGGTGTGGCCAACCTGCTGCCCGGCCTGGTGGTGGAACACGCCGAAGGCAACCGCGTCTTGGCCATCACCAGCGCGCGCCGGCCCGAAATCATGTACCCGGATCGCGGCGGCGCCTATCAGTGCTTCGATCAGGTCGGCATGATCGGCCACACCAGCAAGTTCTCGCAGGCGGTCTCGTCGTGGGAGCGTGTACCTGAGCTGATGCGCAAGGCCTTTCGCGCCTGCTTCGACGGCCGGCCGGGGGTCGTTCACGTCGATGTTCCCGAAACCATCCTCAACGGCAAGTTCAAGTCGCTGCCCGCGCTGTGGGAGCCAGGGCACTACCGCAGCACCGCAACGATCACCCCGGCCCCGGAGCAGGTCGAGCAGGCCGCCAAGCTGCTCTCGCGGGCCAGGTTTCCGATGATTCACGCCGGCAGCGGCGTCATCCACGCACAGGCCTTCGACGCGCTCGAGCGCGTGGCCGAGCAGCTTCAGGCGCCGGTCACCACAAGCTGGGCCGCCCGGGGCGTGCTGGCCGAAGACTCGCCGCTGGCCATTCCCATGCCCCACGTGAAGCTCAACAACAAAGTGCGAAACGACGCCGATGCGGTGCTGATTCTGGGCTCGCGCGTGGGCGAGACCGACTGGTGGGGCAAGCCGCCGTACTGGCGCAAGGCATCCGAGCAGACCACCATTCAGGTCGATCTCGATGCCGGCATGCTGGGGCTCAACAAGCCGGCCAACCTGGCCATCCAGGCCGATATCGGCAAATTTCTGGATGCCCTGGCCCGGGCGCTGGCCGAGCGCGACGTCGGGCCGCTCGACGCCCGCCGCAACCGGATTGGTGAATACGGCAAGCAGATCGAGAGCGATCGGGCCGACTTCGACAAGGCGCTGGAAGACGATTCGGTGCCGATGCACCCCGCCCACGTCGCTGCCGTGTGCAACCAGGTTTTCGACCCCGATTCACCGATGGTGGCCGACGGCGGCAACACCGCCATCTGGGCGATGTTCTATCACCGCGCTCGCGTGCCCAATCGCGTGCTGTCGACCTTCAAGTTCGGCATGCTCGGCGCCGGCGTCGCCCAGGCCATCGGCGCAGCCGTGGCCCGACCCGATCATCCGGTGTGCTGCATCATCGGCGACGGCGCCTTCGGCTTTCACCCGCAGGAGATCGAAACGGCCGTACGCAACAAGCTCCAGGTCATCTACCTGGTGCTGTGCGACAAGCAGTGGGGCATGGTGAAGATGAATCAGCAATTCTCTCTCAAGCCACTGAAAACACTCATGTTCAAGTCACTCAAGCCCGAGGAAACCATCAAGGCCGATCTCGGCGAAATCGCCTTCGACAAGGTCGCCGAGGCGATGGGCGCCCACGGCGAGCGGGTTTCCGATGCCGCCGGGCTCAAGCCCGCGCTCGAGCGCGCGCTCGAGCACGGCGGCTGCGCGGTCATTCACGTCGATGTCGATCCGGTCAAGCACATGTGGGCACCGGGGCTGATGCATTTCAAGAAGATGCACGAGGAACCTAAAGGCTAAAGCAAAGGGGCGGCACCGCAGTGCACTTCAATCCGGAAAGTCTGATTCTGCTCAACGCCATCCTGGCGCTGATGATGTTCGGCGTGGCGCTGACGCTGCGCCCGGCCGACTTCGTCCGCGTGATCAGGATGCCGGTCGCTCCCGCGGTGGGGCTGGTGGCACAATTTCTGCTGCTGCCGGCGGCGACCTGCCTGGTGACCTGGCTGCTCGCGCTCGATGCGGAAATCGCTCTGGGCATGATCCTGATTGCCGCCTGCCCCGGCGGCAACTTCTCCAACATCATGACCTTCATGGCGCGCGGCTCGGTGGCCGTGTCGGTGTCGATGACGGCGGTCTCAAGTCTTGCCGCTATTGTCTTGACGCCGCTGAACTTTGCCTTCTACGGCTGGCTCAATCCCCACACCCGCAGCTACCTGACCGAGATCAGCCTCGACCCGGCCAACATCCTGATACTGATGGTGCTCGTGCTCGGCGCCCCGCTGGTGCTGGGCATGCTCACCGGCCGCCGCTGGCCCGGGCTGGCAGCCAGAAGCGAGAAGCCGCTGCGCATCTTCTCCCTGCTGGTGCTGCTGGCCTTTGCCGGTATCGCGCTGGCCATGAACTTCGATACCTTTCTGGCGAAGTTCCGGACGTTCGCCTGGCTCGTGGTCGGCCACAACCTGCTCGCCTTCTGCCTGGGGCTGGGCATGGCCGGCGCCTTCCGCCTGCCGGCCGCCGACCGGCGCGCGGTGACCATGGAAGTCGGCATCCAGAACTCCGGCCTGGCGCTGGTCATCCTGTTCACCTTCTTTCCGGAGGCCGGCGGCATGCTGCTCATCGCCGGCTTCTGGGGCGTGTGGCACCTGATCGCCGGCATCACGCTCTCGCAGTTCTGGGCGCGAAGGCCGCCCGAGGCGCCGGCGGCCATCCTGCCGGGAGACCCGACATGAGCAAGCGCATCCTGATCACCGGCGCGGCCGGCTATATCGGCCACCAGCTGGGCAACCGCCTGGCTCACGATTTCGAGGTTTTCGGCACCGATATCCGCGAGCGAGACGACCTGAGCTTTCCGCTGCAAGTGCTTGATATTCGATCACGGGATCTGGCTGAACTCATGCGCAGCCGCGGCATCACCCACGTCGTACACCTGGCCTCCGTGCTCAAGCCCTCCGGCGACATCAAGCGCGACTTCGATATCGACGTCGGCGGCACGCGCAACGTCGTCCAGGCCTGCCTGGAAGCCGGAGTGCAGCACCTCACGGTAAGCAGTTCGGGCGCGGTCTACGGCTACCACGCCGACAACCCCGACTGGATCGACGAGGATGCGCCCCTGAGGGGCAACGAAAACTTCGCTTACGCCGACCACAAGCGCCGCATCGAGGAAATGCTGGCGCGCTACCGCAAGCTCAGGCCCGAGCTCAAGCAGCTCATACTGCGCCCCGGCACGGTGCTGGGCGCAGAAACCCGCAACCAGATCACCGACCTGTTCACCGCCCGGCGCATTCTGGTGCTCAAGGGCCACGACACGCCGTTCGTGTTCATCTGGGACGAAGACGTGCTCGCGATCCTGGAAAAGGGCATTCGCGAGGACGCCGAAGGCATCTACAACCTGGCCGGCGACGGAGCGCTGACGATGCGCGAGATCGCCCGCCGCCTGGGCAAACCAGCGCTCATCGTGCCCGTCGGCCTGGTGCGCCTGTGGCTGCGCATCGGCCGCTGGCGGGGCAAGCCGACCGGGCCGGAGCAGATCGACTTCCTGCGCTATCGCCCCGTGCTCTCCAACCGCCGCCTGAAAGAAGAGTTCGGCTACCGGCCGCAAAAGAGCTCGGCCGAGGCCTTCGACTACTTTGCCGCCCATCTCCAAGCCGCCGGCCCGAACAAAGACCCGCGCTGATGCTGCCCTGGATCTGGCTTGGCGTCTGCATCCTGATCTCGTCGACCATCGAGGCCGTCACCGGCTTCGGCTCGATCGTCATTGCCCTGTCGCTGGGCGCCCTGCTGCTGCCGATCGCGAGCATGCTGCCGGTGCTGGTCCCGCTCAACATCTTCATGACCGGCACCATCGCCTGGAAAAACCGCCATCACATCGACAAGGCGCTGCTGCTCAAGCTCATCCTGCCGCTGATGGCCGCCGGCACTCTGGCCGGCTACTTGCTGCGACCGTGGCTGGGCGAGAACCTGCTCAAGACCCTGCTCGGCGTTCTGATCATCTGGTTCGCCGCTCGCGAGTTCTGGCGCCTGCTGCGCAACGTGACCACGCCGCCGCACCCGCCCTGGCTGAGCCGCAGCCTCACCTTCGCCGCCGGCATCACCCACGGTCTGTTCGCTTCCGGCGGGCCGCTGCTGGTCTATGCCATGGCCGGCAGGCAGCTGCACAAGGGCAGCATGCGTGCCTCGCTGGTCACGGTCTGGTTCAGCCTCAATGTCGGCCTGACCGTCGCATTCGCACTCGACGGCACGCTGATTCCCGCCCTGCCCCAGGTGGCAGCGTATCTGCCCGTGCTCGCGACGGGCTATTTTCTGGGTGAATTCCTGCACCACCGGCTCGATGAGCACAGGTTCCGGCAGGTGGTCTACGTGCTGCTGATCGTCACCGGGGCGGCGCTGATCGTCCGATGAATGCACACCGGAATTGCCGAGCGCAGCAGTGTTCAGTCTGGAGCCGCCGCATCCGCGTGAGTGCGGGCCCAATCAAGCCCAGACATTAGTGAATGCCCTGGCTGTCCAGGAATGGGCTAACGATTAGAAACTTAATGCGCCAATTGCAGGCCGCGATGGATGGTGTCATCGAGCTTGCGCGCCCGCTGCTTGTACATTTTTCGATACTGCCTGGATGCCGAATTGAGCAAAAAGACCCAGCCCATATGAGTAGCGAGAAGCTGATCCAGCGCCTCATCGAGCTCTTTCAGAACCGGGAGTAGGGCCTCAGGGGGCCTGGTATTGAGGTTTTCGACGTCCTGATCGGCTTCTCTATCGGTCATCGCGCGGACTCTGAACCGCCGCTCTGCAAAACGCTTTCCGGCTTCGTCTGCCACCAACCAGCCGCGCGCCCCGCTAAGCATGTAGCTACACTGCAGCAAACCGTTGACCTGCTGGTAAGTGTGCTCGAACCACGGGTCATCTGGACTAACCTCGCCGGCAATATCGAGGCGAATCAACTTGTCTCGGACGGAAAAAAGTTTGTAGGAAGCAGAGGAGTCCCCGTAAATCACACGCAGGATCACTGCAATAGCCAGAACCCCTGCCAGCAGAAGCGCAATTGCGAAAAGCACGAATAGTGCTGCAGTCATTGTCCTTCGTCCTCCAGCTCGTCAGGTTTGGCTGAAAGCCGCTGGCGACGCATCAGTTGCTCCTGAAGCCAACGCTTCTCGTCCACGAGCCGTTCTATTTCCTGATCTTTGGATTCCATTGCTTTAGACCACACGACCCAAATCATTCTCCAAAACAGGAATATGAAAAATAACAGAACGAGACCTAACAGGCCGTGATCCTGTAGAAAAGTTCCTACGAATGACCAGAAGCCATTGCCCGTTTCAGAGTTCGCAACTCCCTGCATCTGCCCTAAAGTCCTCCCAAACGTTGACAGACTCACCCAAGCAAGAGCTCGATGTCAAGGGACTACCACGCACCACCCTACCGCGGTTAGGCGACAGCTGGAGCGGATAGCGGACTATAGTTGGACAGAAACAACGCCGAACTACCCAGTAATGGGGTAATTCGCTTGACATTACCTCATTTATGACCTAGCTTTGCCCTAATCTTTTCAAAATACCCTGATGCACTCCTTCAAGCAGGACTTTCTCGAGGCGCTCAGCTTCAACGCGGATCACCTCGCCACGCTGCGGGCGCTGGGGGAGTATCGCGGCAAGCAGAGCCTGTTCTTCCATCAGGCCCCGGAGACGCTGAAGACGCTACGTCAGGCGGCGGTGATCGAATCGACCGAGTCGTCCAATCGGCTCGAGGGCGTGACGGTCGCGCCGGCGCGCCTTGAGCCCCTTTTGCTCAAGCGCACGGACCCGCGCAACCGCTCTGAGCAGGAAGTCACGGGCTATCGCGATGCGCTGGCCCTCATTCACGAGTCGGGGCGGGAAATGGCGCTCACCCCGAATGTAGTGCTGCAGCTCCACGGCCTGCTGTATCGCTACATGCCCCAGCGCGGCGGGCGGTGGAAGAACACGCACAACGAGATCACCGAAACCCGGCCCGACGGCAGCACGCGGGTGCGATTCGAGCCGACGCCGCCGCACCTGGTGCCGATGCAGATGGACCAACTTGGCGAACGTTATGCCGAGGCGGTTGATGCGGCGCGTCAGGATCCACTGGTGCTGATTCCGCTGGCGGCATTCGATTTTCTCTGCATCCACCCCTTCAACGACGGCAACGGTCGGGTTGCCCGGTTGATTACGCTGATGCTGCTTTACCACTTCGGCTACGAAGTGGGGCGCTACATCAGTCTGGAACGCATCGTGGAAGTAACCAAAGAAGGCTACTACCAAACCCTGGAAGCAAGTTCTCAGGGCTGGCACGATGGCCGGCACGACGCCATGCCTTGGCTGGAATACTTCTGGGGCACGCTGCTGCGCGCCTATCGGGAATTCGAGGAACGCGTGACCCAGGTCCGCTATGCCCCGGGGGCGAAAACCGAGCAGGTTCGCCTGGCAGTATTTCGCCGCAGCCAGCCCTTCGCCATTTCGGAGATCGAATCCGAATGCGCCGACGTCAGCCGCGACATGGTGCGTCACGTGCTGCGCAAGATGCGCGAGGAGGGCCAGCTTGAAGTTGTCGGCCGAGGCCGAGGCGCCAAATGGCAGCACATCAAAACGTAGGTCGGGGCTACGCCCCCGACAGACCAGGTTCAGAAAAACCACTGGAACAAGGCAATGGCAAAAGAGAAAACGAACGCTGAACTCGCCGCAAGCCCCAGCCCCGCCGATCTGAAGCGCGAAGCGCTGAAGCAGGTTCTGCCGGAAGCCATCAGCGAGGGCAAGGTCGACGTCGAGGCGCTCAAGCGCGCGCTGGGGGAAGACTTCGTGATCGACGGCGGCGAACGCTACCGGCTCGACTGGGTGGGCAAGTCCGAAGCCTACAAGGTACTCCAGACGCCCACCACCGCTACGCTCCGGCCCAGGCGCGACCAGTCGGTAAACTTCGACACGGCCAGCCATGTCTTTATCGAGGGCGAGAACCTGGAATCGCTGAAGGTGTTGCAGAAGGCCTACTTCGGCAAGGTCAAGCTGATCTATATCGATCCCCCGTACAACACCGGCAACGACAACTTCGTCTATCCCGATCGCTTTCAGGAAAGCAAGGAAGAATATCTCAGGCGCATCAACGAACTGGACGACGACGGCGCGCTGATGCGAGAAGGCTTCTTCCGCAAGAACAGCCGGGAATCCGGCCACTACCACTCCAACTGGCTCAGCATGATGCTGCCGCGGCTCTATATCGCCCGCAACCTCTTGCACAAGCAAGGCGTGATTTTTGTCTCATGCGATGACAACGAGGTCCACAACCTGCGTTGTCTGTTGAATGAGATTTTTGGGGAAGAGAACTTTGTTGCGACAGTGATCTGGCAGAAAGTCTACTCTCCAAAGAATACGGCACGTCATTTCTCAGAGGATCACGACTATATATTGGTCTATGCACGCCATGCGGATAGCTGGTCGCCAGAGTTGCTGCCACGATCTGAAGACATGGAAGCTAGATACAGCAATCCAGATAATGACCCACGAGGCAAGTGGAAACCCGCCGATCTATCCGCGAGGAACTTCTATAGTCAGGGAACCTACAGCGTCAAGTGCCCCTCAGGCCGAGTCATCGATGGACCGCCATCAGGGCGCTACTGGGTTGTCTCACAGGAGCGATTCCAGGAGCTTGACCAAGATGGTCGAATCTGGTGGGGCAAGGACGGAGATAGCACTCCCGCTGTGAAACGGTTTCTATCCGAGGTCAAGCAAGGCCGAGTACCACAAACCTTCTGGAAGTACGAGGAAGTGGGGCATACCCAGGAGGCCAAGAAGGAGTTGCTAGCGCTGGTGGAATTTCCCAACTCTGACTTGGTTTTTGAAACACCCAAACCCTCACGGCTCGTTCGCAGAATGCTTCAACTGGCAACCCTCTCAGACGAGTCAGCACTGGTCATGGACTTTTTTGCAGGGTCAGGCACCACGATGGAGGCAGTTTTGCGCCAGAACGCCGAAGACGGCGGCAACCGCCGCTGCATCCTGGTACAGCTTCCCGAACCGCTGGATGCCGACAACGCGGCATTCTCCGATATCGCCCAGGTGGCCCGCACCCGCATTCGTGCCGTGATCGAAGACCTGAGGGCGACAGAAGAGTTGGCCTCACCCTTTCCCGATAACGAGGGCTTCAAGGCATACTCCCTGGCTCCCTCGAGTTTCAAACAATGGCGCGGTCAGGATATCGACTCGGCAGAAGAACTGGCCGAGCAGGTCAAGCTGTTCATGAGCGCCGAAAAGGACGGCGCTGACACCGAAGCCGTACTGTACGAATTGCTGCTGAAACTGGGCTATGAGCTGACTGCCAGCGTTGCAATGATCGAGCTGGATGGTCACTCGGTCCATGCAGTGGATGAAGGCCGCCTGCTGATGCTCCTGGAAGGCTTCTCGGAAGCAATGATCGAGCCGCTGATCGAGCGCGGGCCTGATCAGATCGTTGCCCTCGATTCAGTCTTCGAGGAGTCGGACCCGCTCAAATCCAACCTTGCCCTGCAATGTCGGGATGCCGACATTCGTTTTGTCTGTATCTGATGGCCATGAGACTTCGATTCGATCCAGATCAAGGCTACCAGCTCGACGCGATCTCGGCGGTAACCAGACTCTTTCGCGGCCAGCCGGGCCCGGAGTCGGGTGTCTCGCAGTTCGAACAGGATGCGCTGACCAGTCTCCAGCTTACGGAAGTCGGCCTGGCCAATCGCTGTGTGCTGACGCCGGAACAATGGCTCGACAATCTGCGCGAAGTGCAGCGGGCCAATGGAATAGAGGCGTCCGAGCGATTGGAGGTACTCAAGGATTCCGACGGGCAGGTGCTGGGCAATTTCCCGAATTTCACCGTGGAAATGGAAACCGGCACCGGCAAGACCTACGTCTATCTGCGCACGCTGCACGATCTGCACAAGCAATACGGCTTTTGCAAGTTCGTGATTGTGGTGCCGTCGGTCGCGATTCGCGAAGGCGTTCTGAAGTCCCTGCGCGTCACCGAGCAGCATTTTCGACAGCTCTACAATGCCCAGCGCGTGGAATTTACCGCCTACGAGTCGGCGCGGGTGCACCAGTTGCGCAACTTCGCGCTTTCCGACGCCCTGCAGGTGCTGGTGATCAATATCGACGCCTTTGCCAAGGATGCCGACTCGGCGCCGGGCTCGCGCAACAAGGGCAACGTGATCAACCAGCTTCGGGAAACCGGCATACGGCCGATCGAGTTCATCCAGCAGACCCGGCCGATCGTGGTGCTGGATGAACCCCAGAACCTGGAAACCGACAAGCGCAAGCGCGCCATAACGCGGCTGAACCCGATGTGCACGCTGCGCTATTCGGCGACTCATCGTGATACTTACAACCTCGTCTACAGTCTCGACCCCGTTCAGGCCTATGAGCTGGGGCTGGTCAAGCAGATCAGCGTGGATTCGGTGGTCGACGAGAGCACGGAGAATCAGGCATTCGTGGAGCTGGAGAGCTTCAATTCCACCTCACGCTCGATCTCGGCCAAGGCCACGATCTGGGTCAATCAGGCCAAGGGGCCGAAGAAGAAGCGCGTCACGCTGAAAAACGGCAGTGATCTCTACAAGCTCTCGAAACAGCGCGAGATCTATCGCAATGGCTTTATCGTCAACGAGATCGACGCCGAATCGGGCTTTGTCCGCTTCGCCAACGATGTGACCGTGCGCGTGGGCGTTCCGCACGGCGCGGCCGGCGAGCAGGTCATGCGCATGCAGATCGAGGCGACGGTGCGCCGGCACTTCGAGAAGGCCAGCCGACTGGAGCCGCTGGGCATCAAGGTCTTAAGCGTATTCTTTATTGACCGGGTTTCCAGCTACCGCGTCTATCACGAGGATGGCTCGACCTCGCTGGGGCCGTTTGGCGAGTGGTTCGAGGAAATCTATTGCCGGTACGCGGCCATGCCCGAGTACCAGGGTCTCTATGACATGGAGGCGGAAGAGACGCATAACGGCTACTTCGCCCGCGACAAGCAGGCGCTCTCACCCTACTCCGAGAGCACTTTCAAGACCAAGTCAGGGGCCGAGGGCGGCGCCTTCGAGCTGATCATGCGCGACAAGGAGCGGTTGCTGAACGTCAACGAGCCGCTTCGCTTCATTTTCAGCCACTCGGCGTTGCGCGAGGGCTGGGACAACCCCAACGTCTTTCAGATCTGCACGCTGGCCGAGACCCGCTCGGAGCTGCGCAAGCGCCAGGAAATCGGCCGTGGCCTGCGGCTGTGCGTAAACCAGAACGGTGAAAGGGTGATGGACCGCCATCTCAACCGGCTGACCGTGATCGCCAACGATACCTACGAGGATTTCGCCCGTCAGCTTCAATCCGAGATGATGGCTGACGGCGTGACGTTCAAGAAAGGCATGGTCAAGAACGAGCGCAAGAAGGTGCAGGTGCGCCTGCGCAAGGGCTTCGAAGCCAATCCGGACTTTCTGGCGCTGTGGGAACGCATTCGTGATCGTACGCGCTATCGCGTGAACTACCGCACGGACGAGCTCATCGAGCAGGCCGTCGAGCGGGTGCGCGATGATCTGCCTGCCATCGGCCGACCCCAGGTCGTTCTGACCCGGACGGATCTGGATATCACACGCGCCGGAATCGATTCCCGGGTAACCGGCATGCGGCCAGAGTACGTGGCTGCGCGCTTCCGGATTCCCGACCTGATTGCCCGGATTCAGGGCCGCACCGGCCTTTCCCGCTCCACGGTGGGCCGGATTCTGCTGGACTGCGGGCGCCTGGGCGAAGCGCTGAACCATCCCCAATCCTTCATCGACCAGGTAGCAGCCTTGATCAATGCAGAGTTGCGCAAGCTGCTCGTTCAGGGCGTCGAATACGAAAAGATCGGCGACAAGGTCTGGGAAATGCGCCGATTCGAAGACAGCGAGATCGAGACTTTCATCGACAACGCCCACGAGGTGACGAGGCCCGACAAGACAGTGTTCTCGCATATCGTCATCGACGGCGATTCGAGCCCCGAACGGCGCTTCGCCGAGGACTGCGAAAACAACGACGACGTGCTATTTTACTTCAAGCTGCCGAGATGGTTCGTCATCGACACACCCGTTGGCGAATACAACCCGGACTGGGCGCTGGTCTTTCGAGGCGAGAGCACCCTCTACTTCGTAGCAGAGACCAAGAGCGCCAGCGAGCGCGAGGACCCGGCCGGTGAGCTGCTCCGCTCGGTCGAGCGGATGAAGCTCAAGTGCGGTAGAAAGCACTTCAAGCAATTCGAGGACATAGTCTTCAAAAAAGCGCCGAGCCTCAAGGATCTGCTGAGTTAGGGCCAACGGGGCTGGCTGCTCCTCCGCTTCGGCGGATCCAATGGCCTCACGATTACTTCCTCCATCGTGATGGAGTCGTCCAGAGATGAACGCGCGGCTTGGGAAAAGCTACTCGTAGTGGCTCCACAATCGCAGCACTTTGACGACTTTCCGATCCTCGAGTACCTGGTAGACCAGGCGGTGCTGGCTGTTGATGCGGCGCGAACAGGCGCCGGCCAGGTCGCCCACGAGTTTCTCGAACGGCGGCGGTCGATGGAACGGATCTTCGGCGATAACGGCCAGCGGTTCCCGGGCCTTGGGCTTCAGCCCGCTGGATGCGAGCTTCCTGGCGTCTTTCTGGGCCTGTCTGGTGTAGACAAGCTTCCAGTTCACCAGTCCAGTTCCTCGTCGCATTCATCGACGGAACTGGCCATGCCCTCCCGAATGGATTCGCGCATTCCGGGTACGGAGAGCAGAAACAACGTCTCCTGGATGGCCGCCCAGTCCTCCTCGGCGACGAGAACCGCCTTGTTGCGCTTGCCGGGGATCACGAACTGCTTCACTCCAGCTTGCCGGCGGCCACTACGCTGATGTTGCCGCTGCGCTCCAGCCGCGCCAGCCTCACCTGCTCGAGGCTGTCGAGGCCGCCCTTCTCGCGCAGCGCACCCATCAGATCACGCTTGCTGATGTGGCTTGTGCGCATGGCCTTCCACTGGATCTCGCCGTCGACGACCAGCGTGCTGCCCGATCCCTTGACGATGCCTCCGAGCCATTCGATGTTGTAGGAAAGCAGGGCCAGCAGGTAGTGGAGCAAGACCAGCACGAGCCCGGCACCCAGGCTCTCGAAGAACGGACTGTTGCCGGTGATTGCCCGCGCGAGAATCGACCCGATGATGATGCCCATGATCACGTCGAAGGCGGTGAAATCGCCCATGAAGCGTTTCTTGCCGATACGAACAAAAGCGATGCCGACAGGATAGGCGACGATGGCGCGCGCCGCCATCTGCCAGACCGTCAGGTCATTGTCGTCCAGCCCCAGAACCGTAGTCAGCACGAACCCGATCTGTTCGAGCATGGCAGACCTCCTCTTTCGCGGCAGGAGCTGACAGTCTACTTCGAATCGCAGGCAGTCGACACCGACTGCTCAGCCTGTGCCGAGGCCGCTGGTGCCGACGAGCAGGAAGGCGGGAGGCCGCGCCCGACTGCCCCGAAATGACGGGCCGCCGGGCGACAAGGCGTCAGAGGTTGGCGAGCGCCCCGCCCATCAGACCGAACACGATGCTCAGAGCGATGAAGATCACCATCCACAGCAGCGCTGCCTTGGCCCAGTTGGCCTTGCTTGGCGGCGTGGAGCCGGAAAACGCCCACACCAGCAGCATGATCAGGTTGAGCAGCGGAATGAAGGTGATGAGCAGCGTCAGCATCCAGTTCCCGAGGCTGACCGGTGCGTTGTGTTGTTGATCTTGCATGAAATTCCTCCCGATGGTTGATTACTGCGGTTCTCAGGGCCTGGCCCTGAAACCACACTTACGAAACCGGGAGCTGGATCATGCCACTGCACCCGCTCCGATCAGCCAGGCGGCCGCTGCCCTTTGCTGCGGCCGCCGGCGCGCCTCGAGCACGCGCCGGCCGGCAGCGGCGGGCTTGCTTTATTGCGCCCCACGGCGTTCAATGGTGGCTACCGATGCCTGCCGTTTCCCGACGTTTCCTGCCGCCTGAAAACGAGCTGGATGAACAATTCATCCTGGCCGGTGGCCCGGGTGGGCAACATGTCAACCGCACCGAAACCGGAGTACAGCTGCGCTACGACGTGCTCAATTCAGGTTTTCTGGCGCAGCCGGTAAAGATTCGCCTGCTGGATCTGGCCGGAAGGCGCGCCGGTACCGACGGCGTGATCACGATCGAGGCGAAAACCCATCGCAGCCAGCACCGCAATCGCGAGGAAGCGCGTGAACGTCTGGCCGCGCTGATCGAGCGAGCTCATCAGCGGCCGAAAAAGCGCATCCCCACCCGGCCGAGCCGATCGGCAAAAAGGCGTTGGAAGAAGAAAAAGCAGCGGCGCAAGGAGATCAAGCGGGCGCGCAGAACACCGCGCCTGGACGATTACTGATCAACGGCTCGAGCAACCGTCCGCCGGCATTCATGCACAACGGCTTCGCATTTGCGTTAGGATGAAATCGATGGTTCCCGCAAGGGACTAACAGGGAATTCGGTCAGGCGGTGATCTCATGCCGTTGAATCCGAAGCTGCCCCCGCAACTGTAGGCGGTCAGGACACTTCCTGATGCCACTGGTCCGAGCAACCCCGCCGGGCCGGGAAGGCGAAGTGTTTGATGCCGCAAGCCAGGAGACCTGCCATCACCATGACATCCGGAAGAACCGGTCGGGGTGGACCGGTGGAGGTATCGACATGTTTGCTGCAACAGCACCCCGCTCGATTTCGGGGCGGTCCTGATGGCGCGCTACAAGCCAGCGGGAAACTCCCGAAATGACAGAACCGAAGCGCACGCCAGCCGTTCGCTTCACAACCATGCCGCCACGCGTTTCGATCCAGAATCGGACGACCCCGGTGGCCTGCTGCGTAAAGCACTGTATTCGGACGGTCGCGACGTCGATCCTGAAGATGTGATCCTGGCGTGGCTGTTCGTGTTGCCCCGGCGGCGCTCACGCGCAGACGCCGCACGGCAGGTTCTGACCGAGCTCCCCGCGCCCACCCCCTGCCCAACGGCCGCACAACAACGGCTGCTCGATCTTCTGGAGTCGATCTCGGCTTCTGTCCCGGCAGCGGCAAATGACGCCGCAGTCGCGAAGGAAGAAGCTTTTCCGAACGCCAACAAAGGAAGGAAAGATGACGATCCAGTCCGCTAATCTTGGTTTTCCACGCATCGGCGCGAAGCGACAGCTCAAGAAGGCAACCGAAAAGTACTGGCGCGGGGACATCGACCAGGCCGAACTGCTGCAGGTCGCCTCGGAGCTGCGCCGCAGCCATTGGAAGATGCAGCACGAGGCAGGAATCGACGTGATCCCCTGCAATGACTTCTCTCTCTACGACCAGGTGCTCGACATGGCGGCAACGGTCGGCGCCGTTCCGGAGCGTTTCGGGTCGGTCGGTTCGGAGGTCGATCTGGACACCTGTTTCGCCATGGCGCGTGGCAGACAGGACGCCACGGCCATGGAGATGACCAAATGGTTTGATACCAACTATCACTACATCGTGCCGGAATTCGAGGCTGGGCAGACCTTTGCGCTGTCTTCCAGCAAAGCGGTCGAGGAATTCGAAGAGGCGCAGGCCCTGGGCATCGACACCCGACCGGTGCTGATCGGCCCGGTCAGTTTCCTGAGCCTGGGCAAGGGTCGCGATGCAGCCTTCGACCCGCTGGAGCTGCTCGAATCGCTCTTGCCGGTCTACACACAACTGCTTGAGCAACTGGCCGCTGCCGGTGCCACCTGGGTGCAGCTCGACGAGCCCGTTCTCGGCCTTGATTCGACCGCTGCCCGGCGTTTGGCCATGCAGCGCGCCTACGAGGTGCTGGGAACATCCGACCCGAAGCTGCTGGTGGCAAGCTATTTTGCCGGCCCGGGCGACAACCTGGAGACCCTGGCGGGTCTGGATATCGACGGCGTACATCTCGACCTGGTGCGCGCACCGGAAACGCTGGACAGGCTTGCCGACAAGCTCCCGCAGGACTGGCTGGTTTCGCTGGGCGTGATTGACGGCCGCAACGTCTGGCGCGCCGATCTCGACCAGCGCCTGAAGATGCTCGAACAGGCGCAGCAGGTGCTGGGCAGCCGTTCCCTGCAGGTTGCGCCGTCGTGCTCGCTGCTGCACTGTCCCATCGACCTCGAGCTGGAAACCGGGCTGGACGGGGAACTGAAATCGTGGCTGGCCTTCTCCAGGCAGAAACTGGATGAGCTCGACGCCTTGAGCAAGGCGCTGGCCGGGCAAGGTGAGCAAGTCAGCGAGCGTTTCGAGGCCAGTCGTCGGGCGATTGCCTCGCGCCGCAAGTCAAGCGCGACCACCAACCAGGCCGTGCGTTCCCGAGTTTCGGCCATCAGCGATGACGACCTGCGGCGCAACAACCCCTATGCGACACGGCAGGCCATTCAGCGGCAACGGCTCGACCTGCCGAAATACCCCACGACTTCCATCGGGTCGTTTCCCCAGACCGCCGAGATCCGCAAGCTGCGGGCAGCGCATCGGCGCGGCGATCTCGACGCCGACTCCTACCGCCAGGCCCTGCGCAAGGAAATCGAGAAAACCATCCGCACACAAGAAGAACTGGGGCTGGACGTGCTGGTGCACGGAGAATTCGAGCGCAACGACATGGTCGAGTACTTTGGCGAAAAACTCGATGGCTTCGCCTTTTCCAGGCACGCATGGGTGCAGTCGTACGGCTCGCGCTACGTGAAGCCGCCGATCATCTTCGGTGACGTACAGCGACCCGAGCCGATGACGGTCGAATGGTCGACCCATGCGCAAAGCCTGACCGATCGCCCGGTCAAGGGCATGCTGACCGGCCCGGTCACCATCGTGGAATGGTCGTTCGTGCGCGACGATCAGCCGCGCAGCGAAACCTGCCGCCAGGTCGCGCTGGCGATTCGCGATGAGGTCAAGGACCTGGAGGCCGCCGGCATCGGCGTGATTCAGATCGACGAGCCGGCCCTGCGCGAGGGGCTGCCACTGCGCCGCCGCGACTGGCCCGACTACCTGTCCTGGGCCATCGACTGCTTTCGCCTGGCGTCAACGGTGGTCGATGATGCCACTCAGATCCATACCCACATGTGCTACTCCGAGTTCAACGACATCATGGACTCCATCGCCGCGCTGGATGCAGATGTCATCTCCATAGAAAGCTCGCGCTCGCGCATGGAGCTGCTCGACAGCTTTGTCGATTTTCGCTACCCCAATGAAATCGGCCCCGGCGTCTGGGATATTCACTCGCCGCGCGTCCCTTCAGCAGCCGAGATCACCGAGCTGCTGGACAAGGCGGCCCGCCGGATCGACCCCGATCGGCTGTGGGTCAACCCCGACTGCGGCCTCAAGACCCGCGACTGGGAAGAAACCCGGGCCTCGCTGGAAAACATGGTGGCCGCCTCCCGGCAGATGCGTCAGCAAGCCGCCTGACAGGGCCGCCAGGGCCAGCCTGCCCAGCCGGCCTGCCCGGCCCGATCGCACTGCGGTCGGGCTGGGCAGACCCGGCGCCCGTGGATGAACGTCAACCGGGCCGGCAACCAGCTCACAATTTGCCGTCGTTTCAGTCCATGCCGATCACACGCTGCAACATTTCCGGTTGCATTGCGCCTTTGCTCCTGACATGTTGTTGAGCTTGTCAGTCAATCCCAAGGAGAGCCTCTTGAGACAGCTTTCACACTGGCTGGCAGCAAGCCTGCTGCTGGTCGCAATCTCACCCGCTGCGCTGGCGGATACCCACGCCTTCGTGGGGGCCAGGGTCATTCCCGTCGACGGTGATCCGGTAGAAAACGGCGCGTTGATCGTGGTCGACGGCAAGATCAAGGCCGTCGGCAGTCGCGACCAAGTCGACATTCCTGCCGGCGCCGAAGTCACCGAACTCGACTCGGGCACGGTCATCATGCCCGGCATTGTCGACACCCACAGCCACATCGGCGAGGTTTCCGGCGCCGACAGCTCCGGCCCGATTCAGCCCGAGACCCGGGCAATGGATTCGGTCAACGTTCTCAGCTCAGGCCTCAAGCGGGCGCTGTCGGGCGGCATCACCAGCGTCAATATCATGCCCGGCTCGGGCTACCTGATCAGCGGGCAGACGGTCTACCTCAAGCTGCGCGACGGTCGCACCATCACCGACCTGGCTTACCGCTTCGACGACGGCGGCATTGCCGGCGGCATGAAAATGGCCAACGGCACCAACCCGATGCGCAAGCCGCCCTTCCCGGGCACGCGCGCCAAGTCTGCAGCGCTGGTGCGCGCAGCCTACATCGAGGCACAGGAATACGCCGACAAGAGAAAGAACGCCAAGGCGGGCGAAGCGCCGGCGCGTGATCTGGGGCTCGATGCCCTCAGCGAGATTCTCAGCGGCAAGCGCATGGTGCACTTTCACAGCCATCGTCACGACGACCTGATGACCGCGATCCGCCTGAAAGAGGAATTCGGCTTCCGCATGGTGCTGCACCACACCTCCGAGGCGTGGCGCGTGGCCGATGAGATCGCTGCTGCCGGCGTTCCGGCGTCGCTGATTCTGATCGACAGCCCCGGCGGCAAGCTCGAGGCAAAGAACATGCTGACCCGCTCGGCCCCGGCCATGGAGAAGGCCGGCGCCAAGATCGCCGTGCACACCGACGACTGGGTGACCGACTCGCGCTATTTCCTGCGCATGGCCGCCATGGGCATCCGCGCCGGCCTGTCACGCGAGACCGCACTGGAAGCACTCACGATCAACGGCGCGGAAATGCTCGACATCGCCGACCGCGCAGGTTCGCTCACGCCCGGCAAGGATGCCGACTTCGTGATCCTTTCCGGCGACCCGTTCAGTGTCTATACCCGCGTGCTCGAAACCTGGGTGGAGGGCAAGCGCCGCTTCAACCTGAACGACCCTGACGACCGCCTGGTTGCCGAAGGCGGCGTCAACGCGCTGTCGGACGACGACGGCAAGGGCCACATTCACGGTCACGGAGGCACGGAATGAACCAGATGATTCGCAACACGGCCATACTGGCACTGCTGGCGCTCGTCAGCCTGCCCGTTCTGGCGCAGGACATTGCCGTGCGCGCCGACAAGCTCTACACCGCGCCGGGCAAGATGATCGAAAACGGCGTCGTCGTCATCACCGACGGCAAGATCAGCGCCGTTGGCCCCGCCGGCTCGACGGCAATCCCCGACGGGCTCATGGTGCTGGAATCGGCCGTGGCCACGCCCGGCCTGATCGACGCGCGCGCCACCGTGGGCCTGTCAGGCTATCTCAATCAGCCCGACGACCAGGACCAGCTCGAACGCTCGGCGGCCATCCAGCCGGAGCTGCGCGCCATCGACGCCTACAACCCGCTGGAAAAGCTGGTTGAATGGCAGCGCGAGCACGGCGTGACCACCCTGCACACCGGCCACGGCCCGGGTGAGGTGGTCTCCGGGCAGATGCTGATTGCCAAAAGCGCCGGCCGCACCATTGATGACGCCGTCGTGCGACCGTACTCGGCCCTGGCAGCAACGCTGGGCGCAGGTGCGACACGCCACGAGCGCTCGTCGCCGGGCAACCGCTCCAAGGCGGTGGCCATGCTGCGCGAACAGTTCTATGCCGCGCAGGACTACCGCGACAAGCGCGAATCAGCCGACAAGGACAAGGCCCCGGCGCGTGACCTGGGTCTGGATGCCGTGGTCGATGTCCTCTCCGGCGAGGTGCCGCTGATCATCCAGGCCCATCGCCACAGCGACATCATGAATGCCCTCCGGCTGGCCGACGAATTCGGCTTCCGGCTGATCCTGTCCGGCGCCAGCGACGCGCATCTGCTGATCGACGAGATCAAGGCCGCCGACGTGCCGGTGATCATTCACCCCACCATGGCGCGAGCCCAGGCCGGCGGCGACACCCGCAACATGGCTTTCACCACCGCCGCACAGCTGATGGACGCGGGCATCGAGGTTGTCATGCAGTCGGGTTTCGAGGGTTATGTACCCAAGACCCGCGTGGTGCTGCTGGAAGCCGCCATGACCCTGCCCCACGGCGCTACCTTTGAGCAGGCGCTGGAGATGGTCACCATGGCGCCGGCACGCATTCTCAACCTGGCCGACCGCGTCGGTTCGCTGGAAGTGGGCAAGGACGGCGACGTTGCCCTGTTCGACGGCGATCCGTTCGAATTCACCACCCATGCCATTGGCACCGTTATCGAAGGCCAGCGAGTTAGCGAGACTCGACGCTAACCGATCACTATTACCCCGGCAGCAATCCGTTTGCTGCCGGGGTAACAATCAAGACAAACAGTCGTTTTTTCGCAGCAATCACGGTCAATACCGGCCCGACAGCCCCGCTTGGATGAGCGCGACTGTACACGGCGAAGTCTTCTGGGGAACCGACACTCGATTGTGCGACACTTCCGGGGGACCATCGCAGTGAGAAACCTCGGAAAAACCCGTGAACAAAGCCTTTGCTAACGTAGCCAGCAGTAAACCCTCCGACCTATCCAGCCGCCACGCTCGACTGGTGCTCAACCTCGGCCGCGCCCTGCTGAATGTGGGCTCGCCGGCCCATCGTCTGGAGTCGGCGATGAAGATCATGGCCGAGCGCCTGGGCCTGCAGGCAGAGTTCTTTTCCACGCCCACGGCACTGATCATTTCTCTCAAGGACGGCGACCGGCAGGAAACCTTTCTGGCCCGCTGTGAGCCGGGCTCGGCCAACCTTTCGAAACTGGCCGACCTGGCCGAAGTGATGGACGACCTCGACACTGGCCGTGCCAATCCGGAGCAGGCCGATGAGCGCGTTCACGCCATCGACACCGCACCACCACTCTACGGCGCCTGGCTGGAAGTGCTGGCATTTGTGCTGATCGCCGGTGGTGTCACGCCGCTGCTCGGCGGCGGCTGGCGTGAAACCGTGCTGGCTGCACCGCTGGGTGGCGTTGCTGGCTTGAGCATCTGGTGGATGCGCCAGCACGTTGAGCGCGCGCGCCTGATCATGCCCCTGGTGTCTGCCCTGATCACCTTCCTAGGCTCCCTGTGGTGCGGGTTCGACGGCCGCACGGCGCTGATGCCCGTAGTCCTCGCGGCGATGATCCCCCTGCTGCCCGGCATGGATCTGACCACCGCCGCGCGCGAACTTTCCACCGGCCACCTAGTTTCTGGATCCTCGCGTCTGTCGTTTGCGGTGACCATCTTTGCGCTGCTGGCGTTCGGTCTGGTACTCGGCGGCATGGCCGGCCAGGCCATCGTTGGCCCCGTCGCCTTGACTGAATCCTCATTCAGGCCGGCATGGATGATCTTCCCCGGCCTGATCTGCGCTGCCGGAGGGCTGATGATGCTTATTCAGGCCCACGCGCGCGACTGGATCTGGATTCTGCTGGTGTCCATCATCTCCTGGATTGGCGCCAGCCTGGGCGGATGGCTGGAAGCACCGATCATCGGCGCGTTTACTGGCGGCCTTGCCGTTGGCCTGGCAGGCAACCTTTATGTGAAATTTTCGGGCCGGCCCTCCTCGATTCTTCACATTCCGGGCCTGATTCTCCTGGTACCGGGCAGCATCGGCTTGCGCAGCCTGGCTACGCTACTGCAGGACGATGTGCTCGGCGGCCTGGAAACCAGCGTTCTGGCTGGCGTCACAGCCATTGCACTTACCACAGGGATGATCCTTGCCAGCGTACTGATGCCGCCACGCAACGTGCTCTGAGCGTGCTCCGAGCAATCAGTCCAACCGCCCTGGTCTGCTGTGCGTATGGCAAGCCGCGGCCGTTTTCCGTATGCTGAACATCAGAATCCACCTTGGCGCGGGAGGCCCCGGTGGGAAATGAGATAGCTGAAACGGGCGACCGGCCCGTAGACAGACAGGCTTCGGGCCGGCCATCGTGATCCTGCGCGATACGCGGAGAAGAGCGGATGAGCCGAGCACTGATCGTCGATGATCAAGAAGAAAATCGCTATCTGCTGCGGTCGCTGTTGCGGGCCCACGCCTTTGATGTAACTGAAGCCGGGAACGGCGCCGTGGCACTCGAGCTGGCGCGGCGAAAGCCACCCGATGTAGTCATCAGCGACCTGCGCATGCCGACCATGGACGGCTATACCTTGTTACGGGAGTGGAAAGCCGACCCAGGCCTGGCGACAATTCCCTTCCTGGTCTATACGGCAACCGGCACACAGACCGAGGACGAGCGCCTGGCGCGGGACCTCGGCGCCGACGCCTTCCTGATCAAACCGACCGAACCGCAAGTGTTCCTGAAGCGGCTCAAAGCTGTGCTGGAAAACTCCGATGGTCAGCCAACGCAACCGCGCCAGACAAAACCTTCAGGCGTGGCGGCAGAACGACGATACAGCCAGGCGCTGGTGCGCAAGCTCGAAGAACGCAGCGCTGAGCTCGTACAGCGGGTCCGGGAACTGCAGTCGGCAAAATCACAGATCCAGCGGCTCAAGCAGCTGTATTCCGCGCTGAGTGCGATAAACAAGCTGATCGTGCAAAACCATTCCCGTCAAGCACTACTCGAAGGCGCGTGCCACATCGTCGTCGAGCGCGGCGGACTCAATCTGGCCTGGGTCGGATTGCTTCAGAACGACAGCAAAACCATCCAGATGGCCGCCAGCGCCAGCAACGGCGATTATTCGAAATTGTTCGCGCAGACGACGCCTTTCGTGGTCGAGCAGCCTCTCGACAAGCCCGTCGAGATTGCTATTGGGGAAGGCCGCATCTTTATAAGCAACAACCTGTCAACCGAAAGCCGCCTGGCGGGAAACCATCAACTGTTCCGTGAGAATGGTCTTCAGTCAGCAGCCGCTTGTCCACTGCGAAGCAATGGTGAGACTGTCGGTGCGATCAGTCTGTTTTCCGGCGAGCCAGACTTTTTCGATTCAGCCCTGATCAGGCTGGTCGAAGAGGTTGCCGCCGACCTGTCATACGCACTCGATAGGTACCATTGGGGATCACTCTGGCAGGCAACCGAAGCCAGTTTGAAGTCGGCCGAAGAATTCAATCGCCTCAGTCGACGGGCCATCGAGGCCTCTCCCAACGGCGTGATGATCACCTCGGCGGGCCACTCGGGCACGCCGCTGGTGTATGTCAACAGCGCCTTCGAGCAGATCACCGGCTACACGCGCGAGGAGGTGATGGGCCGCGACCCCAACTTCCTCAAGGGTGAAGACACGAACCAGCGTGAGCTGTTCGAACTCCGCCAGGCGATTCGTCGCCACCAGGAGGGCAAAGCGCTGCTGCGCAACTACCGCAAGGACGGCACGCCCTTCTGGAATGAGCTCACGGTGGCTCCGGTCTTCGACAGCAAGGGCAGGGTCAGTCACTTTGTCGGCATCATCAACGACGTTACCGAGCGTAAGCAGTACCAGGAACAGCTCGAACGGCAGTACAGCCAGGATGCGCTCACCGGCCTGGCCAGCCGCAACCTGTTGCAGGACCGAGTCGAACAGGCGATGGCATCAGCCAGGCACAACCAACACCACATTGCCCTGCTGTTCATCGATCTCGATCAGTTCAAGCGTATCAACGACAGCCTCGGAAGGTCTGCCGGTGATGAAGTCCTGCGCGAGGTTTCAGCGCGATTGCAGCAACAGGTCGAGTCCCCCAACACCGTTGCACGCCTCGGCAGCGACGAATTTGTCATCCTGCTGACCGACATCGAGAGTGCCGACGAGTTGCCGGGCCGGGCCACCGCCGCGCTCGCTATATTTGCGCCGCCGTTCAAGGTTGCCGGCCGCGAGATGACCATTACGGCAAGCATCGGAATCAGCGTTTTCCCAGATAATGGCGAGGACTACAACACCCTGCTGCGCAACGCCGACATCGCAATGTACCGGGCCAAGCAATTCGGCACCAACCAGTTTCGCTTCCACACCAATGAAATGAATGCCCAGGCGCTGCAGCGAGTCGACATGGAGTCCAGACTTAAGCGTGCCGTTGACGGGCTAAAGATGCAGCTCTATTACCAGCCCGTGATTGCCCTTTCCAGCAGCCGGGTCATCGGCGCCGAGGCACTGCTGCGCTGGCACGATGGCGAACGCTGGGTGTCGCCAGAGGAGTTCATTCCGGTAGCCGAAGACACCGGGCTGATCATTCCATTGGGCCAGTGGGTACTTGAACAAGCAGCAAGACAGGTTGGCCAGTGGCACAGCAACGGCATCCCGCTGAACGTCGCCATCAATCTTTCCGCGCGACAGTTTCGTGAGCCCGACTTGAGCGAACACATTGTCTCCGCGCTCAAGCGCGCCGGCGTACCCGCCAACTGGGTGCGCCTGGAAATCACCGAGTCGGTAGTCATGGACAACGCTGAGGAGGCAGCCGAAATTCTCGGCAAGCTCAAGGCCCTTGGTCTGGGGATATCCGTCGACGACTTCGGAACCGGCTATTCCTCCCTGGCCTGCCTGCGGCGCTTTCCGATCGACCAGTTCAAGATCGACCGCTCCTTCATTCACGATCTGGAACAACACAACGAAAGCGAAGCCATCGTCATGGCCATAATTCACCTTGCTCACAGCCTCGGGCTGAGCACCGTGGCCGAAGGCGTTGAAACCGAACGGCAACGCGACTATCTTTCACAAGCCGGCTGCGACCTTGTTCAGGGTTTTCTCTATAGCAAGGCACTGCCGGCCGAAGAATTCGCCCGCTGGGTTACAGAGTACAAAGAAAAACAATGAGCATCGACATCCGCAAACCGCATTCCATGAGCCTTGAGGATGCCCAACAGGTTGCTGATAAGCTGGCCTGTGATCTTGCCGAGAGGTTCAGCGTCAACTACGGCTGGGAGGGCGATACCATCGTATTTGAACGCCCTGGGGTAAACGGCAAAATCAACGTCGACGACCAGCTCATTCACGTGCGCGCCAGGCTTGCCTTTCTGTTCAGCTACTTGCAACCGGCCGTTGAAAAACAGATCAACCGCTACCTTGACGAACACTTCACATAGACCGATGCCACATCGCCGACAACCCCTCAGAGGCCGGAAAGATAGTCTCTGCCCCGCGTCATGAGGTGGCGAAATGCATCCGCATCATCGTCGGCAACCACGTCGACGAACCGCCTCACGGCCTGCTGCAGCTGCCAACGCACTTCATCACCGTATCGATTGAGCGCCTGGATTTCGAAATAAAGGTCGGGGTTCTCGGCAGCAACATCACGCGCAATAGCCAGCTGACGATCAAAAGTGGTGCTCGACAGGCCGGCCAGACGTTCAGCCGGCAAACCGCTGTCGGCCAGTGCCGTGAAAAACACAACGCTCAACGCGTGCGACAGCCCCAGCACCGGCGCCATGAGTCGATCGTGCTCTTCGATGTCGATCTCGACCACCTCCGCCAGCGTGTCTGAAAACAACGCCGCTGCAGCTTCAACCGCCTCACGGTTGCCTGCATCCATGAGCAGTACATGCTTTTCTGACAGCAGCTGCGTGTCGGGTCCGAACATCGGATGGACAGAGCAGATTCTGAGCCCGGATTCGGCTGCGGCTCTGAGCGCCGGGATCAACGGCGACTTGAGCGAGCCGATATCAAACACCAGCGCGGTGCTTTGTTGCTGCGCCAGTTCTTCGATAATTCGGGCCGATGCCCCCAGCGGCGCAGCAATGACAATTAGCGCCATATCGGCTGGCGCATCACGCCAATCTGTAAAGCGCGCGCGATTGCTGGACTCGACAGCGGGATCAGCTACGAATACATCGAAACCCTGACCGTCGAGAAAGCCCGCCAGCCAGCGCCCCATGCGCCCCGCGCCGCCGATCAGCAGCGCGCGCCGGCCGCGCCCGTGCCGCGACAGGCGCAGCCTGTCCTGCTCCTGACGGGTCAGAGAGGCTTTGATCAGACGCTGGAAGAGGTCTTCGGCCAGCGCCGGATCCAGGCCCCGGGCCTGAGCCGCCTGGCGCACGCCATCGAGCACCTGACGCTCACGCTGGAAATCGCGCAGCTGCCGCCCGTGACTTTTCTTGAGCCGGCCGATGTCGGCAACCAGCTGCTGGCGCCGTGAGGCCAGCTCGATCAACTTTTCGTCAACACCATCGAGCTCGCCTCGCAGCGCATCGAGTCTGGACTGCAGGTCGTTGTCACCCATGATTCAGACCCGGCTCATGAACTCGCGGGTTTCGGTGTTGACGCGCACCTTTTCACCGGGCGTGATGTAGTCGGGAACCTGCAGCTCCAGGCCAGTCTCCAGCGTCGCCGGCTTGTTCGACTTGGCCGCGGTAGCCCCTTTCATCACCGGCGCGGTGTCGGTCACCTCCAGCACCACTGACTGCGGCAGTTGAATGGCGACCGGCGCGTCGTCGATGAGCAGCACAAAAATCCCCTGAAGGCCGTCAGTAATGAAGTCGAGGGCATCCCCCACCGCCTCTTGTGAAATCAGATACTGGCTGAAATCCTCGCTGTCCATGAACACGAACTGATCGCCATCGCGATAAGAGAACTCACTCTGGCGACGCACCAGATCGGCTTCCTTGAGTACGTCATCACCCTTGAGGGTGACGTCCTTGCGCCCGCCACCGGGAATGGCTTGCAGCTTGAACCGATACAGCGTTCCGCCACCGCGCGCCGTGGGCGCCGAGCGATCGATGCTGAGCACTGTGTAAACCGCGTCTTCGTATTCAACAACCTGGCCACGCTTGATTTCACTGACTCTGGGCATTTGTGCTCCGAACTGTTTACAAAGACGGCAAAGCATACTGCATCTGCCGCCTGTCGGGAAAAGACAATCCTTGACAAGCAAGGCCTGCCGCAAGATTGTCGCAGCGGCGTTCCGCGGCCCGGCTGCTGCCGTGTCCGGCGCGGCTGAATGCAAAATCTCCTGGCTGCCCGGCAAATCGCAGCGCCGCCGGCTGTGCTATGTTTGACAGCCGACGAAGTTGTGCTGCTTCGGCCAAGGACAGGCGTTGAAAATACTGGTCGTCGATCATTCCAAGGTGTTTCGTGCCATCTGGCAGCGTCTGATGCAGCGCGCCGGGCACGAGGCCCTGCTCTGCGAAGACGGCGAAGCCGGCCTCGAGCGAATCCGGGCCCGGCGTGTGGACATGGTCTGCGTTTCCCTCTCCCTGCCCGATACCGACGGCATCGAATTCACCCGCCAGGCGCGCAAACTTCCCAACGGACGCGATCTGCCGGTGATCCTCCTCACCTCGATCGAAGACAAGGAGGCGCGGCGACGCGCTTTCGAAGCCGGCGTCACCGATATTCACGCCAAGACCGATATTCAGCAGCTTTTCAACCGAGCCCGCCGTTTCAGCCGCGGCGGCCAGTCTTTGGCCGATCCCACGTCGGGCCGGGTGCTGTATGTCGAGGACAGCCCCACAGTCAGCCGCATCATGATTCATCTGCTCGGCAAGATGAACCTGAAAGTCGACCACTTTCGCAGCGCGGCCAGCGCCTGGGAGGCTTTTGATGCGGATCGCCACGACATGGTCATCAGCGACATCCTGGTCGAGGGCGACATGAGCGGCGTCGCGCTGGTCAGCCGGCTCAGAGAGCACTACCCCGACAAGACCCGCCTGCCTATCCTGGCGATGTCGGGCCTGGAAGATCCGGTGCGGCGAGTCGAGCTGTTCCGGCTGGGCGTCAACGACTTCATCAACAAGCCGGTCATCATGGAAGAGGCGCGCGCGCGGATCAGCAACCTGATCGTCAACAAGCAGCTGTTCGAGCAGGTACAGCAGCAGGGCCTGCAGCTCTATGACATGGCCATGACCGACCCGCTGACCGGCCTGCATAACCGCAATGCCCTGAGCGACTTCACCCGGCAACTGGACCGGCGTGAGGGCCAGGACAAGGCCGGGCTGAGTCTGATCCTCATCGATATCGATCATTTCAAGCGGGTCAATGACCAGCACGGCCACTTGATGGGAGACGAGGTACTCAGCCAGGTGGGCGATCTGTTGACCCGCTCGTGTCGCAACGAAGACTTTGCCGTGCGCTTTGGCGGCGAAGAGCTGCTGCTGGTGCTGCCCGGCTGCCCGCTGGAGGTCGCAACACGCCGGGCCGAGCAGCTGCGAAGCGCGTTGGAATCGCTGCAGCCCGCTGGCCTGAGCATCACCGCAAGCCTGGGCGTGACCGCGGCCGAGCCCGGCGACAACGCCAGCCTCGAAGACGTCATCCGTACCGCCGATCAGGCCGTCTACGAAGCCAAGGACATGGGCCGCAATCGGGTGGTGACGCTACAGCCGGGCAAGAAGCCGCTGATCCGGTATCGTCATGCGCCGTCACTCGGCTGAAACCCGAAGGCTGCCGCGCGCGCTCCCGCCGCTGGCGAAGCCATCAGCATTCCCGGCGAGCATCGCCCCGCAGCCAGGCGTTTTCCCGACTCGTTGAAAGTCACGGAATCCACGGCTGGGTACGCTAGACTTGCCGCATGGCACGACAATACACCTTCGTCATCCTGCTCATTGCAGCGGCATTCATCGGTTTGCTCGGGCTGATGTGGCCACCCGTCTGGTGGACCCTGCTCGTGATTGCACCGCTGTTGGCGCTGGGCATTCACGACGCCATGCAGACCGAGCACACGGTGCTGCGCAACTTCCCCATCATTGGCCACTTTCGTTACCTGATCGAGCATATCCGGCCCGAAATCCAGCAGTACCTGGTCGAGAGCAACCTGGACGCCTACCCGGTCGAGCGCGAGTACCGCTCGCTCATCTACCAGCGCGCCAAGGGCGATCTCGAAACCCGGCCGTTCGGCACCCATCGCGATGTCTACAGCCCCGGCTACGAGTGGGCGGCGCACTGCACGGTGCCGGTGCCGCCGCTCGAACACGAGCCGCGCATTGACATCGGCGGCAAGGACTGCCGCCAGCCCTATTCATCTTCACTGCTCAACATCTCGGCGATGAGCTTCGGCGCGCTGTCCTCCAACGCGATACTGGCACTCAACGGCGGCGCGAAAGCCGGCGGCTTTGCTCACAACACCGGCGAAGGCGGGGTCTCGCGCTACCATCTGGAGCATGGTGGCGATCTGATCTGGCAGATCGGCAGCGGCTACTTCGGCTGCCGCACTCCAGAGGGTCGGTTCGACCCGGAGCGGTTCGAGCAGGTCGCGGCCGGAGAAAGCATCCGCATGATCGAGCTCAAGCTCTCGCAGGGCGCCAAACCCGGCGCGGGCGGGATTCTGCCGGCCCCCAAGGTGAGCCGCGAAATCGCCGAAGCCCGCGGCGTGCCGATGGGAGAGCCCTGTATCTCGCCGCCGGCGCACAGCGCTTTTTCCACGCCGGCCGAGCTGATGGAGTTCATTGGCCGAATGCGCGAGCTGGCCGACGGCAAGCCCGTAGGCATGAAGTTCTGCATGGGCCGCATCAGCGACTTTCTTGCCATCTGCCGAGCCATGCTCGACACCGGCATCCGACCCGACTTCATCACCGTCGATGGTGGCGAGGGCGGCACCGGCGCCGCGCCGCTGGAGTTTTCCAATTCACTGGGCATGCCCAAGCGCGACGCCATCGTGCTGGTGCACGACATCCTCACCGGCACCGGCCTGCGCGAGGATATCCGCGTGATCAGCAGCGGCAAGATTCTCAGCGCCTTTCACCTGATCCGCTCGCTGGCGCTGGGCGCCGACGGCTGCAACAGCGCGCGGGCAATGATGTTTGCCCTGGGTTGCATCCAGTCGCTGCGATGCAACAGCAATACCTGCCCGACCGGAATCACCACCCAGGATCCGGCGCTCAAGCGCGGACTGGTGGTCGAAGACAAGCTGCCGCGGGTCAAGCGCTATCATCAGCGCACCATCGAGGCGCTGGTCAAGATGCTCTCGGCCATGGGGCTCAAACACCCCGACGAAGTCAAGCCCCACCACATCTATCGCCGCGAACGCGACCTTCGGGCAGTCAGCTTCGCCGACCTCTATACCTTTCTCGAGCCCGGGCAGCTACTCGACAGCAGCAACGGCCACGGCGCGTTCAGTGAGGCCTGGCAGAGCGCCCGCTCCGACCGCTGGACCTGATGCCCGGCCGCGCAGTCGCTCTCGGGCATCTTTCTCTGCGGGGCACTGAGCACTCAGGAACCGTGATCGTCCAGCCCCAGATCCAGGCAGGGCGCAGAGTGCGTCAACGCGCCGATGGAGATGACATCCACGCCGGTTTGCGCGATTGCAGCGACGGTATCGATGCGCACATTGCCTGACGCCTCCAGCGTCACGCCCTGCCCCTGGCAGCGCGCCACTGCCCGCTTCAGGTCGGCGTTGCTGAAGTTGTCCAGCAGAATGCTGTCGGCACCGGCCGCGAGTGCGTCGTCGAGTTGATCGAGTGCGTCGATCTCGACGGCCACGCGCAGCATGTGGCCGGCCCAGGCGCGGGCGCGCGCCACCGCGGTATCAACGCCGCCGGCGACGGCCACGTGATTGTCCTTGATGAGAATGGCGTCATCGAGCCCGAAGCGATGACGCACGCCGCCACCGGCGATGACCGCCTCCAGTTCCAGCGCGCGCAGGCCCGGGGTGGTCTTGCGCGTGTGGGCAATGCCCGCCCGCGTCCCGGAAACCGCATCAACGAATTTTCGCGTCAGCGTGGCGATGCCGCTGAGCCGACCGAGAAAATTCAGCGCCGTACGCTCGGCGGTCAGAATGGCCCCGGCCGGGCCGTGCAGGTCGGCGACCACACTTCCCGGGGCAAGCGCATCGCCATCCGCCTGGCGCCAGTTCAGCTCAATGCCGGGGTCGACGCGGGCAAAGGTTTCTGCAGCCGCGGCGGTGCCGGCAAGAACGCCGGCCTGGCGCGCGGCAAGGCGGAAACGTCCCACCGCATCGGCCGGCACCGTAGCCAGGGTCGTGACATCCCCGCGGCCCCCCAGATCTTCGGCCAGGGCGGTCGCAACGATGTCGGTGTACGGGTTTCGCGGGCGTCGGTCAGTCATGCGTTTCGATTCCTTGGAAATGAGGACGGTCAACCGGGAAAATGGGGGCGGTCCACCGGCGGGGTCGATGCGAGTGCCCGGCGACTCGATTCACCCGCCGCAGTCTGCTCGGGGCTGTCACTGCGAAAATGCGCGCCGCGGCTTTGACATCGGCTCAAGGCGGCGCTGACGATCAGCCGGCTGGTCACCAGCGCATCGGCAGAGCCCCGCGCATGCTCGAGTTCGTCGATGAGCGCAAGCAGCTGGTTCAGCCCGGCGCCGCTGCGTTCCACGCCGGCATGCGCGGCCATGCCTCGCCGCAGTCGCTCCAGCGACTGCGACGGCAACACCGGTGCGTAACCGGGCACGGCGGACGATGACGCCGCCGAACCCGCAGCAGCCAGCCCCTTACCCGCCAGTGCCCCCATGACCAGCGCTTCGGCCAGAGAGTTGGAGGCCAGGCGATTGGCGCCGTGCGCACCGGTACAGGCAGCCTCACCGACGGCATACAGGCCAGCAACATCAGTACAGCCGTCCAGCCCGGCGGCAATGCCGCCCATATGATAATGCGCTGCGGGCGCCACCGGAATCGGCTCACGGCGAGGATCGATCCCGGCGCAACGACAGGCGCGAAAGACCCGCTGGAAACGCTGGGGAAAGTCGTCGCCAATCGCCTGGCGCGCGTCCAGAAAAGCGCCCGCGCCCGACTGCACCTGGCGATGAACCGCACGCGCCACGACATCACGCGGGGCCAGTTCGGCCCGAGGATGCAGCGCCGGCATGAAGCGTTCGCCGAAGCGGTCAACCAGGACAGCGCCTTCACCGCGTAACGCCTCGGTCGCCAGCGGCGCCGGATCATGGCCGATATCAATCGCGGTGGGATGAAACTGGACGAATTCGGCGTCGCGGACGGTCGCTCCCAGTCGCGCGGCCCAGGCCAGCGCCTGGCCCTGGCTGCCCAGCGGGTTGGTGGTCAATGCATAAAGTCCTCCGACCCCGCCGGTAGCAAGCACCGTGGCATGGCCGGCCAGCGCCTGCAGCCGACCACTGCCGGTGGCAACAACCACACCGCCACACTCGCCGTTCTGGCCGGCGAGCAGCCCGATCACCGAAGCGTGTTCACAGAGCGTGATGTGCGCGGCTCGCCTTGCGGCGGCAACGAGGACCCCCACAATGGTCGCGCCAGCGCGATCCCCGCCTATTCGCGCGACCCGGGCGCGCGAGTGCGCGGCCTCGCGCGACAGCGCCCAGCGACCATTGCTCTGCTGTTCGAACGGCACGCCCAGGCGCAAGAGCGCCTCGATCTGTTCGACAACGCGGCAAGTCAGCGCAGCGGCCACGCCCGGATCGACCAGCCCGGCACCCGCTGCAACCGTATCGGCGGCATGCTGGTCGGGCGTGTCGTCGCCATCAAGGGCGGCGGCAATCCCGCCCTGGGCCCACTCACTCGAGGATTGACGGCCCAGGGCGCCGGCCGTGACGACCATCACCGGCCGCGGAGCGGCATTCAGCGCTGTCCACAGGCCGGCAATGCCGGAGCCGACCACGATGATCGGCGACGAGCCCAAGGCATCACACGCTGACGTAGTCAGCGCCGCGCTCGGGTCCGGCGGTATCGAACGCCGGCGGCTTGCCGCTGCCGGGCAGATCGAGCATGGCCTGGAGGCTGGCCCGCGCGCGCTCGGCAACGTCAGCAGAGACATGGATCTCGAAGCGCATGTCGCGCAGCGAGCGATAGATGTTTTCCAGCGTGATGCGCTTCATGTAGGGGCAGAGATTGCACGGGCGAATGAACTGTGTGCCGGGGTTGGCCACGGCCACGTTGTCGCTCATCGAGCACTCGGTAATCAGAATCGCCTTCTTCGGTCGATGCTCGGCAACGAAATTGGCCATGGCGCCGGTGGAGCCGGCGAAGTCGGCGGCCCGAAGCACGTCCGGCGGGCATTCCGGATGGGTGATGATCATTGCGTCCGGATGCTCGTTACGCAGGTTCTCGATTTCACTGCGGGTGAATTTCTCGTGCACTTCGCAGTCCCCACGCCAGGTGAGAATGCGCACTTCGGTCTGGCTGGCCACGTTTTTCGCCAGGTACTCGTCGGGAATCATGATGACTGTATCGCTGCCCCACTGCGCCGCAGCCGCCTCGACCACCGCCACGGCGTTGGATGAGGTGCAGCAGATATCGGACTCGGCCTTGACCTCGGCGGACGTGTTCACGTAGGTCACGATCGGATAGTCCGGATAAGCCGCCCGGATACGCCTGACGTCTTCACCCGTGATCGACGATGCCAGCGAGCAGCCGGCTTCCAGGTCGGGAATCAGCACGGTCTTTTCGGGCGACAGGATCTTTGCCGTTTCGGCCATGAAGTGCACCCCGGCCTGAACGATGATGTCCTGCTCGGCCTCGGCAGCTACCTGCGCCAGCCTGAGCGAATCACCGGTGATGTCGCCCACGCAGTTGAAAATCTCCGGCGTCATGTAATTGTGCGCCAGGATCACGGCATTGCGCTCGGCCTTCAGGCGGTTGATGGCGTCAATCAGCGGAGCGTGCAGTGGCCATTCCGCCTCGGGCACGACATCGCTGATGCGCTCATGGAGGCCGTCGGTTCGCGCACGAACGGCGTCGTCGTAAGGCAGCTGCGCGGGAGACTCGGGATAGTTGCTGTGCATGACTGAACTCATGATTGAACCACTTTGATCATTCAAGCCGTGTGCATGTTAAACCTTCGGCACTGTGAAATGGGATCGGCAAGGCCTATTTTCCAGCCGCCGACGATTTGCCTTCCGGCCGGCAGCGCCCGACAATAGGGAATTTTAACGCAGCCCCCGACCCGACCATGCTCAACCGCGCCCTGCCCGCACTGCTCTTCCTGCTGCTGTCTGCCACGCCGCTGGCTTCGGCCCGGGGCGAGACGCTTGACCTCGAACGCATTTTCGCCAGCCCGAATCTGGCCGGACCCACGCTGCGTCGCGCCGAACTCTCGCCGGCGGGCGACCGAGTCACGTTTCTGCGAGGCCGCGAGGACGATCGTCAGCTGCTGGACTTGTGGGAGTTCCACATCGAAGAGCGCAGCATGCGCGTGCTGGTCAGCGCCGATGCGGTGATGCCCGAACAGCGCGCGCTGTCCGCCGCCGAAGAGGCTCGCCGCGAGCGCGAACGCATCGCCGATCTGCGCGGCATCGTCGACTATCGCTGGTCGGCCGACGGACGCTTCCTGCTGTTTCCCATCGGCGGCGACCTGTTTGTACTCGACATGCACGCCGACAACGCCGAGGTAAGGCAGCTCACCGACACCACGGCCTTCGATACCGACCCGCAGATCGCTCCCGACGGCCGGCACGTGGCTTTTGTGCGCGAGCGTGACCTGTGGCTGGTCGAGCTCGAATCCGGCCAGGACCGGGCGCTGACCGACAGCGCCAGCGATACCGTTGCCAACGGCGTGGCCGAATTCATCGCCCAGGAAGAAATGGGCCGTTCGACGGGTTTCTGGTGGTCACCCGACGGCCGGAAACTGGCGTTTCTGCAGATCGACGAGGCGCCGGTTGCGGTCACTCGCCGCTACGAGGTCGAGGCCGAGCGCATCGAGATGGTCGAGCAACGCTATCCCCGTGCCGGCACCGACAACGTCCACTATCGACTGGGCGTGATCGACATTGCCACCGGCGAAACGCGCTGGATGAACCTGGGCGACGAACACGACATCTACATCCCGCGGGTGCAGTGGCTGCCCGACTCACAGCGGCTGAGCTTTCAGCGCCAAAGCCGCGATCAGCAGCGTCTCGAGCTGCTGCTGGCCGACAGCGACAGCGGCAGGGCCCGCACCCTGCTGAGCGAAACCAGCGACACCTGGGTCAACCTGCATGACGATCTGCACTTTCTCAGGCAAATGCCAGCATTCATCTGGTCATCCGAGCGCGATGGGTTCCGGCACCTCTACCTCTACGATCTCGACGGCGAGATCATTCGGCGGCTGACCGCCGGCCAGTGGCAGGTCGATGCATTGACCGGCGTCGATGAGGAACTGGGCATGATCTACTTCACCGCCGCACAAGTCTCGCCAAGCGAAAAGCAGCTGTATCGTCAGTCGCTGATCACGCGATCGCCGGAGGTGGTCAACCGAATCTCGCGGCGCTCAGGCTGGCATGAGGTGAGCATGGATGCGGCGGCGCGAGTCTACGTCGACACCTATTCCAGCAGCCGCCAGCCGCCGCAGCTGTCGCTGCATGATGTCGACGGGGCGCGCCTGGCCTGGCTGGTCGAAAACCGGCTCGACGACCAGCATCCCTACGCACCCTATCTCCGCGGCCACCGACCGACCGAGTTCGGCACCATCATTGCGCCACAGGGTCATGAACTCCATTACCGCCTGATCCGGCCGGCCGACTTCGATGCCGACAAGCGCTATCCGGTATTCGTTCACGTCTACGGTGGACCGACGCACCGCATGGTCACCGACAGCTGGTCGCGGCGACTGCTCATCGACCAGTACATGGCGCGGCGTGGGTATGTCGTCTTCTCGCTCGACAACCGCGGTGTGGAGCGACAGGGCAAGGCCTTCCAGGAAGCCGCCCACCTCAAGCTCGGCCAGGTGGAGATGCCGGATCAGATGGTGGGCATCGACTGGCTGCGTTCACAGAACTTCGTCGACCCCGATCGCATCGGCATTTTCGGCTGGAGCTACGGCGGCTACATGAGCCTGATGGCCCTGGCACAGTACCCCGGTGAGTTCGCCGCCGGCGCGGCGGTGGCTCCGGTCACCGACTGGTCGCTCTACGACACCCACTACACCGAACGCTACATGGGCCGGCCGCAGGAGCAATCGCAGGCTTATGAGCGCGGCGATGTGCTGACCTACTCCGACGCCATCGTCGATTCGCTTCTGCTGGTCCACGGCATGGCCGACGACAACGTCCTGTTCACCCACTCGACCCGGTTGATGCACCAGCTGCAGGCACGCGCCTTTCCCTTCGAGCTGATGACCTATCCGGGCGAGAAGCACGCCATTGCCGGCGAAGGCCCGCGCCTGCACGTGTACCGAACCATCACCGATTTCTTCGACCGCAAGCTCGGTGGGCATTGATCCGGAGTCCGACATGTCCGAACAACGCAAATACGATCGCCACGACTCGATCTTCTATCTGGAGATCTTTGACCGTCAAACCGGCAAGCTGCTGGGGCACGCTGTCGACCTGTCCGACAAGGGGCTGATGATGATCACCAGCCAGCCAGTGGAGCGCGGTCGCCAATTTGCGCTGCGACTGCAGCTGCCCGAACCGGTGGAAAGCGGCAACCGCGCGGTCGAGTTCGACGCTGAAACCCGCTGGTGTCGCCAGGAGGCCAACCCCGATCTCTACGGCGTTGGCCTTGAAATCACCGACCCGCCGGGAGCTTTCCGGCGCGCCCTGCAGGATCTTGGCCGGGGCTATACCTTTCCGGGAAAGCAATGACCCGCATCGGCACGCCACATTCGCCCGGTGCCACGCGCGTGATGCTGCTTGGCAGCGGCGAGCTGGGCAAGGAAGTCGCCATCGAGCTGCAGCGCCTCGGCTGCGAAGTGATTGCGGTGGACCGCTATCAGAACGCCCCCGCCATGGCCGTCGCCCACAAGCACCATGTCATCGACATGCTTGACCGCCAGGCCGTGCTCGACATCGTCGAACAGGACCAGCCGCACCATATCGTGCCCGAGATCGAGGCCATCGCAACCGATGCCCTGCTGCTGCTCGAAGAGCAGGGATACAACGTCATCCCCACCGCACGCGGTGCGCATCTGACCATGGACCGCGAGGGCATTCGCCGCCTCGCTGCCGAGCAGCTGGAACTGCCGGTTTCCAGCTACCGATTTGCCGAAACACGCGCGGGCTTCGAGCAGGCCGTGGCCGAGATCGGCCTGCCCTGTCTGGTCAAGCCCGTCATGTCCTCCTCGGGCAAGGGGCAAAGCCTGATCAGCGACGAGGCCGATATCGAGCGCGCCTGGCAGTACGCCCGGACGGGGCGGCGCAGCGGTGCGGGCAAGGTCATCGTCGAGGGACTCGTCGATTTCGATTACGAAATCACCCTGCTGACGGTTCGTCACGCGGGAGGCACGCTGTTCTGCGAGCCCATCGGGCACACCCAGGAAGACGGCGATTACCGCGAATCCTGGCAGCCGCAGCCCATGAGCACAACGGCGCGGTCAAGGGCCGAACACATGGCCGGGGTCGTCACCGAGGCACTGGGTGGCTACGGCGTGTTCGGCGTCGAATTCTTCATCAAGGGAGACCAGGTCTGGTTCAGCGAAGTCTCGCCGCGACCGCACGATACCGGTCTGGTCACCCTGATTTCGCAGGACCTTTCCGAGTTTGCGCTGCACGCCCGCGCCATCCTCGGGCTGCCGATTCCACGAGTGGTACAGCGCGGCCCCGCCGCTTCGGCCGCCCTGCTGGTCGAGGGCGAATCAAGGCAGGTGGTCTTCGAAAACCTGAACCCGGCGCTGAGCGAACCCGACACCGCCCTGCGCTTGTTCGGCAAGCCGGAAGTGAGCGGCCGCCGGCGCATGGGCGTGGCCCTGGCCCTCGGCGAGAGCATCGCCGACGCCCGAGGCAAGGCCACGACCGCGCGCGCGGCAGTCGCAGTCAAGCTCTGAGCGGGCGCGCATGTGGCAGGTGCGCGTTCAGCCGCTGTCGCGCCATCCCGAGGTTATCGGGTAGCGCCGATCACGCCCGAACGCCTTGCAGGTGATGCGCGGCCCCGGCGCGCCCTGCCGGCGCTTGAACTCCGCTCCGAGCACCATGCGGGCAATCCGCCTGACTGCGGCTTCACCGACATCAGGGTTGGCCGCAGCGATCTCGGCAACGGACTGGTCGAGCTCCACGTAGCGGACAATGATGTCGTCAAGTACCGCGTAGGGCGGCAGCTTGTCCTGGTCAAGCTGGCCGGGCGCCAGCTCAGCTGAAGGTGGGCGCTCGATCACGCCTTCGGGAATCGCCGGCGAAAGACCGTTGCGCCAGCGCGCCAAATCATAGACCAGGGTCTTGAGAACGTCCTTCAGCGGGCTGTAACCGCCGGACATGTCGCCGTAGATGGTTGAATACCCGACCGCCAGCTCGCTCTTGTTGCCGGTTGCCAGCGGCAGGTAGCCAAACTTGTTGGACAGCGCCATGACCACGTTGCCACGCGCACGGGCCTGCAGATTCTCTTCGGTGAAGTTCTCGCGCGTGCCGGCGAAAACTTCGGTCAATTGCTTCAGCTGGGCCTGATAGATCGGCTCGATGGAAATATTCTCGAAACGCGTTCCCATCATCGAGACCTGCTCACTGGCCAGGATCAGCGACAGTTCGGCGGTGTGGCGCGAAGGCATCATGACCGGCAGCACGTGTTCGGCTCCCAGGGCGTCAACGGCCAGCGCCATGGCCAGCGCCGAATCGATTCCTCCCGACAGACCGAGCACCACCGACTGAAAGCCGTTCTTGTGGGCATAGTCCCTCAGCCCGCGCTTGAGCACCTCCCACAAAAGCGGCAGTCTCTCGGTGACACCGACGGGCCAGTGGCGATAGTCAAAGCGCTGACTGTCGGGATCGAAGTCCAGGCACAGCAAAGCCTCTTCGCACAGCGGGGCCGGATCGGATAGCTTGCCGTGGCCGTCAATTGCCAGCGAGTGACCGTCAAACACCAGCTCGTCCTGCCCGCCGATGCAGTTGAGATAAACCAGCGGCAGACCGGTCTCGCGCTGGCGCACTGCAAGCAGCTCGGCGCGCTCGCGCTGCCTGCCCTCGTGGAAAGGAGAGGCATTGACCGAAATGACGAGCCGGGCTCCGGCCTGTTTGGAAGCTTCAACCGCGGCGCTGCTCCAGAGATCCTCGCAGATGACCACGCCCACCGGGACTCCGGCCACATCGACGACCAGCGGCGCATGGCCCGCTCGGAACCAGCGATGCTCGTCGAACACGCCCTGATTCGGCAGCTCCCACTTGTCGTAGGTGGCGATGATCTCGCCATCACGCAGCCAGGAGACGGAGTTGAAGCGCTGGTCGCCGTCGACACGGGGGTGACCAACGACCACGTCGATGCCGTGCACTTGCGCTGCCAGCTCGCGCAGGGCAGCAGCGGCTGAGTCCATGAACGCCGGGCGCAGCAGCAGATCCTCGGGTGGATAGCCCGTCAGCGCCAGTTCGGGAAAGACGAGCAGTTGCGCACCGAGCTCATCGCGTGCATGCACAAGGTATTCGAGCATGCGTGCCCGGTTGCCGGCGATATGGCCGACCTGGAAATCGTCCTGCGCCAAAGCGATTCGAAGCATCTCGACCCAGCTCCTGAAATGCAGGAACCACCGAATTCACCGAAGACACCGAACGTCGTGCTGTTTCGGTGTCTTCGGTTGATTCGGTGGTCCCGTGTCTTGGCCCCTTGCCCGCTGACCCGGGCCGGGGATGCTACTTCAGACGACCGGCAATCGCGTCGCCCAGCTCGGTCGGCGAGCGCACCGTGGTCACGCCGGCCTGCTCCAGGGCCTCGTACTTGGCTTCAGCCGTACCCTGACCACCGGCGATGATGGCGCCGGCATGGCCCATGCGCTTGCCCGGCGGCGCGGTCACGCCGGCAATGTAGGCGGCCACCGGCTTGCTGACGTGCTCGGCAATGTATTCCGCGGCTTCCTCTTCAGCCGACCCACCGATCTCGCCGACCATGATGATGCCTTCGGTTTCGGGATCCTGCTCGAACAGCGACAGGCAGTCGACAAAGCTCATGCCCTGGATCGGGTCACCACCGATACCAATGCAGGTCGACTGTCCCAGGCCAACCTTGGTGGTCTGATAGACCGCCTCGTAGGTCAGCGTACCCGAGCGCGAGACCACGCCGATCTTGCCTTTCTTGTGGATGGGACCCGGCATGATGCCGATCTTGCACTCGTCGGGGGTAATGATTCCCGGGCAGTTCGGGCCGATCAGAGTGACGTCATCGTAGTTGCCGAGCGCGGCCTTGACACGCATCATGTCAAGCACCGGGATACCTTCGGTAATGCACACGATCACGCGCACCCCGGCGTCGGCCGCCTCGAGGATGGCATCGGCGGCAAACGGCGGCGGCACGAAAATCATCGATGCCTCCGCGCCGGTTTCTTCCACCGCTTCGTCAACGGTATTGAACACCGGCAGGCCCAGATGCTCCTGACCGCCCTTGCCCGGGGTCACGCCGCCAACCATGCGGGTGCCGTACTCAATGGCCTGTTCGGAGTGGAACGTGCCCTGACTTCCGGTAAAGCCCTGGCATATCACTTTGGTTTTCTTGTCAATCAGTACACTCATTTACAAATTCCTTCAGGCGCCTGCCGCTTCCACGGCCTTGCGCGCACCGTCATTGAGATCGTCGGCAGCGATGATGTCGAAGCCGCTGTTGGCAAGCATTTCCTTGCCCTTGTCCACGTTGGTTCCTTCCAGCCGGACGACCAGCGGAACCTTCATCTCGACATCCTTGACCGCATTGATGATGCCTTCGGCAATGGCGTCGCAGCGCACGATGCCACCGAAGATATTGACCAGAATGGCCTTGACCTCGTCGTCGGAGAGAATCAGCTTGAACGCCTCCTTGACGCGCTCGGCGTTGGTGCCGCCACCGACGTCGAGAAAGTTGGCCGGCTCACCGCCCGCCAGTTTGATCACGTCCATGGTCGCCATGGCCAGACCGGCCCCGTTGACCATGCAAGCGATGTTGCCGTCGAGGGTGACGTAGTTCAGATCGTGCTTGCTGGCGGCCAGCTCGGTCGGATCTTCCTGCGACTCATCGCGCATCTCGGCGATATCGGGGTGGCGAAACAGCGCGTTGTCGTCGGCGGTCAGCTTGGCGTCGAGCGCGCCCAGATCGCCGTTGCCGTCGATGATCAGCGGGTTGATCTCGATGAGATCGATGTCCTTTTCCATGAACAGTCGATAGAGGCTGCCCATGATCTTGACCAGCTGCTTGATCTGCTTGGCGTTGAGCCCCATGCGATAGCCGATATGGCGTGCCTGATAGGGCATGAAGCCCGCGGCGGTGTCCACCGGCGCGGTGATGATCTTTTCGGGCGTGTCGGCGGCAACCTGTTCGATATCGACCCCGCCAGCGGCCGAGCCCATGAACACCACCGATTTCCTGCTGCGGTCCACCAGGGCACCCAGGTAGAGTTCCTGTTTGATATCCGTGGCTTCGGCAACCAGCACGGAGTTGACCGGCAACGCGCGACCACCCGTCTGGTAGGTCTCGATGCTCATGCCGAGCATCTTGTCGGCCGCCTCGCGCACCTCCTCGAGACTCGAGACCAGCTTGACCCCGCCGGCCTTGCCACGCCCGCCGGCGTGGACCTGGGCCTTGACGACCCACTCGCTGCCGCCGAGCTTTTCCGCCGCCGCGACGGCCTCATCGGCAGTTGTTGCCGGATGGCCGCCCGGCACGGGGATTCCGTACTGCTCGAACAGCTCCTTGGCCTGATACTCGTGAAAATTCATGCTTGGAAAACCTGTCTGGTGTAATGAATGTGTAAGAAGGCCGACTTTGACCAAAGCCGCATAGTGTGAAACATGGCGGGCCGATTATCAATCCGGCTTCCGGGGCGTTTTCCCCGTGTCGATACCGGAGGCAGGCCGCCGCCGGAATGCGATAGTATACTCCCCGACAGAGGTTCCCGCGGCAGGCGCACACCAGATACATGTCCACGACGGCGGCACTCAAGACCCCAACCACTTCGAGCAGAGGGCGTTTCAGGTGAAAACTTTCGGAACGCTGGTCGCAGACGAAGAAGTCGTCGGTCGCGCACTCCATTATCTCAATTCATTCCGGCTGCTGGCCTCGGCCGCGGCCCTGCTGGCCGTCTTCAGCGTGCTCTCGGCCGAGATCGAGGGCTATCGCATCTTCCTGGCCCAGGCGGCAGCCATTACCTATGCCGCCAGCGCCGTCAGCTTCTTCGTCCTGCACCTGCGCAAATCCATCGATGTCTCGGAACTGGCGTCGTTTTCCCTGGCCAGCGACCTGATCCTGGTCAGCCTGATCCTGCACGCCTTCGGCGGCATCGAAAGCGCGCTGGTCATCCTGCTGCTGTTCAATATCGGCATTGCCGGGCTGATCCTGGACCTCAGAACCACGCTGCTGTTTGCCTCCCTGGTGGCGCTGGGCCTGCTGGCCGACGCCTGGCTGAGCCGGCATGGCGCGCTGGAACCCCGCGTACTGTTTCAGCCGGGGCTGTACGGCGTCGGCGCTTTCGGCATTGCCGTTGGCGCCTCCCTGCTCGGGCGCTGGGGGCGTGAATACAAGCTGCTGGCCGAGCGGCGCGGGCTGGACCTGGCCAATCTGGGGCATATCAACGAGCTGATCATTCACAAGCTGCGCTCAGGCGTACTGGTGGTCGACGCGCAGGACCGGATCCGGCAGATGAACGAAGCCGCCTGGTATCTGCTGGGCAACCCGCCGGTGAGCGAGCGCAACCTGCAGACCATCGCGCCGCCGCTGGCCGACCGGCTCGAGCGCTGGCGCAAGACCGGAAAAACCGAGGATGAAGGCCTGCTGCTGCAGTCCACCCAGTCGGCTGTGGTACCGACCATGCTGACCATGCCCGGCATCAACGATTCCGCGGCCACCCTGATCTTTCTGGAAGACACCTCAGTGGTCACGCGGCGCGCGCGCGATCTGGCGCAGGCCTCGCTGGCGCGGCTGTCGGCCAGTATTGCCCACGAAATCCGCAACCCGCTGGGCGCGCTCAGCCACGCCGGGCAGCTGCTGGGCGAATCCGAGCAGCTCGACAAGGCCGACCGCAAGCTGGTGGACATGGTTCTCAACCACGCCACCCGCATGAACGACATCGTCGAAAACGTGCTCAAGCTTTCACGCCGGGAGCGGGCACGCATCGACTCGGTCAATCTGATCAGCTGGCTGCGAAAACTGGCCGGAGATTTCCGTCAGTACCACAAGCTCGATTCCAGCCGAGTGAAGGTCGAGCTGCCCTCGGCCTCGATCATGGTATTGATCGACACCAGCCAGCTCAGCCAGGCTGTCTGGAACCTGATGGAAAACGCGCTCAGGCACGCCGGCACGGAGGACCGGGAGCCGGTCATCACCCTGCGGGTCAGCCCGATCCGCGGCCACCGTGAAATTGCGCTCGATATCATCGACAATGGTCCGGGCATACCGCTGGAAAAGCGTTCGCAGGTCTTCGAGCCCTTCTTTACCACCCATAAACAGGGATCCGGCCTCGGGCTCTACCTGGCCCGGCAGCTGTGCGACGCCAACCAGGCACCGCTGGAGTACGTCCAGGTACCCAACAGCGGCGCCTGTTTCCGCATTCTGCTGCGGCGCCCGGAAACAGACGAAATGCGCAAGAAGGAAGACGAAAAGGCCAAACGCAAGTCCCGCGCCCGGCGCGTAGTGGGCAGAAACTGACCGTAATCTCCGAATAGAGGATGCTGATGAGCGAAATGCGCGCATTGGTGGTGGATGACGAACCCGATCTGAGGGAGCTGCTCGATATCACCCTCAGCCGCATGGGGCTTGACGTCGACACCGCCGAAGACCTGTCGACGGCCCGGCGCCTGCTGGCCAACGGCACCGAGTACGCCTTCTGCCTGACCGACATGCGCCTGCCCGACGGCAACGGGCTGAGCCTGATCAAGGAAATCTCGCGCGACCACCCCGACATGCCGGTGGCCATGATCACCGCCTACGGCAAGGTCGACGACGCGGTGACCGCGCTCAAGTACGGGGCTTTCGACTTCGTATCCAAGCCGGTTGACCTGGAAGTACTGCGCAACATGGTGCGAACCGCCATCAAGATGCGCGAGGATGACGCCGAAATCGCCGGCGCCCCGGAACCGCCGCCACGCAGGCAGGAGCCCGAGCCGGACGACTCGGCTGCGGGCACGCCCAAGGGCGAAAGCCTGTTGCATCAGCGCCTGATCGGAACCTCCCAGGCGATGGATCGGGTTCGCCAGACGATCACCAAGCTGGCGCGCAGCCAGGCTCCGGTTCTCATCAGCGGCGAGTCGGGCACCGGCAAGGAACTTGCCGCCCAGCTGATTCACGACCTCGGCCCGCGCGCCGAAAGCCCGTTTGTAGCGGTCAACTGCGGAGCCATCCCCTCCGAGCTGATGGAAAGCGAATTCTTCGGCCACATCAAGGGCAGCTTCACCGGCGCCGACGCAGACAAGGAAGGGCTGTTCCAGGCGGCCAACGGCGGCACGCTTTTCCTCGACGAGGTGGCTGACCTGCCGCTCAGCATGCAGGTCAAGCTGCTGCGCGCCATCCAGGAGAAAAGCGTGCGCCCGATCGGCGGGCGCGAGGAACTCAAGATCGACGTGCGCATCCTTTCGGCGACGCACAAGGCGCTCAGACCGCTGGTGGAGTCGGGTGAATTCCGCAACGACCTCTACTATCGCCTCAACGTCATCGACCTGCCCATGCCCAGCCTGCGCGATCGCCGCGGCGATATCCGGCTTCTGGCCGAGCATTTCCTGGGGGTGATCGGCGAACAGTGGGGCGAGCCGCCGCGCAAGCTCGGCACCGCCGCCATGGACAGCCTCCAGAGCCACAGGTTTGCGGGCAACGTGCGCGAGCTGGTCAACATCCTCCAGCGTGCGGTCACGATGTGCGAAGATGACGAAATCACGGTCGAGGATCTCAACATCGAGCAGCCGATGCTCGACGACAGCGGTGCTGACGTCAGCCCGCCCGAAGATCGCAGCCTCGACGACTACATGGAAGACATCGAAAGGCGAATTCTGGAAAAAGCCCTGGTGGACGCCCGATACAACAAGACCGAAGCCGCCCGTCAGCTCGGCATCTCCTTTCGCTCCCTGCGCTACAAGATCAAGAAATACGATATCGACTGATGGCTGCCGACGCCGACCGCAAACACAGGGGCGATGGAACCGGGAGCGACCGCCCCCCGGTCTGCAACCGGGTTGCGCTCGAGTCTGTCAGCCGCTCGACGCTCGTGCAGGACTTTGTGCGCGTGCGCGCAGCTACCGAATCGCTGGCCGAAAATCTCTCGGCGGAAGACCAGACTCTGCAGCCAATGCCCACGACCAGCCCGGTCAAGTGGCACCGGGCACACACCAGCTGGTTTTTCGAAACCTTCTTGCTCAAGCCTTTCGACGACCACTGGCGGGAATTTCATCCGCAGTTCAACTACCTGTTCAATTCCTACTACAACGGCATCGGCCAGCAGTACCCGCGACCGAAGCGCGGCCTGATCACGCGCCCCGACGTCGCACAAGTGGGCGCGTATCGGCGCGCGGTAGACCAGGCCGTCTGTCAGCTGATCGAGCGCAGCCCGCAAAACCGGTGGAACGAGCTCGCCGCCCTTGTCCGGCTCGGGCTCAATCATGAGCAGCAACATCAGGAATTGATCGTCACTGACCTGAAAAACGCTTTTGCCCACAACCCCCTGCATCCGGCCTGGGTCGAGCGTCCGTCCACCAGTACGCACTCGGCTGCGCCGCTGCGCTGGCTGGCGTTTGCAGAAAGGATCGCGGAAATCGGCAGCCACGACGACGGCCGCTTCTGCTTTGACAACGAACTGCCGCGCCACCGCGAAGTGATCGCAGCCTTTCAGCTGGCCTCGCGACCGGTGACCTGCGGCGAGTACCTCGCCTTCATGCAGGCTGGCGGCTACGACGACCCCGACCTCTGGCTTTCCGATGGCTGGACCTGGCTCCAGGAAACCGGCATTCGCGCGCCCTTGTACTGGCAGCAGGATCAGGATGGCCGCTGGTGGCTGTATACGCTGGGCGGGCTGCGCGAGCTTGACCCGGAGGAAACGCTGGCTCACGTGAGCTTCTACGAAGCCTTCGCCTATGCCCAGTGGGCTGGCGCCCGGCTGCCGACCGAAGCCGAGTGGGAACTCGCCGCCAGCACCGCCGGCGGGCCTGACGGGCCGTTCGCCGAGGACGGCCGATTTCACCCGGCCGCAACGGCCGACGAGCAGTCCGCCGACACCCCGGCCGGCCTGTTCGGCAACGTCTGGGAGTGGACCGCCTCGAGCTATGCTCCCTACCCCGGCTTCAGAACGCTGCCGGGCGCGGTGGGTGAATACAACGGCAAGTTCATGCTCAACCAGATGGTGCTGCGCGGCGGCAGCTGCGCCACACCGGCGGGACACATCCGCGCCGGCTATCGCAATTTTTTCTATCCGGGCGATCGCTGGCAGTTCAGCGGCATCAGGCTGGCGCGCAACTGATGACCGCCGGGGTCGAAACCGAACGCTTCCGCGCAGACGTGATCGCGGGGCTTTCCCGGCGACCGCCGTCGATTCCCTGCAAGTACTTCTACGATGCCAGGGGTTCGGAGCTGTTCGAACGCATCTGCCAAACGCGGGAATACTACGTCACCCGCGCCGATCTCGCCCTGCATCGAGCCCATATCAGCGATATCTCCGCGCGCATCGGAGCGGATGCCCATGTGATCGAGCTTGGCTCCGGCGCCGGCGTCAAGACGCGGCTGCTGCTCGAGGCGCTGGAACACCCCCGCGCCTATACGCCGATCGACATCTCGGCTGCCGCCCTGTCTGCGGCTACAAGCGAGCTCGAACGAGCCTTTCCACATATCCCCATGCATCCGCTGGCGGCCGACTACACCCAAACGATCGCGCCGGCCACGCTTGCTCTGGAGCCGGCGGCAAAGCGCCGCATCATCTACTTCCCCGGCTCGACCATCGGCAATTTCGAGCGCGAGCCGGCCGTCGATTTTCTTGCGCGGCTGCGCGACATGGCGGGGCCCCGGGGCGCTGTCCTGATCGGTGTCGACCTGATCAAGCCCATCGAGGTCCTGCTGGCCGCCTACGACGACGCCGAAGGCATGACCGCGGAGTTCAATCGCAACCTGCTTGAACGCCTGCAGCGCGAACTCGGCGCCCGCCTGGAAAAGAGCGCCTTTGCCCACCAGGCACGCTGGAGCGACGAGCACAAACGCATCGAGATGCACCTGACCGCGCAACGGCCGACCCGCATCGCGATTGGCCAGCACAGCTTCGAATTTGCCAGCGGCGAGTCCATTCACACCGAGAGCAGCCACAAATACTCACTCGCTTCCTTCCGGCAGCTGGCGGCCGCAGCGGGACTGCGCTCCGAACAGGCCTGGCTTGACCCGGATGAGCTGTTCTCGATGCACTGGCTCGTTGCCGACGCCTGACCCGAGCTGATGCGTTGCCCGGCGCGCGATGCGCCGACATGCGTTGATCTATGCCGTCGCTTGCGGTTCGGCTTGCGGTGCGGGTCTCGACCCGCTCAGACGGGTTTTGACGGCGCAGGCAGGGGCTCGGCGCCGCGGCCGTTGCGAAGCCGCAGTGCGTTGCGATAGCACTGGGCCGCAGCCTCGAGCTTGCCGGCGCGGTCAAGCACGCGGCCAAGGGCGGCATAGGCGCGGCTGTTGGGACGCTCTCTCACCACCGTCTCCAGGCATTCGCCGGCACGCTCATACTGCCGATCTTCCAGGTAGAGCAGACCCAGGGTTTCCTGGAGACCAATGTGCTCCGGATGCGAAGCCAGCCACTTCTGGCATTGTCGAATGCGGTGCGTGCGCTCGCCCTCATCTGCAACGGCGTAGAGTGCCAGCAATTCGTCGTCCGGCTCGGCGGCCAGGTGACGCTCGAGCAGGCCCGATGCGCGTGCCGTCCGTCCCAGCTCGGAGGCCCGACGGGCGTAGGCGGCGACCAGTGTGCGCTGCTGACGCAGCTTGCGCGGCAGCTCCTTCCAGCTCGATTCGAGATGATCAATGTCCAGGCTGCCGCCCAGCTCGCGCTCGGCGGACAGAACAACAAGCTCGTGCGCGCGTTCACGATCGACCACGCCGACCCGGCGCAACGCCGGCGCCAGCAGCCGCAGATCACGCCAGCGACCCAGCTCCTGGTATTTTTCGAGCAGCAGGCGCAACACCCCGGAGTGACGCGGTTTTTTCAGATGCAGTTTTTCCAGAACCGCCGTGGCTTCCTCGGCCTGGCCTTCGGCAGCCAGCAGCCGCGCGCGGGCCAGATTGGTGACGAAGTGCCGCCGCCCGAATCGCCCGTCGGCATGCTCGAGCCAGCGATCGCGTCCAGAGTGGTCACCGCGGCCCTGGGCGGCTCGCGCCGCGGCAAGATAACCGGCGGTCGAGTCACGATGACTCAGGGATTTTTTCAGCGCGCGCTCGGCGCCCTGCCAGTCGCCTTCGGTCAGCGCCAGGAAGCCGGTTTCCAGCTGGCGGCGGGAGCGTCTTTCGCGGGCACGGCGAATGGTCCGGGCCGGCAGCCTCAACAGGCCCACCAGCAGCGACAGCAGAATCCAGAACGCGAGTACCGCCCCGACCAGAACCAGCAGGGAGGTTTCCACGCGCCAGCGCCCGAAATCGAGCTGCACGTGCCCCGGGTCCTCGACCAAAAAGGGCGCCAGCAGGGCCGTGGCAACCAGCGCAAACGCCACGGCAATGATGATGAGCAGGCGCTTCACGAGTCCGCGATTCGGCGTTCGGCTTCCGCCAATGCGCCGCCCAGCTCAGGCAGCGCGAGCGCCTGCGGCGCCGAAGCCACCTCGGAGAGTGCCTCGAGCCCTCTGGCGACCTCTCGACTGGTCACGTCGAAATGTTCACGCACAAGCTCTTCAGCCGTTTTCAGGTGGAGCTGCAGCTCCTCGCCGCTGCGGCGGGCGGCGGCCATCTGGGCCGCTGCCAGATGCAGCGCAAGTCGGGTGCGAACGCTTGCCGCAGCCGCCGGCGTCAGCGGCGCTGACTCCCGCGGCGTAACTCGCACCAGGCCGCTCATGGTTTCGCGCAGACCCGACCACCAGCCCGCATCGCCCTGCTCGCCGCCGGCAGCGGTCTGATCCTGCACGCCGTCGCCGCCGGCATTGCGCAGCGGCCAGCCGGCCAGCTCTTGTTCGATGGCAGCCAGCCGGCCAATCAGCGTCGGCCAGTCGGTTACCTGCATCGACTCGAGCGATTCCAGCTCCTGGGCAAGCCGTTGGCGAAGCCGCTCGAACGAGCCGGAGTCGATCTTGCCAAGCCGCGCCCTGGCGCTGCGCCAGGCGGCCAGCGCGCCGTCGCGATCATCAGCCAATTCGATGCGGGCACGTCCTTGTCGCAGCAGCACGACCACTTCCATCAGCGCGGCCTTGCGGCCCGCCTGATCCATCAGCTCCTCGATACGATCGGTGCGCAGGTTGCCGCTCTCTTCCAGGCGGGCCTCGAAATCGGAGAGTGCCGAATCGACCTGCCCGGACAGCGTCGACAGGCGTTGCTGAATCTGTTCGCGGTCGCTGGCAGCGGCCTGGATCTGGCGGCGCAGCGCCTCGGGCTCCTCACTGCTGGAGGCGACCGCTTCACTCAGTTCCTCGAGACGGGACTGCGCTTCCTGCAGTCGCTGCGAGAGCTCGTCGGTACGCGCCTGCAGTGACTCCAGCGACCCGCCCTGCTCTTCCACAGCCGCGGCCAGCGCCGGCTCGGCTTCGGCCTGGTCGTTCTCGGCCAGCCACCATTGCCAGCCTGCCAGCCCGGCCGCTCCCAGCGCTACGATCAGCGCAAGCGCAGCCAGCGCGCCACCGCCGCGACGCGGCCCGGCGCGCTGCTCCCGCTGCTTGGCGGCGTCGGGGTCGGGCTGCACGTCCGACGATGTGGTGTCCGTCGGCTCGTGGCGCCGTGGTGTCTGGTCGGCAGACCCGCCGTCAGCGGGTTTCCGCCCGGCTTGGTTGTCGCCGGTTTCTTCTTTTTCGGAACGGTGGTCGTCGTCGCTCATTGGCTCGCTGGTGGCGCTGCAGGCCGCGTGCGGATAAACGTCGAGATTAACGCAAAAACGCCATCCGGTGTGAGACTAGCGAAGTTGCCTGGACATGACCTCGAGCATGATGTCGTCGGAAGCACCGCTTGCATCCAGGCACTTTCGGGCACCCTGGCGCTCGGCGTAATCGGCCACGCGCCGCGACGGGACGATCAGGGGCGCCTCGCGAACACGCTCGGCAGCGGCCTCAGGCAGATTCTCGAACAGCCCCCTGACCGCTTCGAGACTCGCGCCCAGAGTCACCAGCGAACGCGCCGCCGTGATCCGCCGGGCTGCGCCCTCGGGCAGCTCACAGGCCACGCGGCGATAGACATGGATACGCTCCATCAGGGCGCCCCGCCGCTCGAGCACTTCGCCCATCAGGCTGCGCCCGCCCGCGGCGGCCAGGATCAGGATATCGAGCCCGTCGACGTCCTGCAGCTCGGGCATGGCCAACATCGCCTCACTGGTGCCGTAGTGCTCCGGATAGACGACGTTGTCGAGTCCGAGCTCATGCGCAACCGACGCGGTGCCCTGGCCCGGCACGATGATCAAAGCGCGGTTGAGCAGCGCCGTGCCCGCCAGCGCCACCGCCTGACGAACGGCTTCATGACTGGTCAGGATGACGCGATCGGCCGGTAGCGCCGTCGCCAGCTGATCGGCGACTTCTTCAGGGTTTTCAGGAGGCTGCAGTTGAAATGGCGCGCACTCCAGCGGTTCATGGCCCATTTCGGTTACGCGCTCGATGAGCTTCTGGACCGCCGGCTGCGTGCGTGTGATCAGAACAAGGGTTTTTTCAGACATCGAGGCTCTCTCTTTTCAGCCGCCGAATACAAGAAAAGCCTGCCGATCGGGCAGGCTTTTCTTTAAGAGGATTCCGGGCGTCTGGCACAGCTCACCAAAGTGCTGGGGGCTTGCGTGTTGGCGTTGGCAGTAGGGGGACGCACCTCAGCAAACTGCACCGTGGGTGACGCCCGGAAAGCAAATCGTAATCAGCCCCTGTGACCACCTTTTGAGACACTCTGACACAGTTATCGGGCAATGTCCAGCCAAAGTCAGATAATAACGGACCGACTTTCAAATCTGTGACAGGATTCTCTCCCCGCCCTGTGCCAGCAGCGATCGGGCGGCTTCCTGGCCGAGACTTTCACCTTCGGAACGAGCACCTTCGACCCGGGCATCGAGCACCTCACTGCCATCCGGGCTGGCCAGACGTGCATCCAGCCGGATGCGATCCTGCTCCAGGCGAGCGAAGGCCGCCAGCGGCATGCGGCAGTCGCCGCCGAGCTCGGCCACAACCGCGCGCTCGGCGCGCATTCTGTCGTAGGTGTCGTCGCAGTTGAGCGCACTGAGCTTTTCCAGGGTGTCGCTTTCGCCCGCGCGGCACTGCACCACGATCACGCCCTGCCCGGCTGAAGGCAGAAACGACGGCGGCTCCAGGGGCAGCGTGTGCTCGCGGCCGATTTCGAGGCGCCGCAGCCCGGCAGCGGCGAGAATCAGGGCATCGACGTCACCCGAGTCGAGCCGGGCCAGGCGGGTTTGCACATTGCCACGCACCGTCACCACTTCAAGGTGCGGCCAGCGGGCCAGCAGCTGGCTTTGTCGGCGCAGGCTGGCCGTGCCGACCTTCGACCCGGCGGGCAGATCTTCGGGCCGGGCCGCGGTGCGGGTAATCCACCAATCGCGCCAGTCCTCACGAGGCAGAAAGGCAGCCAGCTCGAATTCCCGCGGCGGTACCGCCGGCACGTCCTTGAGCGAGTGCACGGCGATATCGGCCTCGCCGTCGAGAATGGCGCGCTCCAGCTCCTTGAGAAACAGCCCCTTGCCGCCGATCTCGGCCAGCGAGCGATCCAGTATCTCATCGCCGCGCGTGCTCAGCGGCACCAGGCTGACGTCCATCTCGGGATAACGTGCGCGCAGCTGCTGGGCCACGTGTTCGCTCTGCCAGAGTGCCAGCTTGGACTTGCGAGTCGCGATTTTAAGAGTTGTCATGTCGTTCACGCCTCAGTGATGTCACGGCCGTCGAGAATCTGGCGAACCTGGGCCAGATTGCGGCGGCTTACGGGGGGGCAGCAGTCGCTGCCGTCGAGCTCAACGCGTTCTTGCCCCTGCTCGTCGCGAAACAGACCGCGCAGGTAGCGACGCGCTACCAGGGCCTTGCGATGAATGCGTACGAACTGGCGGGCGTAACGCCGCTCCAGGCTGACCAGGGAGTCTTCCACCAGAGCCTCGCCCGTGTCGAAGTGGACGACAGTGTACTTGTCTTCGGCCACCAGGGCACGGATGTCGACCACGGGAATCGTCAGCACTCGGTCTCCCAGCCGCGTGCGCACAACGGCGGCCGGATCAACCGGCCGGTGGCGCGCCCGGTCGAGTGCACGCGCCAGGCGTTCAGGGCGAATCGGCTTGACCAGATAGTCGACGGCCGCCAGCTCGAAGGCGTCGACGGCGTACTGCTCGAAGGCGGTCACGAACACGATGGCCGGCGGCGACTCCAGCCGCCCCAGCCTGCGCGCCACCTCGATACCGTTCAGGCCCGGCATTTCAACGTCCAGGAACACAACGTCGGGCAGCAGCTCGTGGCATCGGTCCAGCACCTGGTCGGCGCGATTGGTGGTCGCACAGACGGCAACGTCGGCCTGCGCTTCGAGCAGGCGCGCCAGGCGGTCAGCCGCCGGCTGTTCATCGTCGACGACAAGGGCGCGCATCGCGCTCATTGCAGGCGCTCACTCAGCCACTGGTCGATGGCTTGCACCTCTTCGGCGCACACGGCATGCGGCATCGGCCAGGTCTGCCAGGCGACCTCGAGACCGGCCGCGGCCAGCCGCCGGGCGCCGGCCTGGCCCAGCTCGACGGGGACAATCGGGTCCTGGCTGCCGTGCCCCATGAAAACCGGCATCGATGGTGCCTGCGCGCTCATCCATTCGGTCAGCTGCTCGGCGCCGAGCAGGTAGGTCGACAACCCCACCACGCCGGCCAGAGGCCCGTTCCGGGCCAGCCCGCAGCGCAACGCAATCGCGCCGCCCTGGGAAAACCCCGCCAGAACCAGGTTGCCGGATGGAATGCCCGCTGCAACCTGTTCGTCGACCAGGGCATCCACCTGGCGCAGCGACGCACGAATGCCGTCCATGTCCTGGTTGCGATCGATATCCACGCCCAGAATGTCGTACCAGGCGCGCATGGCCATGCCACCATTGATGGTCACCGGTCTTTGCGGGGCGTGCGGGAAAATGAAGCGCACCGGGCGGCGGGCAGCGCAGTTGAGCTGCGGTACAATCGGCTCGAAGTCATGCCCATCAGCACCCAGGCCGTGCAGCCAGATAACGGCATGCTCCGGATCCTCGCCGGTCTCGAGGACCAGGCGTTCAAGTTGCAAGTCACTGGAGTCATTCATGCGTGCCAGTTTAACCGCCCTTGTCGTTGTCCTGTTGGGCACGGTCGCGCTGTCGATCAGCGGTTGCGGCCTCAAGGACGATCTCTATCTGCCCGATGACCCAGCGGACGCTGCGACGGCTCCCGCGACCACGCAAGACGATGACGCACGCAACGGCGAGAAGAAGCCTGCCGGCGCGGGTGGCTGAGCCGATGAACGCCGACTCGAAAGACGCGCTCGCCTTTCACAAGCTCGAGGCGCTGGGCAACGATTTCATGCTGATAGACGCCCGGCGCCGGTCGCTGTCGGTGCCCGATGAACTGGTGCGGCAGTGGGCCGACCGCCATCGCGGCGTGGGATTCGATCAGCTGCTCGTTCTGCACGCCGCCGAACATCCCGAGCATCACTGCCGCGTGGAGATCCGCAACGCCGATGGCAGCACCGCCGAGCAGTGCGGCAACGGCATGCGGGCGCTGGGGCTGTGGCTCCACCAGGCCGACGGCACGACCGGCAAGGTCGAGGTGAGCACGCCTGCCGGCACGGTCACGATCGCCTACCGCAGCGACGATGACATCGCCGCTACGCTGTCGGTGCCGGATTTTTCACCCGCAGCCGTGGGGCTGCCAGGCAGCGCCGGCTTTCCCCGCACTTTTTCAGTGGGCCCGGAAACGCTGGCGGTGCACGGCGCCTCGATGGGCAACCCGCATCTGCTGGTCATCGAACCCGAGCGGCCGTCGGCCGAACGCGTCGAGCACATCGGTCGGGCTCTGGGCCAGGACCCGGCGCTCGCCGACGGCGCCAACGTCGGCCTGGCGGTCGTCGAGTCGCGGCGGCGCGTCCATCTGCAGGTGTTCGAGCGCGGCGCCGGGCCGACCCTGGCCTGCGGCAGCGGCGCCGGCGCCGCGGCCGCCATTCTGCTGCGCCTGCGCCAGGTCGACAGCCCGGTCGAAATCCTGCAGCCGGGCGGATCGCTTGTGATAGATTGGAGCGGAGAGGGGCAGGCGGTAACCACCGCCGGACCCGCCCGTGAAGTGTTTGCAGGAGTCATCCCATGTCCGATCCCGGCCAATTGAACGAACACCGCGTCGCCGAGTGGCTGGCGGCTCATGCCGACTTTTTCACGCGCCATCCGGAGCTGCTCGACACACTCGAGCTGCCGCATGAAACCGGCGCCAGCTCCCTGATCGAGGTACAGGTGGCACGGCTGCGGCGGGAGAATCACCAGCTGCAAGCTCAGCTCGAAACCCTGGCCGACATCGCTGGCGAGAACGAGCGGCTCATGCAGCGACTGCACCAGCTGACGCTGGAGGTGATGACAGCGGCCTCCAGCGGCGAGTTCGTCGAGCGCCTGACGCGGCGACTGGCTGATGATTTCGACGCCCGCAGCGTGCGCCTGCACCTGCTTGCGCCACAGCCAGACCTCGCCGAGTGCCAGGCGGTCGCCTTGCACGAGCGCGGCGTACCCGGGTGGTTCGAGCAGCTGCTGGAAAGTGAGCGCATCGAGTTCGGGCGCCTCACCCGCGCCAAGCTCGAAACCCTGTTCCCGGACGCCCATGACGCCATCGGCTCGGCCGCGCTGGTACCGATTGCGGGGCTGGGCCTGCTGGCCATCGGGGCGGAGTCGCCTGAGCGTTTCCATCCCAACATGGGCACGCTGTTCCTCGAGCTTCTGGGCACCACCATTCGCCATCGCCTCGAGCAGAACGCCGGGGACGAACGCAAGCGCGCTTGAGCCGTGGATATCGGGGCGGCCATTTCCGCCTTTCTTGCCCATGCCGCAGACGAGGCCGGGCTCAGCGCGGCGACCATCGACGCCTATCGTCGCGATCTTGATCGTCTCGCGGCCTGGTGCCGCGAACACGGCATCGAGCGCATCGAGGCGCTTTCCCAGCCGGATGTCCGCAGCTTTGCCGCCAGCGAGCACCGTCGTGGCCTGTCGCCGCGCAGCGTGCAGCGCCGACTGTCCGGGCTGCGGCGTTTTTTCCGCTACCTCAGACGCGAACGGATCATCGCGGGCGATCCGGCACAGGATGTGCGCGCACCGAAGGTCCGGCGCAAACTCCCGGAAGTGCTCGATGTCGATCAGGTTCAGGCTCTGCTCGAGATTCCCGAAGAGAACGAGCTCGCCATCCGCGACCGCGCCATGCTCGAGTTGTTCTATGCTTCCGGCCTGCGGGTCAGCGAACTGGCCGGTCTGGTCTGGGATCAGCTCGACCTCGGCGAGGGCATGGTTCGAGTACTCGGCAAGGGGCGGAAGGAGCGTATCGTACCGGTGGGCCGGCATGCCGTACGCGCCCTCGGGCAGTGGCAAAAGATTCACGCCGCAGCCGCCGGCATCGACCAGCGACGCATATTCACCAGCCTCAAGGGCCGACCCCTTGGCGTGCGCGCCATCCAGAAACGCGTCGCCTACTGGTCGCAGCGCCAGGGGCTCGACCAGAGCGTTCATCCGCACCAGCTCAGGCACAGCTTCGCTTCCCACATCCTCGAGTCTTCCGGCGACCTCAGGGCCGTTCAGGAGCTGTTGGGCCACGCCAATCTGACCACAACGCAGATCTACACTCATCTGGACTTTCAACACCTGGCAAAGGTCTACGACGAGACCCATCCGAGAGCGAGGAAGAAGTCCGAATAAGCAACCACCCAAGCCGCCCGGCTACGCCGGTCTCGACCATCGAGATTCGGTTCTACGCACCCCTGCCTTGCCCCATGCCGTAAAGACCCCCATGTTCTTCCCTCACCCAACGGCAGCGAGCCCACGACAATGGAACAATATCGCGGCACGACCATCGTTTCGGTGCGGCGCGGCGACCAGGTGGTGATTGCCGGCGACGGCCAGGTCACGCTCGGCAACACGATCATGAAATCCAACGCGCGCAAGGTCAGAAGACTGTACAAGGGCCAGATTCTGGCCGGTTTTGCCGGCGCCACGGCAGACGCCTTCACCTTGTTCGAACGCTTTGAAAGCAAGCTGGAGATGCATTCCGGCCATCTCACTCGCGCGGCCGTGGAGCTGGCCAAGGACTGGCGCACCGATCGCCTGCTGCGGCGCCTCGAAGCGCTGCTCGCGGTGGCCGATCACGAGGCCTCGCTGATCATCTCGGGCAACGGCGACGTGATCGAGCCCGAAGAGGGCCTGATCGCGATCGGATCGGGCGGCCCCTTTGCCCAGTCTGCCGCCCGCGCCCTGCAGCGCCACACCGAGCTCGACGCCGAGGCGATCTGCCGCGAGGCTTTGACGATTGCCGGTGAGGTCTGCATCTATACCAACCACCATTTCACCGTCGAGACGCTCGACACCAACTCAACCGAGTAGATCATGACGCAGATGACACCCCGCGAAATCGTCCAGGAACTGGATCGCCACATCATTGGCCAGGCCGATGCCAAGCGCGCTGTGGCCATCGCCCTGAGAAACCGCTGGCGACGCATGCAGGTCGACGAGAAGCTGCAGCCGGAGATCACGCCCAAGAACATCCTGATGATCGGGCCGACCGGTGTCGGCAAGACCGAAATCGCACGCCGCCTGGCCAAGATGGCCAGGGCGCCCTTCATCAAGGTCGAGGCGACCAAGTTCACTGAGGTGGGCTATGTCGGCAAGGATGTCGAGTCCATTATCCGCGACCTCACCGAAGCGGGCTACAAGCTGGCGCGCGACGAGGCGATGAACAAGGTGCGCTCGCGCGCCGAAGACGCGGCAGTCGAGCGCGTGCTCGACATCATGCTGCCGCGCCAGCAGAGTTCGGGCTTTGCCAATGCGCCAGAGGAGGAAACCGATACCTCCACCGAGACCCGGCGCAAGATGATGCGAAAGCTCCTCGACGGCGACTTCAACGAGCGCGAGATCGAGGTCGATCTCGACATGCACATGGGCGTGGAGATCATGGCGCCGCCGGGCATGGAAGAGATGACCAACCAGCTCCAGCAGATGTTTTCCAACATGTCCGGGCAGCGCAAGCAAAAGCGCCGCATGAAGGTCAAGGACGCCATCCCGGTGCTGGTCGAGGAAGAAGCTGCGCACATGATCAACGACGAAGAGGTCAAGCAGCAGGGTCTCAAGATCGCGGAGCAGCACGGCATCGTCTTTCTTGACGAAATCGACAAGGTGGCCCGCCGCGCCGAAGGAGGCGGCTCGGGCGAGATTTCGCGCGAGGGCGTGCAACGTGACCTGTTGCCGCTGGTCGAAGGCACCACGGTCAACACGCGCTACGGACCGGTCAGCACCAACCACATTCTGTTCATTGCCTCGGGCGCTTTCCATGTCGCCAGACCTTCCGACCTGGTGCCCGAGCTGCAGGGTCGCCTGCCCATTCGCGTGGAGCTGCGGGCCCTGTCGGTCGAGGACTTCAAGCGCATCCTGACCGAACCTGACGCCTGCCTGACCGAGCAGTACGTTGCATTAATGGCCACCGAGGGCCTCGATCTGGAGTTCACCGACGACGCCATCACCCGCCTGGCCGAAATCAGCTTCGCGGTCAATGAATCGACCGAGAACATCGGCGCGCGACGGCTGCACACGATCATGGAGCGTCTGCTCGAGGAAGTCTCGTATTCTGCACCCGACCACAGCAGTGAAAAGGTGGTTGTCGATGCCGAGTACGTCGATCGCTCGCTGAAGGATCTGGCAGGAAACGAAGACCTGAGCCGTTACATTCTTTAACTGCTGCAAGCGGGCAACGACCGGCAGCGAGCGCAGATCGGGCGGCACGCAAACCAAACTTGCGGCCGCCTTTGCGGTCGGATCACGGACAGGCCGGGATAATCCTAATCAATATGAGTCAAGCTTCCGATATAGCCATTTCGCTCAAGGGCGTGACTGTTCGTCTGGGCGGGCGTGCGATTCTCGAGGATTTCGACCTCGACGTGCCCGCTGGGCAGGTCACGGCCGTGATGGGCCCAAGCGGGGCGGGCAAGACCACCGTGCTGCGGCTGATCACCGGCCAGCTCAAGCCCGATGCTGGCGAGGTGTGGATCGGTCAGACGCGGGTCGATCGCCTTGGCAGCAAGGCGCTGGGCCGTGTCCGTCGCAACATCGGTGTGCTGCTGCAAAACGGCGCCCTGTTTACCGACCTGACGGCCTTTGACAACGTCGCCTTGCCTCTGCGCGAGCACACCGATCTGCCCGCGTCATTGATACGCCGCGTGGTGTTGATGAAACTGGAGATGGTGGGCCTGCGCGGCGCCGCCGATCTTTATCCGGCCGAGCTGTCAGGCGGCATGAAGCGCCGCGTCGCTACCGCACGCGCCATGGCGCTGGACCCACAGACCGTCATCTATGACGAGCCTTTTGCCGGACTCGACCCGATCTCGCTCGGCGTGTCCCTGCGCTTGATCCGCGATATCAATGCGGCCCTGCGCACCACCAGCATCGTCATCACCCACGACGTGCGTGAGGTGACCCGGCTGGCCGAACACGCCTGCATCATCGCCGACCGTCGTCTGGTGGCTGCGGGCACGCCCGACGAGCTGGCCGCCAGCGACAACCCGTTGGTGCGCCAGTTCATGCAGGGCCAGCCCGACGGACCGGTGCCGTTTCACTATCCCGGCCCAACGCTCGATGAGCAGCTGCTGACGCAAGGGGAAACGAGATGAGCGCCGGCCCATCACATACCGTACTGGCCGCCCCCGTTCGCGAGCTTGGCCGAGCCGGCCTGTTTCTGCTCACGGCCATTTCGCGCATGCGCTTTGGCCCGCGCCAGCTGGGCGAGATCCTGCGCCAGGTATATTTTGCCGGCGTACGCTCGCTGGTCATCATCGTCATCAGCGGCTTTTTCGTCGGCCTGGTGCTGACGCTGCAAACCTATGACACCCTGACGCGCTTCGGCGCGGCCGATGCCGTATCGACGGTGCTGGCCCTGTCCTTGTTTCGCGAGCTTGGCCCGGTGCTGGCCGCCCTGCTGTTTGCCGGGCGCGCGGGCACCTCGATTACCGCCGAAATCGGCCTGATGCGCGCCACCGAGCAGCTTGACGCGCTCGACCTGATGGCCATCGACCCGATGGAGCGCATCGTGCAGCCGCGCCTGCTGGCCGGCCTGATTGCCCTGCCGGCGCTGGTGCTGATCTTCAACCTGACCGCGATTGTCGGCGGCATTTTCTTTGCCGTCTACCTGATGGGCAGTGATCCAACCACCTTCTGGGCCAACATGCAGTCATCGGTCGGGCTGATGCGCGACTTCGGCGGCGGCATGCTCAAGTCGGTGTGCTTCGGCTTCGTGGCTGCCTGGCTGGCGGTCTGGTTCGGCTGGTCGGCGCGCCCCACCAGCGAAGGCGTGGCCCTGGCAACAACCCAGACCGTGATCGCGACCGCCATCGTCGTGCTGATGCTCGACTTCGTTCTTTCAGCATTCATGCTTTGAAGGGAAAACCATGAGATCGTCCCAACAAATCGAACTGACCGCCGGCGTTTTTCTGCTGCTGGCCATCGCCGCGCTCGTCTTTCTTGCTCTGCACGCTACCGACCGGGGCGTGGTGTCGGGCGAGCACTACGAAGTCACCGCCGAATTCTCCAACATCGGCGGCCTCAAGCCGCGCGCCAATGTCAGCATGGGCGGGGTGCCCATCGGCATGGTCGAGTCGATCGTGCTCGACCCGGAAACCCTGGAACCCCGAGTAACCATGCGCATCAGCAGCGAATACGATCAGCTTCCCGAAGACACCTCGGCCTCGATCCTGACCAGCGGCATTCTCGGGGATCAATACATCGGCCTCGAGCCGGGGGGTTCGCCCGAAGCGCTGCAAGACGGCGACAGCATTCTGATCACCAGCTCGGCGATGGTGCTCGAGCAGCTGATCAGCCGCTACATGTTCAACACCGAAGGTGAAGGAGAAGAGCAGTGATTCGTATTCTGGGACTCATGATTCTGCTTGCTGGCAGCGCGGTTCAGGCAGCCGACGACCCGGCATCCGTCATTGCCGACACCACCGCACATCTGTCGGAACTGATCCAGGACAACCGGCAGCACTACCGGGATGACCCCGAAGAGCTCAAACGCGACGTCAAGATGGCACTGCTGCCGATCATCGACGAAGTCTACTCGGCACGCCTGGTACTGGGCCGCAACGCCCGCGGCCGGGATCAAGAGCAGATCAAGGCGTTTGCCGACGCATTGGCCACGCAGCTGCTCGACCGCTACGCCACCGCCCTGCTCGACTACGACCTCCACGAGCGTGTCGAAATCCTGCCGCTGGCCGGCAAGAACACCGAGCGCCAGACCCGGGTGCGCACCCGGGTGCAGCTCGACAGCAGCCAGAAAGCACCGGTGGATTACGTCATGCGCAAGACCGACGAAGGCTGGCAGGTGTTCGACGTTATCGTCGAAGGCATTTCCTACGTGGCCACCTTCCGCTCGCAGATCGATCAGGAGATTCGCGAGACCAGCTTTGACGACATGCTCGAGCGCCTGCAAAGCGGGCAGTACGAGGTGGAGATCGATGACTGACAGCGGCGAGACACTGTGGTTGGAAGGGCAAATGACCGCCCGGGAAGTGCCCGCGCTGGAGCGGCACTACCGCGACCGCTTCAAGCAGCTACCACTGCCTTCGCGCATCAATCTGGAGAAGGTCGAAAGCGCCGACTCCAGCGCGCTGGCCCTGCTTCTGGAGTGGCAAGCGCAGGCCCGGCAGGCCGGTGCCGATCTGCATTTTGACACCCCGCCGCGGGCACTGAAGGTCATTGCCCGCCTGACCGGGGTTGCCCCGCTGCTGGGGTGGGAGCAGGCGGCCGGAAATACCGACTCCGGAGCGCAGGAATGACCCGCTCTCTGCTGCTGGCCGCCGCGGTCGTCATCTTGCTGGCCGGCTGCGCGACCACGCCGGCGCCACCGGACGAGCGCCATCCCCAGGACCCCTGGGAGCACTACAACCGCGAGGTCTTCAAGTTCAACTCGGCAGTAGACCAGGCAATCGTGCGTCCGCTGGCGGTCGGCTACGGCAAGATCACGCCGGCGCCGGCGCAGCGCGGCATTCGCAATTTTTTCGCCAACATCCGCTCTCCGGTTGACCAGATCAACCTGCTGCTGCAGGGCCGCCCGGCCGATGCCGGTACCGAGTTCATGCGCTTTCTGGTCAACACCACCGTGGGGCTGGCCGGCCTGTTTGATCCGGCTACCGACAGCGGCATCGAGAGCTTCGACGAAGACTTCGGTCAGACCATGGCGGTCTGGGGCTGGGAAGACAGCCGTTTCATCATGCTGCCGTTTCTCGGGCCGTCGACCCTGCGCGATGGCCTGGGCCGCGGATCCGACATCTATACCGATTTCGTCTGGCGCTGGACGTTGAAAGAGTCCAGCTATGGCCTGATCGGGCTCAACGTGCTCCAGCTGCGCCACGCTCTGCTGCCGCTCGACGAAGACCTCAGAAGCGCCTACGACCCTTATACCTTCATGCGCGATGGCTGGCTGCAGCGCCGCCGCCACGCCATCGGCGACGGCGACGACGAACTGCCGGACTACGAAGCCTTTCTCGACGACGGTCAGCCGTAGAGCGAAAGCAGGTAACCCAGGCGGTCGCGCACCCAGGTGCTGACGGGCGTCAGCTTGACATTCAGGCGCTGCTCCAGCGCCGCCGTATCCACCCGGGGCCCGTCGTCGAGACTGGCATAGCCTGCATACAGCCCGGCGAGAAGCTCGCCGGCATGTGCGCTGCCGGTATAGTGGCTCATCGACTCGGCAAAAGCGTCGATACTCAGCGGCGCATAATGCACTTCGCGACCGTAGACATCGACCAGCAGGCGACAGAGCTCGGGAGCGGACACCGCCTCGGGACTGGCCACGTCAATCACCTCGCCGACCACATCGGCGTCCAGACAAGCCACTGCGATCCGCCCCTGATCTTCGGTCGCAGTCCAGTTCAGACGCTGATCGATATCCAGCGGCGGATAGATCAGGCGACCGTACTCGCGAATCTCGCGGGTCACGTGTGGCCACACCAGGTTACCCAGATAGAGCGTCGGGCGCAGAACCACCGCCGGCACATCGGCCGAGACAATCCGCTCGGAGAGCCGGCGCAGACCGTCAACGAAGGGCCCCGGCGGCATGTCGTCACCGCAATAGCCGCTGGTGGTAAACACCACCCGCCCAAGCTTTCGATCGGCTGCGGCAGCAAGCACATGGTCAACGATCCGCTCGGCCTCCGGCAGATCGGGCATCACCGGCAGGTGAAAAAACACAGCGTCAACCCCATCGGCTGCGGCCTGAACATCGTCTTTGTCGAGCAGGTCGGCGTGCACCTTGTCGACGCTTCCGGGCAGCATTTCCTGTGCCTGATCCAGATCACGGGTCGCCGCACGCACCGCCCAGCCGGCGTTGATCGCCGCCTCGACCACGGGATAGCCCTGGGTGCCTGTCGCGCCGAAGACCAGCAGCGTTTTCTTGTCCATGCACAATCACCTCTGTCTTAGCTGCAGATCAGCATACCAACTCAGCCGGTGCGTGCATCAAATCCTGCAGGCACGCCGCGGAAAGACCACTCAGGGTACAAAAACGCCCGGCGGCGAATAACCCCCGATACCCGGAAAAACGGCGTCAAGATGATCGGGCGGCAATCCCATGCGCCGCACCAGCGCCTCGGCCAGCACCTGCCGATAGTCGGTGGTCGTGGCAAGATCCTGGCCCTCGAGCAGCGAGCCGGCATCCAGCCCCGGAAAACTGCCGTGCATGCCACCGTTGACGCGACCGCCCAGCGCGAGCATGACGTTGCCGTGGCCGTGATCGGTGCCGCTGGCGGCGTTGGGCCGGATCTTGCGGCCGAACTCGCTGAGCACGACCACGTTGACGCGGTTCATCAGATTGCCCTGCGATGACGAGGCCAGATCGGTGTAGAAGGCGTCGAGCGACCGCGAAAGCTCCTCGACGCGAATGCCGTAGTAGTCGTAGTGATCCGGGTTGCCGGGATCAGGCATGCCCTGGCCAGCGTGCGTGTCCCAGCCGCCATAGTCGACGGTGGCGGCGACAATGCCCATGTTCTGCTTGATCAGCTGCGCCAGGCTGCGAAGCTGGTCGCCAAGCGTGCCGTCAGGATACTGCGCTCCGCCGTCGGGCTGGTAGGCCTCGAAGTTCATCGCGCGCATCTGCTCGAGCGCCTCGGCGGTATCGCGCCCGGCCTGTAACAGGGGCTGTTGCCGCCGGCGCTCCACAAGGCATCGAGCCGGCGATGGGCGGCCTGATGACCAGCCAGGTCCGGGTCGCTTTCGTTCCAGGACCAGTGAAAACCGTCGATCCGGAACGACTCGGGCGAGGCCACGGTCAGCGCGGCAGTCGAGCCCATCAGCGACATCGGACGGGTGTCGGAGAAACCGAAAACGGCCGCGATATCCGCGGCCGGCAGGCCGTCGGCGGCGGCCAGGTAGCGCGTCAGCCAGCCATCGGCCGTGCTCTTGTTGCCGGGCGTGCCCAGGTCCATCCAGGCCTGGGCGTCGAAATGACTGCGCGACAGGTGGGTGGGCATGCCCGCACCCTGGACAATGGCCAGCCTGTCGCTGTTCCAGAGCCGGCGCAGCCATTTCGGCGTGCTGCCGATGCTGTCGCCGGGTCCGCCGCCGGCGCGCGGGTGCAGCGCCCAATTGTCCGTGATCTGGCGCAGCCGCGACTCGGGAATGGCCATGTTCGAGCGCAGCATCTCGTAGTGACTACGTTCGGCGCCAGCGTAAGGCACGACCAGGTGCAGGCCGTCCATGCCGCCGCGCAAGAAGACGTAGACGATCACGTCACTGCTGCCCTGCCCAGCGACAGCCGGGCGCCAGAAGGTGCTCAGCGGCACCGCGCCGGCAAGCGCAGCGGCACAACAGCCTTGAAGAAAAGCGCGGCGTTTCATCGCTGGTAGAACTCCGGCAGCATAATGATCAGGGCCACGGTGGCGCGCAGCCGCGCAGGCGTTCATTAACCCGGCAGCCCTATAGATCGCATTCAGGGCTTCAAGAATGGCTCGAATCAAGGCGTCGCTCGCCGCGAAGGGTGATTCCCTTTGCAAGAGCGACAACGCCGAGTCGGGCCATTCTTGAAGCCCCGAACTGGTTGATATTGAACGACCGGCTGCGCTGTGCATCCCGACAGACGGCGTTAGCGAAACTTGCTGTAGGAGTGCTACAGCGGCGTTTCGCTGCCTTGCTGTCGGGATGCACAGCGCGGCTGAATGCGATCTATAGGGCTGCCGGGTTAATATGCTCGCTCAGGTCGCCTGTGTTCCAGCGGCCATCGGGCAGATCGCTGGTGATATCCAGCGGCGCGCTGGCAGCGGCATTCTGGCGCAGGAAATCGATCAGCTCGGCCCGACGCGACGACGCCACGGGTCGCCCGATCAGGCGTTCCAGCCAGAAATCGACCAGGCCCTGCGCACTGCGCTGCGATAACGCGGGCAGTCCGGCCAGGGTCTGCTCGTGAATGCGCAGCAGAAACTGGTCATTGTCATCGTCGAGCTCGGGCATGCGGCTGAGCAGGCGCCAGGTCTGGCCCATGACCGAAGCCGAGGTCCAGCGATCGGCGGTGTCGGGGTAGCCATCCGGCGAGGGCCAGCGGAAACAGCCGTGCCCGGTCTGGCGAAAGCGGTAGAGCAGGTCACCGTAAGGGCTCCAGCCCCCGGTCGGCTGCGGCTCGATCTCGGCTGCGGTCTTGCGGAAAGCCGCGCACATCAGCTCGAAGGGCCGGCGCGTCTTGACGCCACCGCCGTTGACGAAAAAATCGGAGCTGAGGATATGGCGTACGACCCGGGCGATCTGGTCGTCGGCCTGCCAGTGCTCGTGCCAGACGGCCGCGGCCGACTCCACCAGGGACGGCGGCGGATCGTCGTCGATCAAGCGTCGGCAAAGTTTCGTGCACAGGTGCTTGGCCGTCTGGCGGTGCATGCACATGTAGCTCATGGCCAGCACGGCTTCCATCTGCCCGAGCGGGTCGATCCAGTCGCCGAGAACGTACTTGCTGCCGTACTCGTGCCAGTTGTCGTAGAAGACGAACTCGCCGGTGTCGTATTGGGGATTGTCCGGCATGCCCCAGTGGCCGTTGCGAATGGTCCAGCCGGTAAAGCAGCGCGCCACGTCGTAGACATCCGCGTCGCTGTAGCCGATCGCCAGCCCGTCGTCACCTTTCGGGATCTGGCCGTGCGCGGCGCCGGGATAATAGGCGTCGGAACCCAGGGTGTGCAGCTCCATGAGCTCGCGCGCCCAGTTTTCGTTGTAGCCGCCGGCGCGGTTGTCCTTGTTGTCCAGGTAGATCAGCATGGCCGGCGAGCGCGCCACTGCCTCGAGCATCTCGCGGAAACTGCCCAGGGCATGCGGCCGGATGACATCGCGGTCGTATTGCGCGAATACCGGGGCAATACTGAACTCCCGGCCGGCGATGCTGAAGCGATCGTGCCAGAACTCGGTCATCACCTCGTAGAGCTGCCGGCGCGCATGATACGCGCGGCCTCGGTCTCGGCCACTGGAAGATGCCGATCGTCACTACCCCGGACATGATCGGCCCACAGCTCAGCAGTCGATTTATCCAGGGTCTGATAGCCAGCGGCCGCCAGGCGCTGTTCGAGGTCGTTGTCGTCCAAGGATTGCCAGGCGAGCTGCTCATCCAGCCAGGCGTTCAGGCGCGCCTGGTCGTTGGAGCCCAGCGAGAGAAAATGATCGATGTCTTCGGGTCGCGCGCCATAGGTAGCGCGCTCGAGAACGCGGCGGGCAAAATCCGGGCCGGCGCTGGATTGATCCTCGAAGCGGTCATCGAAGATGCGATCGCCGCTCCCCTGAACGGCGTCGCGCATGGTCCCCCCGGTATTGCTTTCCATAAGCTGCAATCCGGATGCGTGAGCGCCAGCTTAGCGGAAAACGCCCTGGCTGTCCGTGACCACCATCACGGCTCAGGCAGGTTGAAAACAGCTTTACAAGCCGCGAATGCGCCGTCGTCTCGGCTCCGAGCCAAAACCATCCTGGCAGCGGCATCGGCATGCAGGAGGCCCCGGATCAAGTCCGGGGCGAGAGTTGATTGACCCGAACGCCCGAACCTCAGTCGATGTCGATCACGACCGCCCCGCCCGACTCCCAGCGTGGATCGTGGGCGGCCTCGAGTTCGCCGGTCTGGCGGTTCCACATCACGCCGTGCATGTTGCCCCAGGTGCGATCACGTACGGTCACGGTGTGGCCCTTTTCTTCCAGGAGCTTGATCTGCGCGGCAGTCAGTGCATCGGGTTCGATCGAGATTTCATCAGGCAGATACTGGTGGTGGAAGCGGGGCAGCGACACCCAGCTTTCCGGGCCGTTACCGTCAATGAAATCGAGAACGCCCAGCAGCACCATGGTGATGATGCGCGAGCCGCCCGGCGTGCCGAGCACGGCGGTGCGGTCGTCGCCGATGACAATGGTCGGGGTCATCGACGAGAGCATGCGCTTGCCCGGCTCGATGGCGTTGGCGGCAAAACCGATCAGGCCGTAGGCGTTGGGCTCGCCCGGCTTGGCGGAAAAGTCGTCCATTTCGTTGTTGACCAGCACGCCCGTGCCCGGCGGCACGTAGGCTGCGCCAAACGGCAGGTTGACCGTCAGCGTGGCCGAAACCATGTTGCCTTCCGAGTCGATCAGCGAGAAATGCGTGGTATCGGTGCTTTCCTTGCCCAGCCGGTCGGGATCGGCGGCCAGCATCGACGAGGGTGTGGCCCGATCCAGGCGCAGCGTGGTGCGCAGGCCGGCGGCATAATCATCGCTCAAGAGCATGTCGGCGGGAATGTCGACAAAATCCGGGTCACCAAGGTAGAGCGCGCGGTCGCGATAGGCGCGGCGCATGGCTTCGGCCAGCACGTGCACGCGCTCGGCCTGCTGCATGCCGGCCAGGTCGAAGGGCTCGACCAGCTTGAGCATCTGGCCAATGGCGATACCGCCCGAAGATGGCGGCGTGGCGGTGATCAGCTGATAGCCGCGATAGCTGCTGCGCACCGGCTCGCGTTCGACAACCTCATAATCGGCAAAATCTGCCAGGGTCCAGATGCCCCCGGTGGCCTGCACCCCTTCGACCAGCTTTGCTGCCACCTCGCCACTGTAGAAACCCTCTTTGCCGTGTTCAGCCAGGGCGCGCAGGGTTTTGCCCAGATCCGGATTGCGAATGATGTCGCCAACAGCGGGTACATCGCCATCGGGCATGAATATGGCGGCCGTCTCGGGCCAGCGCTGCATCACCTCGGCACGGTAACCAATCAGGGAGTGATACTTGGCATCTACCGGAAAGCCCTCTTCGGCCAGGCGGATGGCCGGCGCGAGCAACTCTGACAGCTCCAGACTGCCGTAGGCTTCAGCGATATGCACCCAGGCCGCCGGCGCCCCGGGAATGCCGCCGGCCAGCGCGCCGTTGATGGCGCGATCGCGATCGACTTCACCCTGATCATTCACGTACATGTCGGCGGTGGCAGCAGCGGGCGCGGTCTCACGCCCGTCGACCATCACCGAATGCCCATCGGCAACGCGGTGCAGCAGCCAGAAGCCGCCGCCGCCGATGCCGGACGACTCCGGCTCGACCACGGCCAGCGCGGCCGACACGGCCACCGCCGCATCAAAGGCGTTGCCGCCTTTTTCCATGATTTCCACGCCGGCATTCGTGGCCAGTTCGTGCGCGCTCGAAATCGCGGCCCGGCCGGGGCCGGCGGCCGCCGCGGCGGAGAAGGCCACCAGCAGCAGGCAGGCCAGGGTTGCGCGGAAGGCTTGGTTCATCACTGGGCGCATCACTCGCTCCATCTGTCGGTTCGAATTCACTGTTCAGGCCCGGAATATAGCACGCAGCCGCAAGACCTCTAGTTAACGAACTGCTTGCATTTATTTAACGCCGGCGGGATAGTGATAACCACCTGCCAGTTTTCAGACCGCCAGCGCCTGCGCGTCACTCCGGCCACAGGCGCACCCAACAAGAGGAGGGGAAGACATGCAAGAAGAACATCGTCAAAATCACTGCGAGCGCTCAAGACGCTGGCGTATGGTCAGCACCAGCGGCCAGACGGTTGGCCTGGCCATGGGTCTGGCGATTGGCCTGGCCATGATCGCCTTTCCGGCTGCCGCGCAGGACAGCGCTGATACAGACGAACGCGCTGCAGAGAACGCCGACACCACCGACCGCATCGCCGTGACGGGCACGCGCCGCCGCGGTCGTACCGCCGCCGACAGCAACGTGCCCATCGACACCATCTCGGCCGACGAGATCATCTCCACCGGCATGACCGAAACGGCCGAGATCATGTCGCGGCTGCTGCCCAGCTTCAACTTTCCGCGCTCTTCAATCACCGATGGCACCGACCAGGTGCGCCCGGCCCAGCTCAGGGGCCTGGCTCCCGACCAGACGCTGGTGCTGGTCAATGGCAAGCGACGTCACACCTCGGCGTTGGTGAACCTCAACGGCTCGGTGGGCCGCGGCTCGACCGCGGTGGACTTCAACCTCATCCCGCCCAACGCAATCGAACGCATCGAAGTGCTGCGCGACGGCGCCGCGGCACAGTACGGCTCGGACGCCATTGCCGGTGTGATCAACATCGTGCTCAGGGACCAGCCGGGCGGCTTCGGTGTGTCGGCAATCTACGGCCAGAACCACACCAGCGTCGACGGCGTGCCGCGGGTGGCAAACGTGGCCATCAGCCCGCTTGAGGAGCTGAAGATAGAAAAAGGCAAGGATCGAACCGCCAACGACGGCGAGACCGTGACCCTGCGCGCCGACGGCGGTTTTGCCCTGGGCAGCGAGGGCTTTTTCCATGCCTCGGGCCAGTTCCGCAGCAGCAACCCGACCAACCGCGCCGGCTTCGATCCGCGTGAGCAGTTCCCGCGTCTGGACGACGGCAGCCTGGATCCGCGCGAGCTGACGTTCAACCGCATCAATCATCGTTTCGGTGACCCCAACGTCGAGGAACTCTCGCTGTTCTACAACGCCGGACTGCCGCTGGGCAACGGCGGCTTCGAGCTGTACTCTTTTGGCAGCTACGCTGATCGCGAAGGGGATGCCGGCGGTTTCTATCGACGCGCACTCGACGCTCGCAACGTTCCCGAGATCTATCCGGAGGGCTTTCTGCCCCTGATCACCACCGACACCCGCGACAAGAGCGCGGCCATCGGCGTTCGCGGTGACCTTTCCGACTGGTTCCTGGACTTTTCCCTGACCTATGGCGAAAACGACCTCGAATTCGGCGTCGACAACACCCTCAATGCCTCGCTCGGGCCCACCAGTCCGACGACGTTTTTCGCCGGCAGCCTGAAAAACGACCAGCTGGTATTCAATGCCGACGCCTCGCGCCTGTTCCAGTTCGGCAACACGCCGGTCAACATCGCCACAGGCGTTGAATACCGCGACGAGGGCTACGAGATCGAGGCCGGTGAGAGAGCCAGCTACATTGACGGTCCGTTCCCCGGCGCTGCTGGCAGTCAGGTTTTCCCGGGTTTCACGCCGGAATCGGCCATCAGCCAGAGCCGCGACAGCGCCAGCATCTATGCTGAAGCCGACGCCGACCTCACGACTGACTTCAACATGACTGCGGCCCTGCGCTTCGAGGACTATTCCGATTTCGGTTCGACCCTCAACAGCAAGCTGGCCGGGCGCTACCGCATCAACGACTCGGTCGCGATCCGCGCCTCGGGCTCCACCGGCTTCCGCGCACCTTCACTCGCGCAGCAGACCTTTACCTCGGTGGCCACGGTATTCGTCGACTCAGTGCCCACTGAAACCGGCACCTTCCGTCCCGATAGCCAGGTCGCCCAGGCACTGGGCTCGCCCGGCCTGCAGGAAGAGGAAAGCGTTTCGTTCTCCGCCGGGTTCGTGTTCACCCCGATGCCGGGGCTCAACCTCACGGCGGATTTCTTCCACATCAAGATCGATGATCGCATCGTGCTTTCGGAAAACCTCTCGGGGCCGGGCATCGAGCGGCTGCTGGAAGGCACCGGTGCCAATCGCGCGCGCTTTTTCCTCAATGGCATCGACAGCAAGACGCGCGGCGTCGACCTGGTCGGCAGCTATGATCTGGAGCTCAACGAATGGGGCCGACTGAACCTGGCCGGCGGTTTCAACTACACCGACAACGAGGTCACCAGCGTCATCGATCCGCCGGAAGAGCTGGCGCAGGTCGGCGTCACCGAAGACAACCTGTTCTCCCGTCGTGAACGCAAGCGCTTCGAGGAAGGCGCCCCCAAGACCAAGTTCAATATCGGTGGCACCTGGTACTACAACGCCTTCACGGTCAACCTGATGACCACCCGCTTCGGCGATACGGTCGACGCCGGTACAGACAAGGCCAACGATCAGAAACTGCCGGCCAAGTGGATCACCGACCTCGAGGTCAGCTACCAGGCCAACGATGCCATGTCGCTGTCGCTTGGTGCCAACAACGTCTTCGACGTCTATCCCGACACGTCCAGAGAGATCCTCGAAAGCACCGGCCGCTCGGCTGGCACTTTCGATCTCATCTTCCCGTACTCGGGCTTCTCGCCGTTTGGTTTCAACGGCCGCTATATCTACACGCGGGTGGACCTGCGCTTCTGATCCACTTCGCCCCGGCCGCCACTTGGCGGCCGGGTCGCGCTTTCAGGAGTAGTGCTCGCGCAGCGCGGCAGAAACACGCGGGTTGACGAAACGACCGACATCGCCCTGCAGCCGCGCAATTTCCTTGACCAACGATGAGGAAATGAAGCTGTATTTTTCCGCCGGCGTCAGAAACACGGTTTCCACATCCTCAATCAGGTGGCGATTCATCGAGGCGAGCTGAAACTCGTACTCGAAGTCCGATACCGCGCGCAAACCACGCAGGATCACCCCCGCCCCATGCTCTTGGACAAAATGCGCCAGCAGGTTGTTGAAGCCAACCACGTCAACGTTGTCCAATCCTTCCTCGGCGAGCACTTGTCGCGCCAGCCCGATGCGATCGTCGAGCGGAAAAGACGGCTGCTTGTGCGGACTTTCGGCAATCGCCACGATAATGCGACGATACATGTGCGAAGCACGCGCGATCAGATCGGTATGCCCGTGGGTCATGGGATCGAAGGTGCCGGGATAGACGGCAAGGCCATAATCGGGCTGGGACATCACAGGCGTCTCGGAAAAAATCAACGCGCATTATAACGCCCGGTCAGAAATCCGCCCGGACGCCGCGGCACGCCACCTGCCGATTGGGTTCAGCGCCTTGCGAGCAGCGTCATCCGGACCTCGCCCAGAACCTTGCTCCGCCGCATCTCGTAGCGTTCGCACGGCTCCGGCTCCGGCAGACGAGCATCCTGCTCGAGGTAAACCAGCGCCTCCGGCGCCAGATGCCCGTCATCGACAAGGCACCCGAGAAGCTCTTTCTGCAGACCATCAGCAAACGGCGGGTCGATGAAAACCAGATCAAAGGAGCGATGATCGGTTTGCAGCCAGCGCCGCACATCGCCGCCGACCACCTCCATACGCTCGCCGCCCGGCCAGGTTTCGGCGACCTTGTGCAGCGCTGCGACCAGGCGCCGATCGCGCTCCACCAGAACCGCCAGCGTCGCGCCCCGGGAAAGCGCCTCCAGCCCCAGCGCGCCGGTGCCGGCAAACAGGTCCAGACAACGGGCCCCCGGCACGCTTGCCTGCAGCCAGTTGAACAGGGTTTCGCGCGCGCGGTCGCCGGTCGGGCGCAGGCCCGGGCGGTTCGGAACCTCCAGCTTCCGGCCACGCCACTGGCCGCCGATAATCCTGATCCTGCCTGTCATGGGGGTGATAGCATACCGGGTTGACGAGCGAGCCGACCGTTCAGTTGCAATCCGCCGACACTTCCGCCACCCGTGTTCGGGGTGGTCGGCTCATTCGCCGCAGATGCCACCACAGCCTGCGCGAGAATCGTCACGGCAATTAAAACGTAAACCTTTGAACCAATTCCGATGTTTTCCATCTTCAAGCGCAAGAAATCCGGCAAGGGCGTGGAAACCACGCAGGTCCGCCCGGCCGAACAGTCCGATGCCGATCCGCTCGAAAAGCGTCTCGAGCGAACCCGATCCAGCCTCGGCAGCCTGTTTGGCCTGATCGGCTCGGCCGAGCGAATCGACGAAGACCTCATCGAAGAGATCGAAACCACGCTGCTGACCGCCGACGTCGGCGTTGCCGCAACCACTCGCATCGTCGACCGGCTGCGCGACGGCGTGCGCCAGGGCGTGATCAGCGAACCCGCTCAGGTGCTGCCGGCCGTTCAAGCCGAGCTCTACGACCTGATCGAGCCCTGCGAGGACTTCCTCGCCATCGGCGAGGAGCACAAGCCCTTCGTCATCCTGATGGTCGGCGTCAACGGCGTGGGCAAGACAACCACTATCGGCAAGCTGGCGCGACGCTACCTCGACGAAGGCAAGAAGGTCATGCTGGCCGCGGGCGATACTTTCCGCGCCGCCGCAGTCGAGCAGCTGCAGGCCTGGGGCGAACGCAACGACGTGCCGGTCGTGGCGCAGGCAACCGGCGCCGACACCGCCGCGGTGATCTACGATGCGCTGCATTCAGCGCGCGCGCGCGAGGTGGATGTGCTGATTGCCGACACCGCCGGGCGGCTGCATACCCAGGACAACCTGATGGCCGAGCTGTCCAAGATCATCCGCGTGATGAAGAAGATCGACCCGGAGGCGCCGCACGAAACCATGCTGGTGGTCGACGCCGGCACCGGCCAGAACGCGCTGGCACAGGCGCGCCAGTTCAACGAGGCCGCGCAGCTGACCGGCATTGCGGTGACCAAGCTTGACGGCACCGCCCGCGGCGGCGTGCTGTTTGCCATTGCCGAGGAAATGGAAATTCCCATTCGTTTCATCGGCGTGGGTGAATCGGTCGCCGACCTGCGCCCCTTCGACGCCGGCACCTTCGTGCATGCGATCCTGCCGGTCGAAGCCTGAATCGGGACCACATCCCGACCGACGGTCGTTGAGCGGTGATCACGCCTGGCTGATGCGTGTCCCAAGCCCCTGTCTCGTCCGCCGCGGATGTAGACGCGACCCACGCGGGCCTCGAACCAATGCCGACGCCACCTGAAACCTCCGTGCCTTCCGCGGTGCCTCAAGCCGCCTTCGCCGAACGCCTGCTGGCCTGGTGGCAAGCTCATGGTCGCCAAGACCTTCCCTGGCAGAAGAACCGCACGCCCTATCGGGTCTGGGTAGCCGAGATCATGCTGCAGCAAACGCAGGTGCGCACGGTCATTCCCTACTTCGAGCGCTTCATGACCGCCTTCCCCGACCTGGAGACGCTGGCGCGTGCTCCGATCGACGAGGTGCTGGCGCTCTGGTCGGGCCTGGGCTACTACGCCCGGGCCCGCAATCTGCACGCGGCCGCCCTTGCCTGTCTCGAAAACCACGACGGCGAGCTGCCTGCCGATGCCGATGCGCTCGACGCCCTGCCGGGCATCGGCAGATCGACCGCCAACGCCATCGTCGCCCAGGCGCATGACCGGCCCGCCACCATCCTCGATGGCAACGTCAAGCGCGTGCTGGCAAGGCATGCCGGCATTGCGGGCTGGCCCGGACGAGCCGCGGTAGAGCGGGCGCTATGGGCCCGCGCCGAAGACTGTACGCCCGACAATCGCGCCGCTGACTACACCCAGGCGATCATGGATCTGGGCGCGATGATCTGCAGCCCGCGGCACCCGGCTTGCCGGCAATGCCCGGTCGCCGCCGACTGCGTCGCCCGGCTGACCGGGCGCATCGAAGAACTGCCCGGAAAGAAGCCCCGCAAGGCTCGGCCCCGGCGCACGACAACCCTGATGATCATCGAAAACGACCGCGGCGAACTCCTGCTGCAGCGGCGCCCGCCTGCCGGAATCTGGGGCGGGCTGTGGACGCTGCCGGAGCATGGCGACATCCAGCCGGCGCGCGTCAGCTGCGCCGCCGAGCCACCGGAAGCCGTCGTTCATCAGTTCACGCACTTCACGCTCGATATTCATTTCCAGCGGGTTCGCGTCCCGAGCGACCTTCAGGTGAGCGAAGACCCTGACAGCTGCTGGCTGACACCGGCCCAGGCCCTGCGCCGCGGCCTGCCACAACCGATACGGCGGATGATCGAACGGCTTTTCCGCCAACGCTGAACCGGCACCCCCGCACCCGGCCAGAGACGTATCATTGAACCCCATCTTCAGGAGATCACTTCAGATGAGCGAGCGCAAAATCCACTGTCAGTACCTCGAACGCGAAGCCGAAGGCCTGCCCCGCCCGCCACTTCCCGGCGAACTCGGGCAGCGAATCCACGAAAACATCTCGAAACAAGCCTGGCAGAAGTGGCTCGACCACCAGACCATGCTGATCAACGAAAAGCGCCTGAGCCCGATCGACCCTGAGCACCGTCGGTATCTCGAGACGCAGGCCGAAGCGTTCCTGTTCGGCGGCGAGGTCGATCAGGCCGAAGGCTACACCCCACCCGAGGACTGATCGTCGACTTCCGCCGCGGGGCTGCCCTGCCCCTCCGGCAGCGATTGGTTCTGCTCTGCCAGCTCGGCCTCCACGGCGTCAAGGTCCAGGCGACGAACCGACTGAACCTGACAGGTCTGGCCGCGGATATCGACGCGGTCGAACTCGCTGAGCACGTTGCGGCGCGAATTGATCAGGCGCATCGAGATCGCGGTATCGAGATTCAGATCGCAGGCCCCGATGAGCCGCACCAGATAGTGACGCGAGCGATCCATTTCGAACACGACCGCGTGCGGGCCCACGGCCCACCAGTTGCGAATGTTGGTGTATCGCACCCAGCTCTGGCTGGCGCCGGCGTGACGCTCGTAGAGGGCCAGCTCGTTGAACTGATCGCGTGACTCACCGGATACGGCTCAGGCCGCGATCATGACAGGCATCAAAATGAGCATGATCGTGCGCATTGCTACACCTTTTCAGTCGAAGCTCACTGGTTATGGACGGCAAGCCCGGAAAAAAGTGCCGTGCGATCGCGGTTGACTTCGGCAGCCAAAAGGGGTTTAATGTGCGGCTTGCCGGCCATGAGCCGGAAGGCAGCAAACAGGGCCAGGTAGCTCAGTCGGTAGAGCAGGGGATTGAAAATCCCCGTGTCGGCGGTTCGATTCCGTCCCTGGCCACCATCCCTTACCAGCTTCAACGCTTGCGCTTGCGATCAACACTTTCCACCGAACCGCCTGTCCGGCTTCGCCGGGCGGTTAGATGGCTGGCCTGCGGCCAGCGAGCTACGCTTAACGCTCCGGTTCCGTCCCTGGCCACCACCTTCCCGCTTCACCCGACTCGCTTCCGATCCACTCTTGCCAACGAACCGCCTCTCGCGCTTCGCGCGGCGGTTAGATGGCTGGCCTGTGGCCAGCGAGCTGCGCTGACGCTCCGGTTCCACCCCTGGCGACCTCTGGCCGCTTTTCCCTGCTGTCTTCGATCAACTTCCCTGTCGGCGGCGCAGCGCGCCCTGCTCTATCAAGGCCTCGGTATCGGTCTTGGCGGCCTGAATGAAGTCGGCGTGGTCGCTCGCTGAGAACCGCTCGCCGGGCATGAGTTGCACCCAGCAGTCCCGGCCGGCAGCCTTGGCCTGATAGACGGCGACATCAGCCAGCTTCACGACCTGCTCCCAGTCGAGCGCGTCGACCGATTCACCAAAGGGATAGCAGGCTATGCCTACCGAACAGGTCACGGCGATCGGCTCACCGCCTTCATCGATCGAAAAGTCCGCCGCACGCACGGCAGTCATGATGCGTTCCGCGATCTGGCCGGCGTTTTCGGCTTCGGTCTGGCAGGCGACGACCATGAACTCCTCGCCGCCCCAGCGAATCATGTAGTCGCTTTTGCGCAGCCGATCCGACACTACCCGGCTGAACGCCACCAGCATGTTGTCGCCGACATCGTGCCCGAACTCATCGTTGATGCGCTTGAAGTCGTCGAGGTCGATCATCAGAAACGCGAGGTCGCTGCTGGTCGACATCCCGTCGGCGTGAGCGCGCCGGCAGCGCGCGAGGTCCTCACCGATGCGCTCGGCCAGATAGCGTCGGTTGGGCAGACCGGTAAGCTGATCGGTGCGCGCGGTATGGCGCAGCCGCTGATTGGCCTCGCTGAGCTCCGAGGTGCGCTGGCGCACGATACGCTGCAGGCGTCGGCGCGTCGCCTTGATGTGGCGCAGGCGCAGGTGCACCGCAAACCACAAAAGCGCAAACAAGCCCAGGGCAGCAGCGGTAATGAACCAGGGGTTGGCCCAGAAAGGGGTGATGACCTGGAAAGCAAAGCGCACCGGCTCCGGACTCCAGACGCCGTCCGGGTTGGCAGCCTTGACCTCGAAAACGTAGTCACCGTGGCCCAGGTTGGCATAGGTCACCTGCCGGCTGGCAGCAGGGCTCGACCAGCGCCTGGTGGCGCCACGGAGCCGATATTTGAAGCGCACGGCAGTTTCGTCCTGAAAGCTCAGGCCGGCAAAACGCAGAACCAGGCTGCCGGAACGAAACGGCAGCCGATCACCGGCATTCACGGCCCGCCCGTCGAGACGGACCGATTCGATGACGACCGGCGGCGGTAGGGTATTGCGATACTCCCGTTCTGCGGCGTAGCGCATCAGACCGTCGGCCGAGGCAAACCACAGCAAGCCGTCGCTGCTCTGAAGCGCACCGGTGGCACCGCCCTCCAGGTGCAAAAGCCCATCGCGCCGGGTGTAGTTGACAACCCTACCGTCCTCCATCCGCGACAGGCCGCGATTGGTATAGGCCCAGACGCGGCCGTGATCATCTTCCAGCACCTGCCAGGCCGAATTGTCGGCCAACCCATCGTCACGGGTGAATTGTGCAATGCGGCCATCGGGCCAGACCCGGAAAATGCCGTCGCCGTTGCTGCCGACCCACATCGAGCCGTCCGCCGACGGCGCCAGATCCCACAATATCTGGTCAGTCAGGCCCTCTGCAGCGCGATATTGTTGAAGGCCTTCTTCCGGGTCGAGCACCAGCAGGCCGCTGCGCAATGTCGCAAACCAGAGGCGTCCGGCATCGTCTTCGCGGATCCGAAAGGCGAACGCATCGGCCAGAACAGACTCATCGGGCGTGCGCAGCGCGCCACGATCACGATAACGCGTGCCACGAGTGCTGCTGATCCACAGCCTGTCACGGTGATCGGTCAATAGGGCATGGACCTCCTGAGACGGCAAACCGCTGGTGCTGTCGATCACTTCGGTCACACCCTGCCCCGGCCGCCAGCGCGCCACCCCCTGGCCGGTGGCAATCCAGGCCACATCGGGTGGTTCGAAGGCAATGCTGTAGACCCGGTTGTCGGGCAAGCCGTCCTCGCGCCGCAACACGGTGGACGCCTCGAAATCGCGGTGCCCGTCGCGGCGCGGCACGATCTGCAGCCCTTCGTGCGTGCCCAGCCACAGACGCTGCTGATCGTCTTCATTGATGGTGCGAACGAACGACGACAGCAAACCGGTTTGGGCCGAGTAGCCTTCGAACGGGCCGGGCAGAACCTTGACCAGCCCCTGATCGGTCGCCAGCCAGACCAGCCCCTCGCGATCGTGGGTGACGGCCAGCAAGCGCTTGTTGGGCAGACCCTCGCGCGTGCCCAGATGCTCCAGCTCACCGGGAAACCCCCTGACCAGCCCTTCCGCACTCGCCAGCCACAGCCGTTGCTCAGCATCGAAATCGATGTCGTTGATGCGCGTCCCCGGCGGCAGCGGCAGCTCATGTTCCGTGACCGTTGCGGACGCGGGGTCGACGGCAAAAAGCCGCCCGCCCGCTCCGGCCCAGAGCTGACCCCCGTGGAACTCCAGGCTATGTACTGCGGGGTCATCGGTCGGCAGAGAAACCGCCACGGTCTGGTCGGGCTCAAGCCGGAAAAGGCCGCTCTGGGCCGCCAGCCACGCCCGCCCGCGATCATCGAAGGCCAGCGCATGAATCACCCTCGAGCCGGGTCTTTCATTCCATTGGCTCACCGGCTCCAGCCGATCACCGGCATAACGAAACACCCCTTCGTCGGCAGCCACCAGCACCTGATCGCGACCGATCAGGACATCATTGACCAGGAGCTGATCCATGCCCGGCGGGCTGATGCAGACAAAATCAGCGGCCTCTTTTCTGCACAATCCCTGAGCCGTGCCTGCCCAGACAGTGCCGTCCGGGCCGGAGTCCACAACCGCAACAAAGCTGCTCGGCAGACCGCTGTCAGCGCCAAAGACAGTGAAACGATCGCCGTTGTATCGCGTCAGGCCACCGTAAGTACCGACCCAGAGATAGCCTTCGGCATCCTGGTGCACGCTGCTGACCTGGCTTTGCGGAATGCCGTCGCGGGTATCGTAACGATGCATGTTAAGCTGTGCCGCAGCGGCGGGCAGGCTGGCAACCAACAGCAACAGCGGCAGCCAGGCCGCCCTCGTTCGAGGTCGATTATCTGATGTCATCGTTCTTCGCATCAGGTCCATCGGGAACGTGCCCGGATAACACGGCAATTGAAGCGAACCCCCCGCAAAACAAATAACTCGAGGTGCGGCAACATTCATTATGCCGCGGCCACCGGCGCTTCACAAGGCGGCATAATCAAGCTTTGGGGGGTTCGTCACGAAGCTGGGCACACTGTCTGATGCACTCGACCACGAACGATGATCACGAATCCGCGCTTTCCGTCGCAACAGCGCTTGTCCGGGCGCGCAAACGCCTTGACAGCCGCCTCGAGGCGGACCTGCTGGCCTGCCATGCGCTGGACTGCGATCGCAGCTGGCTGTATGCCCATGACGACGACCCGATCGACGCGGCGTCGGCGGCACGCCTCGAGCACCTGGTAGAACAACGTGTGCAAGGCCGGCCGATCGCACAGCTATGCGGCCAACGGGAGTTTTACGGCCGCGATTTCCATGTTGACGAACGCGTGCTGATTCCACGCCCCGAAACCGAACTATTGATCGAGCTGGCGCTGTCGCTCGAGCTGCCCGAATGCGCCCGCATCTGCGATGTCGGTACCGGCTCCGGATGCATTGCCCTGACCCTGGCTGCAGAACGACCGCAGTGGCGTATCGCGGCCGTCGACCAGTCGGGCGACGCACTGGCCGTGGCCGCGATCAATCGCGATCGTCTGCGCCTGGATCAAGTCGCGCTTTTCCACGGCAACCTGCTCGAGCCACTGCCTGATCACCGCTTCGAGCTGATTGTCTCCAATCCGCCCTATGTGGGCGCGGCCGACCCCCACCTTGCCAGCGGCGACCTGCGCTTCGAGCCGCACGCAGCGCTGGCCGCCGGGCCGGATGGCCTCGCTGTCATCCGTCGACTCCTGCCCGCGAGCTTCGAAAGACTGACGAGTGACGGCTGGCTACTGATCGAACACGGCCACGACCAGGCGGCCGCGGTTCGCGCCCTGCTGGAGGCGGCCGGATTCGCGCAGGTGGCCTCCCGGCGCGACCTGGCCGGGATCGAGCGAGTATCGCTCGGGAAAAAACCCGCCGACAAGTCCTGACACCCTCTATTTCTCACAGCGCCAACCCTCCGGGAACGCGCCGCACCGGCTACAGCCGCCCCATGCTGGTCGCGCAGTGTTTGAGTCGCTTTGGCACAATCGGGCCGGAAAGGAGTACACTGTTGTACCCACGGGGCAAGATTTTCGAATGCAAAGGGCCGGCAGCCGTCATGCGGACGCTGCCGGCTTTTTGCACATACGGACGCTGCAGGATGTGACCATGAGCACCAGACCTCCCATCACCATCTCATCGATGGATCTTCACCGGCTCGAGCAACTGCTCGATGATCTGCCGAACAACGCCTTCTCCGGAATGGCCGAGCTCGAGTCCGAGCTGGCCCGCGGCGTGTTGACCGAGCCGGGGGAGATACCGGCTGATGTCGTGACCATGAACTCCAGGGTGCGCCTGTCCGTCGACGGACATGAATATACCAAAACCCTGGTTTACCCCGCCTCGCTGACCGATTCCGAACAACAGATTTCGGTGATGGCACCCGTGGGCAGCGCCCTGCTGGGCATGCAGGAAGGCAAGGGCATCGACTGGCCGCGCCCCGGCGGCGGCAGCATGCACGTGCGCGTCGAGCAGGTCGTCTACCAACCCGAGCGCGAGGGCGAGCTGCACCGCTGAGACATGCCCGGCTACCTGCTCAGCCTCGTTGTTCCGGTCGGACCGCGGGACCGGCTTGATCCACAATTACACCACGCACTGGAAGCGCGACCGCCAAGCTGCGAATTGATCATCAGCGCGGCCACCTCCACAAAGCAACGCTGGCCACGCGCCGCGATCGCGGTTGTCGGCCCCGCCGGCCGCGCGCGGCAGCTCAATGCGGGCGCCCGGGCGGCCAGCGCAGACTGGCTGTGGTTCGTGCACGCCGACAGCGTGATCGCGCCCACCGCCCTGGATCGCGCCGTGGCTTTTGCCAGGCACGCGCACGATGCCATCGGCTACGGCTGGCTGCGGTTCCTGCCCGACGGGCCGAGGCTCACGAGGCTCAACGCCCTCGGCGCCAATCTGCGCTCGCGTTTTTTCGGCTTGCCCTATGGCGACCAGAGCCTGTGCATGCCAGGCGGGCGATTGCAGGACCTGGGTGGTTTTCGCGAAGACCTGGAACGCGGCGAAGATCTCGACCTGATTGTGCGTGCCCGCAGCGCCGGCGTGCCGGTCCGGCCCATGGGGCTGCGCGTGGCCACCAGCGCCCGGCGCTACGGCGCGCATGGCTGGCTGCGCCTGACCTGGCAGCACCAGATCGCGGCCCGCCGCCTGATTCGAAGCGCGCGCGCCAGCGACACCACCGGGCTTTCATGACCGCCATAGCAATCTTCGTCAAGACTCCCGGGCTGACACCGCTCAAGACCCGCCTGGCCGCCACGATCGGAGACAAGTCGGCAACCCGGCTATATCTGCAGTGTGCCACCGCCGTTGCCCAGGCCGCGCGGCGGTCGGAGAGCGGCCCGGTCTACTGGGCCAGCGCCGAGGCCGTGGAGCAATCCGGGGCTCGCTGGCCAGATCTGCCGCTGCTGGCGCAGGGAGGCGGCAGCCTGGGCGCGCGCATGCATCGCGTCCTCGACCAGCTTGTCCGGCGACACGGTGGCGGCCTGCTGCTGGGCGCCGACGCCCCGCAGCTCGAACCCGCCGTGCTGCACCGCGCTGCCGAGTGGCTGCGCCGGGAAACTGCCGCCAGGGTGCTGGGACCGGCCCGTGACGGCGGCTTCTGGACGTTTGGCGCCAACCATGTACCGCCGCTGAAGAAGTGGACACGCGTTGTCTACAGCCGTCCGGATACGCTGCGGGCGTTTCGGGAGTCCATTGGTGATGATGGCGAATGGCTGGAGCTGCCGATGCTGACCGATCTGGACACCCGGGCGGACATATGGCCATTGACCCAGGAGCTGCGGAACCTGCGTGACCCGCTGCCGTCTCAACAAGCGCTGCTGGCAACGCTTGCAGAAACCCTGGAAAGGCCGGTCCGCTGAAATCCTGACAAATGCAACACGAACCCCTCATTCGCCTGACCATCTTCCTCGGCACGCTGGCCCTGCTGCTGATCTTCCAGCGCCTGTGGCCGGCGCGCGGCGACGGTCAGTGGTCACCCAGACAACTGACCAACGCCGGCCTGGTCGTGCTGGGCACCCTGCTGCTCCGCCTGGCCTTTCCGCTGCTGGCGGTCGCTCTGGCGGTGCAGGTTCACGGCGGCGGCCTGTATGGCTGGCTGGCCTGGCCGAGGTGGCTGGAGATCGCCACCGCGGTGCTGCTGTTCGACCTGGCGATCTACTGGCAGCACCGACTGCTCCACATCGTGCCCTTTCTGTGGCGCATGCACCGCGTGCATCACGCCGACACGGCTTTCGACGTGACTACCGGGGTACGCTTTCATCCCTTCGAAACCGCGCTATCGATGGGCATCAAGCTGGGCCTGGTCTGGCTGCTGGCCCCGCACCCCGCCGCGGTGCTGGTCTTCGAGGTTCTGCTGTCGGCGGGCGCGCTGTTCACCCACGCTGACTTTCGCTTCGCGCCGACGCTGGACCGACGCCTGCGCTGGCTGATCGTCACTCCCTCCATGCACCGTATCCACCACTCCACCTGGCGGCCGGAGACCGACAGCAACTACGGCTTTCACCTGTCGGCGTGGGACCGGATCTTCGGCAGCTACACGCCCGCGCCGCGGGACGACGAGCGCAGCATGCCGATCGGGCTGGAGCACTTCCGATCAAAAGCCGAGCAATCCCTGCCCCGGCTGCTGATCAATCCGTTTCGCCAAACCCCGAAAAAGGCAGACTGACGGAAACCCGTAGCTGCGTGACTCCCTGCCGCTGCCAGCATCTCAGGGGTTTGAACCCGGCAACGAAGCCCTGAAGGAGACTTGAATGGCAACCCTCGATATCGGACCTCTGGCGCTTCCAATGGGCCGGGCGCTCTTTCTGGCCGCCGGCATTGTCGCGTTGCTCGTCGCCGCGGTTGCGGGCCGAAAAAAGGAGGCATCGGTAACCGATCCGGTGTTCAACGTGCTCTTCGCGGGCATCGTGTCGGCGCGCGTGGCGTTCGTGTTCAGCTACTGGGAGCAGTACCGTAGCGACCTCATCGGCATCATCGATATCCGCGACGGTGGATTCGATCCGCTATTCGGCATCATCGGCGCGCTGCTTGTGCTGCTCTGGCAGCTGTGGCGCCGGCCGGCCGTTCGCCGCGCCCTGAGCGGCGCAGTCGCCGCGGGCCTTGTGACCTGGGTCGCGGGAGCGCTGATCACCGGCGTTATCCAGCCGCCGGCACCGGGCATTCCGGACACCACGCTGACCGCACTCGACAGCCGCACGACCACGCTGCCGCAGCTTGCCGACGGCAGACCGGTGGTTGTCAACCTCTGGGCCAGCTGGTGCCCGCCCTGCGTTCGCGAAATGCCCGTCCTCGAGAAAGCCCAGCAGGAAAACCCGGATGTCGCCTTCATCTTCGTCAATCAGGGCGAACAACCCGAAACCATTCAGGATTTCCTGTCCCGGCACGAGCTGTCGCTTGACCACGTATTGACCGACACTGGCGCCAGAATCGGGCGCGCAACCGGCAACCGGACCCTGCCGACGACGCTTTTCTACGACCGCAGCGGCAGGCAGGTAAACACCCATCTCGGCGCGCTGTCGGCGGCGTCCCTGGCCCACAATCTCGAACGATTCGACGATTGACGCCCGACCTGAAAGGAAACGGACGCCAGTGGCGCCCGCTTCGCTTTCTTGCTGCATCCTTTTCACCCCGGCTCAATCCCGAGGCGGCTCCTTCGGCCCGCCGGCCTCGTAGGCACCGGGCTCGTCCTGGCGAGCGAGGTTGTTGACCTTGTCTTCGTCGAGCGCCGCCAGTTTCTTCAGAAACGGCGTGGCGATCAGGAAGCCGACACCCACCACGGCCAGGAAAATCACGATCTGACGATAGAGGTTGGGGAAATCGGCGATATTTTCGTCGCTGAACCCGCCGGCCAGGAGCCCGGCGAGCAGGTTGCCCAGCGCGGCACCGAAGAACCACATGCCCATCATCTGGCTGTAGTAGCGGCGCGGCGCCAGCTTGGAGGTGGCCGACAGGCCGATGGGACTGAGGCACAGCTCGCCGGTGGTGTGGAACAGGTAGGTGAACAGCAGCCAGGTCGGCAGCACGCTCTCGCCGCTCTGGATGAACAGCGAGGCCACCCACATGAAGGCAAAGCCCAGCCCCAGCTGGAAAAAGCCGAGCGCGAACTTGAACGGAATCGACGGATCCATGTTGCGGCGGCCGAGATTGATCCACAGAGCCGAGAAGAACGGCGCCAGCAGCACGATGAAAATGGCGTTGAGCGACTGGAACGCCTCGGCGGGGATGACCGTACCGAGCATCTCACGCGCCGTATAGCGATCGGCAAACAGGTTGAGCGAGGAGCCGGCCTGCTCGAAGCCCGACCAGAAAAGCGCGGCACCGATGAACAGCGCCACCAGCACCACCGTTCGGCGGCGCTCCAGGCTGGTCAACTCGCGATCGATCAGAACGCGGATGTAGAAGATGGCCGCAACCGCCAGAATGACATAGGCGCTGTAGGCCGACATACGGCGGGCGTTCATGCTGAGCACGCCCTCCAGCCCCAGCACCGCCAGCACGAACAGGCCGGCAGCGCCGGCATAGATCAGCCAGGTCATGATCCTGGTCTGCCCTTGCTTGTCGACCGAGTTCGCTTCGGGATGCTTGCCGAACTCGCCCAGATGACGGCGCGTGATGCGGTAGGTGATCAGGCCCACGATCATGCCCACGGCGGCCGAGGCAAAGCCCCAGTGCCAGCCGATGTTGACGCGCAGCAGACCGGCAATCGGCGGGGCCAGCATGGCACCCAGGTTGATGCCCATGTAATAGATGACATAGCCGGCGTCGCGGCGCGCACCGCCCTCGGGGTAGAGCTCACCCACGCAGCTGGAGATATTGGGCTTGAGCAGGCCGGTGCCGATAACGATAAGGATCAGCCCGAAGAAAAAGCCGTAGAGCTCGGGAATGCCGGTAAAGCCCGGCAGCGAAAGCACGATATGGCCGATCGCGATGATGATGCCGCCGTACCAGATGGCATCCTGCTGGCCAAATACGCGGTCGGCCAGCCAGCCGCCCGGCAGTGCGGCCAGGTAGACCGCCGCGGTATAGAGGCCGTAGATGGCCGTGGCGGTCTCGTCGTCAAAGCCCAGCCCCCCTTCGGCCACCGTGGCGACCATGAACAGCACCAGCAGCGCACGCATGCCGTAGTAGCTGAAGCGCTCCCACAGCTCGGTGAAGAACAGCGTGCCGAGCCCGGCCGGATGTCCAAAAAACTTGCGCTGTCCCGGCGGCGCCGGCGTTCCCTCTCTGGATTGAGCCATCAATGAAGTCCCTTGCTTGTCAATGCTGAGCAATCAGCGAAGTTGACCAGAAAACCGGCTCTGAATCAAGGCAGATTACCGATTACATGTTGCGGCGATACTCCCCACCAACCTCGTAGAGCGCGTGCGAAATCTGCCCCAGCGAGCAGGTCTTGACCGCCTCCATCAGCGCCTCGAAGGTATTGCCGCGCTCGCGCGCAACCGCCTGCAGGCGCGCAAGCGCCTCATCCGCGCTCGAGTCGTAGCGGCGATTGAAAGCCTGTACGTTGCGCACCTGCTGCTGTTTCTCGTCGGTCGTCGAGCGGGCCAGTTCGATCTCGCCGCCCTCCTGTTCATCACCCGCCGAAGGCTTGAAGGTGTTGACGCCGATCAGCGGCAGCGAACCGTCGTGCTTCTTGCGCTCATAGTAGAGCGACTCTTCCTGGATCTTGCCGCGCTGGTACATCGTGTCCATTGCTCCCAGCACGCCGCCGCGCTCGGAGATACGCTCGAACTCGGCGTAGACGGCCTCTTCGACCAGATCGGTAAGCTGCTCGACGATATAGCTGCCCTGAAACGGGTTTTCGTTGTAGTTCAGGCCCAGCTCCTTGTTGATGATCATCTGGATGGCCACCGCCCGGCGCACCGACTCCTCGGTGGGCGTGGTGATCGCCTCGTCGTAGGCGTTGGTGTGCAGGCTGTTGCAGTTGTCGAAGATGGCATACAGCGCCTGCAGCGTGGTGCGGATGTCGTTGAACTGGATTTCCTGGGCGTGCAGCGAGCGCCCCGAGGTCTGGATGTGGTACTTGAGCATCTGCGAGCGCCGGTTGGCACCGTAGCGCTCGCGCATGGCGCGCGCCCAGATGCGCCGCGCCACCCGGCCGATGACGGCGTATTCAGGGTCCATGCCGTTGGAAAAGAAAAAGCTCAGGTTGGGCGCGAAGTCGTTGATGTCCATCCCGCGCGCCAGGTAGTACTCGACAATGGTGAAGCCGTTCGACAGCGTGAAGGCCAGCTGGCTGATCGGGTTGGCCCCGGCCTCGGCGATGTGGTAGCCGGAGATCGACACCGAGTAGAAGTTGCGCACGCCCTTGTCGATGAAGTACTGCTGGATATCGCCCATCATGTGCAGGGCGAACTCGGTCGAGAAGATGCAGGTGTTCTGGGCCTGATCCTCCTTGAGGATATCGGCCTGCACCGTGCCGCGAACAACCTTGAGCGTGTCGGCCTTGATCTTCTCGTAGGTCTCGGCGTCGACGAGCTGATCACCGGTCACGCCCAGCATGCCCAGGCCCAGCCCGTCGTTCGATGCCGGCAGATCACCGGTGTATTCGGGCCGGTCGTCGCCCAGGAGTTCGGCGCGCTTTTTCTGCGCAGCCTCCCACTGGCCGGCTTCCTTCAGGTGCTTTTCGACCTGCTGATCGACGGCGGTGTTCATGAACATCGCCATGATCATCGGCGCCGGGCCGTTGATGGTCATCGACACCGAAGTGGTCGGGTCGGCCAGATCGAAACCCGAGTAGAGTTTCTTCATGTCGTCGAGCGTGGCAATCGACACGCCCGAGTTGCCCACCTTGCCGTAGATGTCGGGCCGCTCGGCCGGGTCTTCGCCGTAGAGCGTGACCGAGTCGAAGGCCGTCGACAGGCGGCTGACCGGCTGGCCTTCGGACAGATAGTGGAAGCGCCGGTTGGTGCGCTCGGGCGTGCCTTCGCCGGCGAACATCCGGATCGGATCCTCGCCGCTGCGGCGATACGGATAAACGCCGCCGGTGTAGGGATAGTGCCCGGGCAAGTGCTCTTTCATCAGAAACACCAGCTGCTCACCCCAGTCGCGCGTGGGCGGCGGCGCGATCTTGGGAATGGCCAGCCTGGAAAGCGACTCGCGGTAGTTCGAGCCGCTGATGGTCTTGCCGCGCACCTCGTAGCTGAACTCTTCGGCTTCTACGGAAGCCTTGAGGTCGGGCCAGGCCCTGAGCAGGTCACGGCTCTCTTCTGGAATGGCCTTGAGGGCTTCGGCATAGCGCTGTCGCAGCGTGGTGATGGCCGCATCCTCTTGCGGGGTGGCGGCCTCAGTGGCAGCAGGCAATGCCATCGGCTCGGGCAGATCCTGTGCATCAAGCTCCCTGAGAGCTTCGTAGAAGTGCTGAGCCCGGCGGGCCTCCTCGGCCCACTCGAGAATATGCTCATTGAGCGCCCGTCCCTGCTCGGCAATTTCGGCCAGATAGCGCACCCGCTTGCCGGGAATCAGAATCGATGCCTTGGGCTCCCGATCGGTTAGCTCCAGATCCGGGGCAAAATCACAGCGCTCGCTTCCCCACTGCGGCTTTGCAGACGCATCTTCCGAATCCTGCCCTGCGACGGTCGCACCTTCCTGCTGGCGCAGAAGTCGGCACAGATTGCCGAACATCCAGGTCACACCCGGATCATTGAACTGACTGGCAATGGTGGGATAGACCGGCACGTCTTCGTCGGCCAGATCAAAAGCCAGACGATTGCGCTTCCACTGCTTGCGCACGTCCCTGAGCGCGTCGAGCGAGCCCTGCCGGTCGAATTTGTTGAGAATGACCAGCTCGGCAAAGTCGAGCATGTCGATCTTCTCCAGCTGGCTGGCGGCACCGTAATCCGACGTCATCACGTAAGCCGGAAAGTCGACCAGATCAACCACTTCCGAGCCGGACTGACCAATGCCCGCCGTCTCCAGGATCACCAGGTCGAAGCCCGAGGTCCTGAGCAGCGCCAGCGAATCGGCCACCACCTCGGAGGTCGCCAGGTGCTGCCGCCGAGTGGCCATCGAGCGCATGAACACCCGCTCGGAGCGCAGGGTGTTCATGCGGATGCGGTCCCCCAGCAGCGCGCCGCCGGTGCGCCGGCGGGTAGGATCGACAGCCAGCACCGCGATGCGCATTTCCGGGAAATACTGCAGAAAGCGGTTGAGCAGCTCGTCGGTCACCGAAGACTTGCCGGCCCCGCCGGTACCGGTCAGACCCACGATCGGCACACCGGTGGCTTTTTCCGCCGACTTGCGCAGCCGCGCCAGCTCGTGCTCTGAAATCGAACCGTTTTCGATTGCCGACAGGCGATGGGCGACGTCCTGAACGTCGAACCGCTGCCCTGAACCACCGTCGGTATCAGCGGCTGCCGCCCGCTCGGCTGACCGCCCGGCGCGCGCCTCGCGGGCCTTGTCGACCAGGTCCCCGATCATTTCCACCAGTCCCATCTTCATCCCGTCGTCCGGGTGATAGATGCGGGTCACGCCATAGTCATGCAGCTCGCTGATCTCCTCGGGCGTGATCGTGCCGCCGCCGCCGCCGAACACCTTGATGTGGCCGGCGCCCAGCTCTTCAAGCATGTCGACCATGTACTTGAAGTACTCCATGTGGCCACCCTGATAGGAGCTGACGGCAACCGCGTCGGCGTCCTCGCAGATGGCCGCGCGCACGATCTCGGCCACCGAGCGGTTATGCCCCAGATGAATCACCTCGCAGCCCTGATCCTGGATCAGCCGCCGCATCAGGTTGATGGCGGCATCGTGTCCGTCGAACAGGCTGGCAGCGGTAACCACTCGCAGCGGCAGGTCGGATTCAGTACGCGGGGTGTTCGAAAGCGTTTCGGCAGTCTGATTCATGGCGTGCAGTCGGGCGGTAACGGAAACCTCTCATTGTAGCCGGTCGCGGCTCGGCCAACCAAAACCTGCTCGCGCAGCCTGAGCAAGACGCCAGCACAGGCGCCTGTAAGCTCGAGTTTTGCGCCCAGCCGCGATCTGCGCGATAATTGCGCGATCATGAAAACCGTCACCGCCCCTGCGGCGCCGCCCGCGCGCCTGGAACTGCCCTCCCCGCAGGAGCTGGAACAACACGCGGAGAGCGCGGCGAGCTTCCTCAAGCTGATGACCAATCCGCATCGGCTGATGATTCTGTGCCACCTGCTCGACACCGAGCTGTCGGTCAGCGAGATCAATCGGCACCTGCCGCTGAGCCAGTCGGCGCTGTCGCAGCACCTGGCCGTGCTGCGCCAGGCCGGCGTGGTCAAGACCCGGCGCGAGCAGCAGACCATTCACTATTCGCTGGCCAGCAAAGAAGTGCGCGCACTGATGGCGACGCTTTACGAACAGTTCTGCCAGCCAGTCTGAGCCCGAAAGCCGACCGCCACTAACGCTTTTCCGAAGCCGGCCCGTGCTGCCCTTCCCTGCCGGCCAGGGCAATTCCCAGAGCAATGAACAGCGGCACCAGTCGCTCCACGGCGTTACCCGGGGCCTGCGGAAAAAAGCTGATCACGACCGTCAGGGAAAAGCCTGCCAGCATGGCCGCCAGACGGTAGCCGGGACGCACGCCTGCGGAAAACAGCATCACCACCAGCAGCGGACCGAAGGCGTTGCCAAGAGCCTGCCAGGCAAACAGGACGCGGTCGAAAATCGAGGCCGGAAACCACAGCGCCAGCGCGACCGCCGCCATTCCGAGCAGCGCGATGACGATGCGATCGATCGCCAGCGAGACGCGCCCGCGCCGCAGATCGTGGCTGACAGCCGAACCGGCGACCAGCAGCTGGCTGTCAGACGTTGACATGATCGCCGCCAGCACCCCGCCGGCCACCAGCCCGCCGGCGACGGACGGCAGCAGGTCGACGGCCAGCACCAGCAGCACCGACTCGCCGTCGGCCAGCTCGGGCATCAGCACACGCCCGGCCCAGCCCAGCACCACCATGCCGGCATAGATCACCGCCGCCCAGACCAGCGCGATGGTGCGCGCGAATCGGACTTCGGACGCCGAGCGCAGCGCCATGAATCGGTTGACCACATGCGGCTGCCCCGGATAGCCAAGGCCGATACCGAAAAGCCCCGCCACGAACACCATCGACAACAGCAGGCCCGGCTGATCGACCAGGCGGGCAAGCGCGGGGTCTTCCAGCGCCTGCAGCCCGGAAAGCAGACCCGCAGGACCGCCCACCGCAACCAGGGCGACGATGGGCAGGACAACGGCGACAAACAGCATCATCAGGCCCTGCAGGGCGTCGGTGACGCTTGCCGCCCAGAAACCACCAAGAAACACATAGGCCACCACGATCGCCGCACCGCAGATGATCGCCGCCATGGGCGGGACGCTCAGCGTGGTGCTGATCGCTGTTCCCGCCGCCTGGAACTGCGAGGCCACGTAAAAGGTGAAGCAGAACAGGATGATGACGGCGCCAAAGGCGCGAATCCGGCGTTCACTGGCTGCATCTGCGCCGCGGCCGAGAAACTCCACCAGAGTGAGCGCGCCATTGCCATGGCTGGCTGGCTGCAGCCGCGGCGCAATAAAGACCCAGTTGATGAAAAACCCCGACCAGACAGCGGGTATCAGCCACACGGCCTGCAGCCCCCAGGCCCAGGCTGCGCCGCTGACGCCCAGCAACGTCCAGGCCGAAGACGAGCTGGCCGATGCGCTCAACGAGGCCACGATGGGTCCCAGACGACGCCCGGCCAGATGAAAGTCGGCCGTATCTCCCACTCGCTTCTGCGCCCATACGCCAATGGACAGCAGCACGACCAAGTAAACAGCCAGCGTAGCGGCAACCATTGATCACTCCCTGTTCATGAACGATCCCGAACGCCGCTGGATGCAGCCGTTGACCGACCGCGCGCGGCCTTCAGAACTTGTAGGTAAGGCGGACGTAGAGATCCCGGTCTCGCTGGAGGCCGGAGGCAGCAGCGCGACGCTCGATTTCCTCGCGAATCCGGAAACGGACCGCAACCCGAAGCGACGGGCTGAAATGGTGCTGATAGCGAATCTCGTAGAGCTCGTCGTTGTTGCGAAAATCATTGGCGATCAGCCAGCCCGACTCCACGCGCCCGTAAACCACGCCAAGGTTGTGGCCGGGGCGGATATCGAACAGATTGGCGCTGATCTGATAGCCATCGCCGTCGACATCGTCGCCGGAAAGCCCGGTGAGCATGACCCGCTCCTTTGGCGTGTTGAAGGCGTGGCCATACTCGCCGGCAAGCACAAACCGCGTTGGGCCCTTGCCCAGGGGCCATTCTGCAGCCGCCTTGGCGGTCATGGTCAGGTAGTCCTCGCGAACCGGGCTCGATACCCCATTCGGAGCCAGCGCATCCGGCATCCAGTTGAGCGTGAGCATGCGCATGAACAGCGGCCCCCACTTCGCCGTCGAGCGCAGGCCCAGATAAGCACCAAGGCGGCTGGAGCTGTCGGCAAAATCGATCGGCCCGCGAATGGTGTTGCCGGTGCCCCGACGATGGTTGAGCTGGGCAATCACGTGCCCCTCCCAGCCGCCGCCGAGCCGGCTGATCCAGTGGGCGCCGTCGGTCCAGCCGATGCCCACGTTCGAGGCGTCGTTGCGGTCCAGGCTTTTACCGGGCACGACCGGCAGGCTGAAGTTGGTCTGGAACCGGCCCAGGCGCAGCTGGTTTTGCGATGCCTCATCGGCCCACTGAAAATAGAACTGGTCGATATGCGCCTCGCCCGAGCGCGTGCCGGTCCCGGAGGCGCGATACCGATCGAGCTCGAACGAAAAGTCGTTGCCGTCGCTGGTGACCCAGGTCGCCAGCCGGCCGCGAAATGACCAGTTGCCGGCAATCGCGGTCTCGGCAAACACGCGGGCACGGGCGCGCAGGCTTTCATCGCTGCGGTTGCCGCCGTCGCGCGCGTCGCGTTCACTGGCGTAGAAACCGCCCCGAAGGTCACCGCCAAAATCCCAGGCCAGCGCCTGGGCAGAAGCCATCAGGCCCAGGGCCACGGCAAAGACCAACGTCGGAGAAAGGATCTTGCTGAAACATGAACCCGGCACGACAAGAACTCCTGTGGACTACAGCGACAACAAAAAAATCTATTCTTCGGGCGGCTGGCCTGAATCGGGCTCGCGTGCGCTGCGCGCCGGCAGCTCGCCCGCGCTGACCAGGCGCTCGATATGAGAAAACACTTCGTAGCGGCCAAAGGGCTTCTTCATGAACCCGTCGGCGCCGATCTTCTTGAGATAAAACTCTTCGACCGCCTGCGGATTGCCGCTGATCATGACCACCGGCACCGACCGGGTTGCCGCGTTGCGGCGCAGCTGGCGCAGGGCGCTGAAGCCGCTCATCCCCGGCAACACGATATCAAGAAAGATCAGATCGGGCGGGTCCTCACTGGCCATCGCCAGCGCCGTCTCCGCATTGTCTGCCGTACTCGTCTCGTAGTCGTTCTGGTCCAGCATGTGGCTGAGCGCGCTGACAATCGTGCGCGAGTCGTCCACGATCAGCACCCGCAGCCCCCGCCTGGCATCCAGGCGGTGACGCTGACGGCGATCATCGGGCTGGCGCATCCCCAGCAGGCGGCGAAATCGATCCAATTGGCTCATTGGGTTTCCCGGTCACTCGATCGCTTGATTATCCCTTGATCGGGCGGCGCATTCCAATCACATTTTCCGCTGATTCGGCCGATCAAGCCCGGCGGCGCCAGAGCGAGCGCGCTCAATCGAGCATCGATACCAGCATTGCCTTGACGTTGACGCCGGGCAGCCCGTCCGGGAGCACGTCCTGAATATGCATCAGCGGATTGCCGTCATCGTCACGCAGCGCGTCCAGATCGATGCGTTCACCAGCGCGATAGCCCGAAGCGCCGGGGATGAGTTTGCGCACCAGCGGATAGAAACCGTGGGCAATGTTGGTTTCCTCGACCACGGCCAGCGCGCCGCTGGACAGGCGCACCAGCGTGCCCGGCGCGACCCAGCCGAGAAACTGAATGAAGGTTTCGACCATGTCGCGGTCGAACTTGTGCGTCCGGCCGCGCCACAGCACACCCAGGGCGTCATGGTGTGACCGTGCCGGTCGATAGCTTCTGTGCGATGTCACCGCATCGTAGACGTCGACAATGGCCACCAGCTTCGAGACGCGATGGATATCGGCAGCCTGCTTGCCGTCGGGGTACCCCCCGCCATCGACGCGCTCGTGGTGCTCGAGCGCAGCCAGGGCCACGACCTCATCAACGTCATCACGGCGAGACAGCAGCTGATGGCCCTTGCGGGCATGCGTCTTGACGTGGCGATATTCCTCTTCGCTGAGCAGGTCGGGCTTGTTGAGTATCGAGCTGTCGATCTCGACGTTGCCGACGTCGTGCAGCAGGGCCGCCAGGCCGGCGCGCTCGATCTGATCCGGCGCCCACTCCAGGGCATGCGCCAGACCTAGAGCCAGAATGGCCGAATTGATCGAGTGTCGGGCGGTGTAGTCGTCGCGCTCCTTGATCCGCGTCAACCAGACCATCGCCGCCAGATTTCGCTGCAGATATCCGCCCAGCTCAGCGACCACGCGCTCGGCCGTCTTGATCTCCAGCGCACCGTTATGCGCAAAGCCGCGAATCAGCTGCCGTGCCTGCGTATCGAGCAGGCTGTAGGCACGCAGCGCTACCCCCACGCTGTCGTGGTCGAGCCGTTTGCCGCGCAGGGCATTGATCGGATGACGCGGGCTGGTGGCAGCCGGCAGCGGTGTCCGGGCAGCGCGCTGTGTTGACCCGGACCCCCGGTCGGGGTCGGGTGGCCGGTGGCTGCGCTCGCGGTCAATGACCACCCACTCGCAGTGGCCCTCGAACCACGCGCGGGTATCCTCTGTATCGATCGCCACGCCCTGCAGCGGAAACGGCGTGTCGATCCAGGGAATATCCAGGCGCACGACGAAATCCCCGATCGTCAGATCAGAAGGATGAACGATCATTTCCCGCGACCAGTGCGAGTGTGACGGTTCCTTTTGTTCCGGCATGCGCTGACACCCCTGAAGCTGCCCGGCATTATGCCAGCAAAGGCCTGAGACGCCGGTCACACAACCACGGCAGCTCACGATCTTGAACAAGCCCTTGTCCACCCGTGTTGGCATCGTATTAGCTGGTACAATCCGCAGCAACCAAAAGCCAGACCCCGGCAAGCCCGACACGAACCCCGATGAATCCAACCGGTTATATCTCTCGCGTCTTCGGCCAGTCTCCCGTGCGCCCGCTGCAGCAGCATTTCGAAAAGGCAGCCGACTGCGCCGAACAACTGCCCCGCTTCGTGCGCGCCGCCCAGGCCGGCGACTGGGATGAGGCCACCAGCGTACGCAAGGCCATCGTCAAACTGGAGCATGAAGCCGACGACCTCAAGCGCGAGCTGCGCCTGAGCCTGCCGCGCAGCCTGTTCATGCCGGTCGCCCGCACCGACGTGCTCGAAATGCTTTCGGTACAGGACCATATCGCCAACAAGACCCGTGACATCTCCGGTCTGATGCTGGGGCGGCGCATGGTCATCCCCGGCGTCCTCCAGGATCTGTATCTGAGCTTTGTCGACCGCTGCCTGGACGCCGTAAGGCAGGCGCACAAGACGGTCAACGAGCTCGACGAGCTGTTTGAAACCGGCTTTCGCGGCAGCGAGATCGAGCTGGTAATGGGCATGATCGAAAAACTCGACAAGATCGAAAACGACAGCGATGCCCTGCAGGTGGAGTTCCGAGCGAAGCTGTTCCAGCTCGAGAAGGATTTTCCGCCCATCGACGTGATGTTCGTCTACAAGGTCATCGACTGGACCGGCGACCTGGGCGACCTGGCCCAGCGGGTCGGCAGTCGACTGCACCTGATGATCGCGCGCTAGCACGACTGGAAAAACACCCCAAAGGGCCTTGAGTCTAGATGGAACAGGCGATTTTCTACATCATCCTGGCGGCGTTTTTCGGCCTGTTCATGGCCTGGGGCATTGGCGCCAATGACGTCGCCAACGCGATGGCGCCCTCGGTCGGGTCACGTGCCATCACCATCAAGCAGGCCATCCTGATCGCCGGAGTATTCGAGTTCAGCGGCGCGGTGCTGGCCGGCGGCGGCGTCACCGGCACCATTCGCAAGGGCATCGTTGACGCCTCGCTTCTGCAGGGCCAGCCGGAGCTGCTGGTCTACGGCATGCTGGCATCATTGCTCGCTGCCGGAACCTGGCTGTTACTGGCTTCGGCGCGCGGCTGGCCGGTCTCCACCACCCACACCATCATCGGTGCGGTTGTCGGCTTTGCCGCCATCGGCATCCGCTTTTCCGCTGTTCACTGGGACCAGGTCGGCCAGATCGTCATGAGCTGGGTCATCAGCCCCCTGATGGCCGGCTTCATCGCCTGGCTGCTGTTCACCAGCGTTCAGCGGCTGGTTCTCGACCGCCCCGACCCGCTCAAGGCGGCGCGGCGCTATGTCCCCGGCTATATCTTCCTGGCCGGGTTTTTCATGACCCTGGTCACCGTATTCAAGGGCCTCAAGCATATCGGCGTCGACCTCGACCCGGCGCACTCGTATGCCCTGGCGGTGCTGGTCGGCGCCGTGATTGCCGGCGTTGGCACGATTTTCATCCTGCGCATCCCCGCTGCCAACCTCGACGATACCGAACTCAACTACTACGCCGTCGAGCGCATCTTCGGCGTATTGATGGTCGTGACCGCCTGCGCCATGGCCTTTGCCCACGGCTCCAACGATGTTGCCAACGCCATTGGACCAGTTGCGGCAGTGGTCAGCGTTGCCAGCAGCGGCAGCGTCGAGCAGCAGGCGATCGTGCCGATATGGATCCTGATCCTCGGCGGCACCGGCATTGTCATTGGCCTGGCCACGTATGGTCATCGCGTCATCGCCACGGTCGGCAGCAAGATCACCGTGCTCACGCCCAGCCGCGGGTTTGCCGCCGGGCTCGCCGCGGCCGCAACCATCGTCATGGCCTCCGGCACCGGCTTGCCCATTTCCACAACCCATACGGTTGTCGGCGGCATTCTGGGGGTCGGGCTGGCCCGCGGCATCGCCGCGATCAATCTCCAGACCGTCAGTTCGATCTTCCTTTCCTGGGTCATCACCATTCCGGCCGGCGCCCTGCTTTCGGTCTTCTTTTTCCTTGCCATTCGGGCCGTGGCGACCTGAGCAGGCTGTCCCTCGGCCACAAGACCCGTAGCTGATTCTGCGGTGCCACAATGCAGGCCTGCCCCTGTGTGCTTGACTTATATATTAGTCTTTGCTTATATTATGGTCAATTCACTGCTTCCAAGGAACACGTCATGAACATCGACCGACTGGTTTTCGCCTTCGCGGGCTTCATGGTGCTTGTCAGCGTGGCGCTGTCACATCTCCACAGCGCCTACTGGCTGCTGCTGACGGCCTTTATCGGATTCAACCTGCTGCAGGCTTCATTGACCGGGTTCTGCCCGCTGGCCAGAATACTCAAGCTCATGGGCAAGCAGCCCGGCCCGGCATTTGATTGACACGCTCACCGGCGAGCCCGGGGCGCCGGAGAAACGCTTCAGCGCCCGGGCGTGGTCCCGGGCGCGATCTTCACACCCAGCTGCAGATCGTTCGCGCCCTCCTTCGATCGTTCGCGCCCTCCTTCGAAAGCGCGCCGCGGCACAATCCGACACGACACCTCCTGATCAGGCTAAAATAAGCGGCTGACTCGTCTGCCGTCAGCACTCGGCCGGGCGGGCATTCGATGCCTCGATCTTTCCTGAAAACGCCATTGCGGGGAAAATCACTACCGGGCATGGCAATCAATGAATCGAACCCGGCTGATTCGAAGCGGAATCGGCACTGAACGCCTGCAACCGCACGGGTGCAGGCCATGGAGGACCGTCAATGAATCTGTTTGAAACCATTCACACGACCGAGCACGAGCAGGTCATCTTCTGCCACCACAAGGATGCCGGCCTCAAAGGCATCATCGCCATTCACAACACCACGCTCGGGCCGGCGCTGGGCGGCATGCGCATGTGGCCTTATGCCACCGAGCAGGAAGCGCTCGACGACGTGCTGCGCCTGTCGCGCGGCATGACCTACAAGGCTTCGGTGGCCGGCCTGAACCTCGGCGGCGGCAAGGCCGTCATCATCGGCGACCCGCGCAAGGACAAGTCCGAAGCACTGTTTCGCGCCATGGGCCGCTTCATCGACTCGCTGCACGGGCGCTACATCACCGCCGAGGATGTGGGCATCGACGTCAACGACATGGAGTACGTCTTCCAGGAAACCGGCAACGTGGTCGGTGTCCATCAGGTTCACGGCGGCTCGGGCGATCCCTCGCCGTTCACCGCCTTCGGCACCCTGCAGGGCATTCGCGCCAGCCTGCAGAAGAAGTTCGGCGACGAAGACATCAGCAAGTACAGCTTTGCCGTTCAGGGCGTGGGTCACGTCGGCATGGAGCTGGTCAAGCTGCTGCGGCGCGAAAATGCCAAGGTGTTCGTGGCCGACATCTACGACGAGCCGGTTCAGGCCGCCGTCGAACTCGGCTGTGAAGCCGTCGGAGTAGACGACATCTACGACGTCGACGCGGACGTCTTTGCGCCCACCGCGCTGGGCGGCATCGTCAACGAACAGACCATCCCGCGCTTCAAGTTCAAGATCGTGTGCGGTTCGGCCAACAACCAGCTTGCCGACGACGAGGCCGGCGACGAGCTCGATGGCCGCGGCATCATCTACGCGCCCGACTACGCCGTCAACGCCGGCGGCCTGATGAACGTCTCCATCGAGTTCGAAGGCTATAACCGCGAGCGCGCCAAGCGCATGACGCGCGCCATTTACTACAACGTCTCCAAGATCTTCCAGATTGCCGAACGCGACGGCATCACGACCTGGAAAGCCGCCAACCGCATGGCCGAGGAGCGCATCGCCATGATCGGCAAGCTCAAGCTGCCCTTCATGGGCCGCTCGCACCGCTTCCCCGGCCGCGAACGTGGCAACCAGTAACTCCGGAGCGCCCGGGCTCTTCCGGGGCTGAATGAACCACCAGGGGCACGAAGGATACGAACAATGAACAGGTTCCATTTTCACCTCGTGCCCTTCTTGCCCCTGTTGGCTTCAAGGCTCTTTCTGATGACAGGCACCCAACCATGAAACTGTCCGAAGATATCGAAATGCTGCGCGAGAGCGTGCGCCGCTACGCCGAAGACTCGATCGCGCCGCGCGCGGAAGAAATCGACCGCAGCAATGAATTTCCGCAGGAGCTCTGGCGCGAGCTCGGCGACATGGGCCTTCTCGGCATCACCATTCCCGAAGCGCACGGCGGCTCGGACATGGGCTATCTGGCCCACCTGGTGGCAATGGAAGAAATTTCCCGCGCCTCGGCCTCCATCGGCCTGTCCTTCGGCGCCCACTCCAATCTGTGCGTGGACAACCTCTACCGCAACGGCACAGCGGCCCAGCGCGAGAAGTACGTACCCCGGCTCGTCTCCGGCGAATGGGTCGGCGCTCTGGCCATGTCCGAGCCGGGCGCCGGTTCCGACGTGGTCGGCTCGATGAGCTGCCGCGCCGAAAAGAAGGGCGATGTGTGGGTCGCCAACGGCTCGAAGATGTGGATCACCAACGGCCCTGAATGCGACGTCGCCGTGGTCTACATGCGCACCGCCGGGCAGGAAGCCGGCAGCAAGTGCATGACCGCCTTTCTCATCGAGAAGGATTTCAGCGGCTTCAGCAAGGCGCAAAAGCTCGACAAGCTGGGCATGCGCGGCTCCAACACCTGCGAGCTGGTTTTCGACAACTGCGAAATTCCCGCAGAAAACGTCCTGGGCGAGGTCAACGAAGGCGTGAAGATCCTGATGTCAGGGCTCAACTCGGAGCGCCTGGTGCTCTCCGGCGGCCCGATCGGCATCATGCAGGCCGCCATGGACAATGTGCTGCCCTACATCCGCGAGCGCAAGCAGTTCGGCCGCGCGCTGTCCGACTTCGGCCTGATGCAGGCCAAGGTCGGCGACATGTACGCCGCGCTGCAGTCTTCCCGCGGCTTTGCCTACCAGCTTGCAGCCGCCTACGACACCGGCGAGCGCTCGCGCATCGACGCCGCAGCCTGCCTGCTGCACGCCTCGAGAAGCGCCGTCAACGTCGCGCTGGAAGCCATCCAGGCTCTGGGCGGCAACGGCTACATCAACGAATACCCCACCGGCCGCCTGCTCCGAGACGCCAAACTCTACGATATCGGCGCCGGCACCAACGAAATCCGCCGCATGCTCATCGGCCGCGAACTCGCCGCCGGGCGAAGCTGAGACGGAAAATCCTTGAAACGCAAAGACGCAAAGCAGCAAAGGACGCAAAGAAAAGAAAACAAACAAGAAACATTGGGCTCACGGAGCACGTGTTCCGCGTGTTTCCGTGTTTCCCGTGGTTATAAGACTTTTTTCTTACTGAATCTGGGTGAATCTGCGGTTTCAAAAGGCCGGGCCCTGAGCTGGCTGAGTAACGTCCATAATCAGGTGAGGTTTTATTTCATCAGGCTTTCTTTGCGTTCTTTGCTGCTTTGCGTCTTTGCGTTAAAAAGGTTCTGGTTTTCATTACCCCGGCTGGATCCTGAATGACCGTCGAAATCGGCCTGGTCTTCGTCATCATCGCCATCGCGCTCTACCTGTTCGCCAGCGAGCGCTTTCCGCTGGACGTCACCGCCTTTCTGATCCTGATCACGGTCACCGCCATTCCGCTGCTGTTTCATTCGCAGTGGCTGGTCGAGCGCGGCATCGACCTCCAGGCCGCGTTTCCCACGGTTCGTGAAGGCCTGTCTGGCTTGTCGTCGCCGGCCACCGTGACGGTTCTGGCGATGTTCATCCTGTCGGCCGGCGTGCAGCGCACCGGCCTGGTGCACCGCCTCGGCCTACTGCTCTCACCGTGGATGAAAGGCCCGGAGTCGCGTCAGATCATCATCATCGCGCTGCTCGTCGGGCCGGTCTCGGGCCTGATCAACAACACCGCGGCGGTCGCCGTGGCCATCCCGCTGGTGCTCGACATGGCCCGGCGTTCGGGCTCGAGCGCGGCGCGCCTGCTCATGCCGATGAGCTTTGTGGCCATGATGGGCGGCACCCTGACTTTGATCGGCACCTCGACCAACCTGCTGGCCTCGGCTCTGGCCGCCGACCACCCCGACTTCGGCCGCGCCATCGGCATGTTCGAGTTCACCCACGTCGGCGCCATCGTACTCACCACCGGCGTGCTGTATTTCCTGGTCGTCGGGCGCTGGCTGCTGCCCAGAGGCGACCGCGTGTCGGTGCAGGACAAGAACGAGGAAGATTTCATTTTCGAGGTCCGGGTCACCTCCGGCGGCCGCCTGGTCGGCAAGAGCGCCAGCGAGGCCGACTTCGACGACCACAGCGGCGCCGAGGTGGTGCGCCTGATCCGCGACGGCGAGTCGCACATCAAGCGCGCGGCCACTACCCGCCTGAAGGTCGACGATGTCCTCCAGCTGCGCGGCACGCGCCGCCAGGTCGCTGATCTGATCAAATCCGATGACGTCAGGCTGATTTCGGACTTCGGCCACGCCAGGGGCGTGCGCAGCGACGGCCACCTGGCGCGCATCCTGCTGCGCAACGAGCGCGTCTTCAACGGTGAGCACGGCAGCAAGGTCGGTTTCTGGCGCCGCTACCAGGCCCGCCCGGTGGGGCTGGAAGCCGATCGCGTGAGCGCTCCGCGCCTGGCCGATGAGCCGCTGCGGGTGGGCGAGATCGTGCTGCTGCAGCTGTCGACCACCGCGCTGGAAAAGCTGCGGCGCCACCCCGACGTGATCGTGCTCGACACCTTCGAAGACGAGTTCGACCGCGCCCGCATGTGGACGGCCGGCCTGATCGTCGCCGGGGTGGTGCTCGCCGCCGCGCTCACGCCCCTGCCCATTGTCATCACCGCGCTGATCGGCGTGCTGGCCATGATTTTTACCGGCTGCCTCGCCCGCGAGGATCTGTACTCGGGCGTGGCCTGGAACGTGATCTTCCTGCTCGCCGGCGTCATCCCCTTGGGGATCGCCATGACCAAGTCCGGTGCGGCGGCCTGGCTGGCCGGTCTGCTGGCCGCCAACGCCGGCAGCTGGCATCCGCTGCTGGTGCTCATGGCACTGTATGCCATCACCACCGTACTCACCGAGATGGTCAGCAACAACGCCGCCGCGGTCATCCTGGTTCCGGTGGCCATCGGCCTGGCCGACCAGCTCGGCCTGCCCGTCCTGCCGCTGGTGTTGATAGTGATGTTCGCCGCCTCGACCAGCTTCCTCACGCCGGTGGGCTACCAGACCAACACCATGATCCACGGCACCGGCCTGTATCGATTCACCGATTTCGCCAGAGTCGGCGCCCCCCTCAACGCCCTGCTGATGGTCGTCACCAGCACCGCCATCTGGGGCTTCTGGCTCTGAATCTCGAAAAAACCCGAAATCTCTGAACCCACGGAAAACACTGAAGGCACGGAAAAAATCGGATCGAATGTGCTCCGGGAGCTTTTCCGGCACAGCCGTTTCCGTGACTTTCCGCGCCTTCCGTGGTTACAGGCTTTTACAGCACCCGGCGCACCCTGGTGGCAACCGGCGCCGGCTTGCGGTAGCAACCTTTCGGCCCAACCTGCGATAATAGATAACTTCCATTTCCAAACCCACGGATTTGCCTCATGACCGATTCCATTGTCATCGTTTCCGCTCGCCGAACCGCCATCGGCTCGTTCCAGGGCCAGTTCGCCCCGGTCAAGTCGCCCGACCTGGGCGCGGCCGCCATCAAGGCCGCCGTGGCCGATGCCGGCGTCGACGGCGCGGACGTCTCCGAGGTCATCATGGGCTGCGTACTGCCCGCCGGCGTCGGTCAGGCGCCCGCGCGCCAGGCCGCGCTGGGTGCCGGGCTACCGGTTTCGACCGGCTGCACCACCATCAACAAGGTCTGCGGCTCGGGCATGAAGGCGGTGATGCAGGGCCACGATGCCCTGCTGGCCGGCTCGGCCGACGTCATCGTCGCTGGCGGCATGGAGTCGATGACCAACGCGCCCTACCTGAGCGAGCGCGGCCTGAGAATGGGGCATGCGAAACTGCTCGACCACATGTTCTTCGACGGCCTGCAGAACCCCTACGACGGTCAGATGATGGGGCAGTTCGGCGAGCAGTGCGTGGCCAAGTACGGTTTCACCCGCGACGACCAGGACGCCTTCTCGAAGGCCTCGGTCGAGCGCGCCATGGCCGCGATCGAGTCCGACGCCTTCGCCGCCGAGATCGCTCCGGTCACGGTCAAGACCCGCAAGGGCGAAGCGGAAGTCGACACCGACGAGGAACCGGCCAAATCGCCGGTGGAGAAAATGCCCAAACTGCGTCCGGCCTTTGCGAAAGACGGCACCATCACCGCAGCCAGCTCGTCGAAGATTTCCGACGGCGCGGCAGCCCTCGTGCTGATGCGTTCAGGCGAGGCCGAGTCGCGCGGTGCAGCGCCGCTGGCGCGCATCGTCGCCCACGCCACCCACTCCCAGGAGCCGGAATGGTTCACCACCGCCCCGGTGGGCGCCATTTCGAAAGTGCTCGACAACGCCGGCTGGAAGGCCGACGAAGTCGATCTGTTCGAAATCAACGAAGCCTTCGCCACCGTCACCATGGCGGCGATGAAAGAACTCGACCTGCCGCACGACAAGGTCAACGTCAACGGCGGCGCCGTCGCCCTGGGCCACCCCATCGGCGCCAGCGGCGCGCGCATCGTGGTCACGCTGATTCACGCCCTGAAAGCCCGCGGCGGCAAGCGTGGCGTTGCCAGCCTGTGCATCGGTGGCGGTGAGGCCACTGCACTGGCCATCGAGCTTGTCTGAGGCCATGAGTGACGCCGTCACCATCGTCGAGGTCGGGCCGCGCGACGGGCTCCAGAACGAGCCCTACACCATTCCGACCGGGGTCAAGATCGAGCTGATCGAACGCCTCGCCGACACCGGCCTGGGCGTGGTTGAAGCCACCAGCTTCGTAGCCGCCCCCGCCATCCCGCAGCTGGCCGACGCCGAGGAGGTCTTCGGCCACATCGAGCGCAAGAGCGGCGTGCGCTACCCGGTGCTGGTGCCCAACGAGAAGGGCTACGAGCGCGCCCGCAAGGTCGGCGCCGAAGAAGTCGCGGTCTTTACCGCCGCCTCCGAAGCCTTCAACAAGAAAAACATCAACTGCACCATCGCCGAGTCGCTGGAGCGCTTCGCTCCCGTGCTCGCCCGCGCCCGCACCGACGGCGTGCGCGTTCGCGGCTACGTCTCGACCGTGCTCGGCTGCCCGTACCAGGGCGATGTGCCGATCGCGGATGTCGTGCGCGTCGCTGAAGCACTGCACGACGCCGGCTGCGCGGAAATCTCGCTGGGCGACACCATCGGCGTGGGCACGCCGGGCAAGGCACGCGAAATGCTGGAGACCGTCGCCCGTTCCGTCCCCATCGGCCAGCTCGCCGTGCACTTCCACGACACCTACGGCCAGGCCCTGGCCAACATTCACGCCTGCCTGGAAGCCGGCGTGCGCGTCGTCGACTCCTCGGTCGCCGGCCTGGGCGGCTGCCCGTTTGCCCGCGGCGCCACCGGCAACGTCGCCACCGAAGACGTCGTCTACATGCTCAACGGCCTGGGCCTTGAAACCGGCATCGACCTCAAGGCCCTCGCCCGCGTCGGCGACTGGATCGCCGGCGAACTCGACCGCCCCCGCTCGAGAACGGGGCAGGCCATCCTCAAACGCAATTAGGTGCACTCTGGAAGCAGAAAACCTCTGAAACGCAAAGACGCGAAGACGCAAAGAAATGAGTGAATCGCGAGCTGCGATCGAGGGGACAGCCACAGCCATTGTGGATGCCATGGTCAAGGTACATCGTGCGTTGGGCCCGGGCCTCCTTGAGTCAACCTACCAAGCGTGTCTGGACCACGAACTACGCCAGCGCGGGCATGAAGTAGCGACCGAAGTCTTTTTACCAGTTCACTATGATGGAATGAAAATCGATGCCGGCTTTCGGGCAGACATGATTATCGATCGCTCGGTGATAGTCGAAAGCAAAGTGGTCCAAGCCATTCTTCCTGTTCACAAGACTCAGCTCTTCACCTATCTGAAACTTTCGAATCATCGGCTTGGACTGCTGGCCAACTGGAATTGTTCACTGATGAAGGATGGCATAACACGCGTGGTCAACAACTTACCAAGACATGCATAAGCATAGCGTCAGTTCTTCTTTGCGTCTTCGCGTCTTTGCGTTTCAAAGGTTTTGCTTTTGATCTTCAAAACACAGGAGTTTTCAATGGATACCAACAACATCAAGGCCGTCATCACCGGCGGCGTTTCGGGGCTGGGCCTTGCCGTGGCCGAGCATTTCGTCGCGCTCGGCGGCAAGGTCGCCTTACTCGACGTCAATGAAGACAAGGCCGCCGAGGCCGTCGGCAAGCTCGGCGAAGAAAAGGCGAAGTTCTTCAGGACCGACGTCACCAGCGAATCGGAAGTCGAAAACGTACTCGGCGAGGCGAAAGACTGGCTCGGCGAGATCAATGTTGCCGTCAACTGCGCCGGCATTCTCGGCGCCGGCCGGGTACTCGGCCGCGAGGCGCCGATGCCGCTCGAGACCTTTTCGCAGACGGTCATGGTCAACCTGGTCGGCAGCTTCAACATCAGCAAGGCAGCGGCCAACCTGATGCAGCACAACGAGCCCAATGACGACGGCGAGCGCGGCGTGATCATCAACACCGCGTCGGTCGCCGCCTACGAAGGCCAGATCGGCCAGGCCGCCTATTCGGCATCCAAGGGCGGCGTAGTCGGCATGACCCTGCCCATGGCACGCGAGTTCACCCGTTTCGGTGTACGCGTGATGACCATCGCTCCGGGTGTCTTCCACACGCCCATGGTCGACATCATGCCCGAGAAGGTACAAAAGGCCCTGGGCGAATCCATCCCGTTTCCCAAACGCCTGGGCAAGCCCGAAGAATACGCCCGCCTGGCGGCCCACATCGTGGAAAACGCCTACCTGAACGGCACCACCCTGCGCCTCGACGGCGCCGTGCGGCTGGAACCGAAGTAAGGCGCGCATTCCACCGACCCGCGTCCGTCGGCGTTACATCGCCGACGGACAACGCCGGATCGACCGGGTGATGCAGGTCGGCGTTACATCGCCGACGGACAACGCCGGATCGACCGAGTGATGTAGGTCGGCGTTACATCGCCGATGGACAACGCCGGATCGACCGGGTGATGTAGGTCGGCGTTACATCGCCGACGGACAACGCCGGATCGACCGGGTGATGTAGGTCGGCGTTACATCGCCGACGGACAACCTTGACGTAGCCCCACCGTCGGCACATCATTCGCCAACAACCCGAACAATAGCGAAGGGAGCCCCACATGGAAAGCCTGCAGCAGTGGTTCGCCAATCTCGAAACCGGCCAGATCATCGCGGTTGCCTGGCAAGTTGTCGGCGCGGTCCTGATCTTCATCATCGGCCGCTGGGTCGCCAAAGCGGTTGTCGCCCTGGCGCGGCGCACCATGACGCGGCGACAGCTCGACGCCATGCTGGTCGCCTTCATCGGCACCATCCTCTACGTCCTGCTTCTGATGTGCGTGGTCCTGGCATCCATCAGCTACCTGGGCATCGCCATCACGCCGCTGATCGCCATTCTCGGCGGCGCCGCGCTGGCCATCGGGCTGGCGCTGCAGAACAGCCTCTCGAACTTCGCCGCAGGCGTCATGCTGGTCGGCTACCGCCCCTTCACCAAGGGGCACTTCGTCGAGGCCGGCGGCGTGTCGGGCACGGTCGATCGCGTTGGCCTTTTCAACACCCGCCTGGTGACCACCGACAACCGCAGCGTGATCGTGCCCAACAGCCAGATTACCACCAGCCCGATCACCAACTACTCGGCGTTTGACACCCGTCGCTGCGACCTGACCATCGGCGTGGACTACGCCGACGACCTGAAGGTGGCGCGCGCCACGATCGAAAGGGTCATTACCGGCCACGAAAAGGTGCTGAAAGACCCCGAGCCGGCCATCCTGCTGATGGACCTGGCCGACTCCAGCGTCAACTTCGCGGTGCGCCCCTGGGTGAACGCGGCCGATTACTGGGTCGTGCGCAGCGAACTGCTCGAGCAGATCAAGGCCGAGCTCGAGGCGGCCGGATGCTCGATTCCGTTCCCCCAGCGCACGGTGCACCACATCGGCGAAGGATCGGCGGGCGACGATTGAGTCGTCCGTCGCGGATGTAACCGCGACCTGCGCGAGCGGCGCACAGCCGCCGGTCAACCGTCGATGCGATCAACCGCCCGATGTAGGTCGGCGTTACATCGCCGACGGACGACGCGTCACTCTTCGGACTTGATTGACCGGATGATGTAGCCGCCGGATTTCTCATCAGGTTCGAGTTCGACCAGCCCGGCCTTCTGCGCCTCCTCGAGCAAGCTGTTGAAGCTCTTGAAGCCATGATACGACTCGCTGAAGCCCGGCTGCCGGCGCTTGAGCGCCTGTTTGACCATGGAACCCCACACTTTCTCCTCGGCATCGCGGTCGGCGGACACCGCCTCGGCTGTTTCCAGCACCAGGTCGAACGCTTCCTGCTGTTTCTTGTCGATCTTTCGAGCCGCTGTCTTCTTCTTTTTCTTCGTCACCTTCTTCTTGCTCGCGGGCCGAGGTTTCGTGCGGATGAGGTCATCGTAGAAGATGAATTCATCGCAGTTGGACATCAGCAGATCGGACGTGGAGCTCTTCACGCCCACACCGATCACCGTCTTGTTGTTTTCCCTGAGCTTCGAGACCAGCGGCGAAAAGTCCGAGTCGCCGCTGAGCAGCGCGAACGTATCGACGTGGCCCTTGGTGTAGGCCAGATCGAGTGCGTCGACGACCATGCGGATATCGGCCGAATTCTTGCCCGAGATGCGCACGTGAGGAATATCGATCAACTCGAACGCCGCCTCGTGCATGGCCGGCTTGAACTCGCTGTAGCGGCCCCAGTCGCAGTAGGCCTTCTTGACCACGATATTGCCCTTGAGCAGCAGCCGTTCGAGCACCTTCTGGATGTCGAAGGCCTCGTAACGCATGTCGCGCACGCCCAGGGCGATGTTCTCGAAGTCGCAGAACACGGCCAGGTTGCGGGTCGGGTTGGATGTCATGTTGTCTACCGTTACAGATCAGAAAGTTGTCGATACTCTGCTTGAAAAACCCCTAAAACGCAAAGGCGCAAAGCAGTTCAGGACGCAAAGAAGATCAAGAACGAAGATCAGAAACGAAAACCGGAAGCACTTGAACCACGGAAGTCACGGAATGCACGGAAAAACATTTCGGGGTCACCTTTTATGTCCCTGGCATGCAATGAGCGAACACCTTGATTGAAGTTTCTTCCGTGTTTTCCGTGTCTTCCGCGGTTAACCGATTTTTTCTTCGCGCTCTTTGCTGCTTTGCGTCTTTGCGTCTTTGCGTTTCAGAGGTTTCGGATTACCAGCCGCCGCCGCCACCGCCACCTCCGCCACCGCCGGAGAAGCCGCCGCCACCGCCGCCGGAGCTCGATCCCGGCGCGGTCGAGGCCGATGCGGTGGCGCTGGCCAGGCTCGAACCCAGCGCGCTGCCCAGGCCGGCTGCGCTGAAGCGGCCACTGCTGACGGTGGCCGGATACCAGTGCCGGGTCTGCGCGGTGCCGACCTGCGCCGCTGCTTCGATTTCGGCGGCAAAGCGCTTGGCCCAGGTGTCGGCGGCGTCGAGCGCGACGGCATAGGGCAGCAGGCGCTCGAACTCCTCGAAGGTTTGCGGCGGCGCGTCGCCGTGGCGGCGCTCGATGTCATCGCGCTCGGCGACGGTCAGGTACAGGCGCAGGCCCTCGATATGATCGAGCAGCAGGCGCCCTTTCAGCGTCGGCGCGCGCATCCAGCTCCAGAACAGGCCATTGACAAGGGCAATGACCACCACGATCAGCGCGGGAATCCAGCCGATCATGTGACCGAACAGGCCCAGGATGATGACGCTCGCCGCCGCAAAGGGCAGGCTGAAGGCGGTCAGTCCGATCGCTCCGAGCAGGCCGGTGACGCCCTCGAGATCGCGCCAGGAACGATACACGCGCATCAGCAGCACGGCCGTGCCCAGATTCCAGACCGTCTGGTGCACGGCCAAAGAGCCGGCAACGAACTTGTCCTCTCCTGGCAGGCTCATGATCATGCCCAGCAGGGTCGCGATGGAGACCAGGATGCCGGGAATCACCCACCAGCGGTTGAGCTTGAAATAGCGCCCCTCCATCCGCCCGGAAAGCGCCTTCTCGTGCGCCTTCAGGGCCGCCCTGACTGACTTGTGGTTGGACCTCTTGAACGTCAGGCGCTCGCCCAGGCGCTCGAGCAGTTTGCCCTCGGTTGCCGATTCGGTCTCGCCATCGAGCCGCTCGGCAACGTAGCCGTCCGCGCCCTTGTCGAGCCTGAGCGCGCCCTTGACCGCCAGGCTGACCAGGGCGGCGGCGGTGGCAGTCTTGTCATAGCCCATCTTCCAGACATAGCGCAGCATGGCCGGCGAATAACCCTGTGGCGGGTTGTAACGCGCATAGATCGCGCCGCCGTCGGGATCGCGGCCGACCCGCGCCCAGGCAAACAGGTACCACAGCGCCATCACGAGCGTGCCGGCCGCCCCGATGATCGCCACGCGATTGTCCCGGGCATCCAGCCGCAGCTTCTCTGCCGCCGTGGGCTCGTTGACCAGGCCCTTGGGAAAACCGACCGCAATGGTCAGCCCCTCGCCGGGAGAGAGCCGGCGCGTCGTTTCGAAACGGGCCCGTCTGCCGCTGACTACCACGCTGCGCACGTCGCTGCCCTGCTCGCCCTGAAGTCCGGTGTAGGCATCCAGGCGCAGCTCCTCCGGCCCGGCGCCGGCCGGCAAGTTCACCACGGCGCTGGCCCGCTCGATCGGAAAGGCCCAGGCGTTTCCGGTCACGTTCCAGTAGAGCTCGTCGAAATCCTCGAAAAAGCCGACCTGGCGCGCGGTTCGATAGCTCAGCTCGTAGGTGTGCCGACCGTGGTCGAGCGTCCGGTCGGCGCTGCCGAAATAGACCCGCACGCCGTTGCTGATCGACTCGATATGCCAATCCTCGCGCTCGCTGTTGCGGCGCACGTCTGTTATCTCGAACGGCACGCTCACGCGCCTGCCGTCGCGCTGCGGGTAGCGGGTGGGGAAATCCCGGTAGATACCGCGCCGGATCTCGCGCCCCTCGGCCAAGACGGTTATCGTTTCGGTGACCAGCAGCTCGCCGGAAGGCTGAACCTCGATCTCGCTGGCGAATTCGGCGATGCGCTCCTCGGCGGCCACTGCCAGCGGCGCAAGCGCAAGCAGAAGCAGAAACCGCGCCAGGCCGGATGTCACCGGGACGCCTGCTCGTTTACCGAAAGCAGGCGGGCCACTTCGGGAACCGAGCGCGCCTCGATATCGGCGCTGAAGTAGCTTGCCTGATCAAAGCCCGTCAGCCGCGCGATCAACAGGTCGGGAAACTGCTGGACTCGGGTATTGAGATCGCGCACCGCGCCGTTGTAGAAGCGCCGCGCGTGCGAGAGCAGGTCTTCGGTCTCGACAAGCTCGTCGGTCAGCTGCTGAAAGCTCTGGGTGGCCTTGAGGTCCGGATAGCTCTCGGCCAGCACGAGCAGGCGGCCCAGACCGGAGGCCAGCGCCCCTTCGGTTTCGGCCATGGTCAGAGCCCTGCCCTCGCCGGCGGCCTCGCGCGCCCGCGAACGCAGCGCCGTGATCTCCTCGAACACGCGCTGCTCGTGCCCGCTGTAGGCACGCACCGCCTCGACCAGCTGCGGCACCAGATCCTGGCGACGCTGAAGCTGCACGTCGATATCGGCAAAACCATTCCGCACCAGGTTGCGCGAGCGCACCAGCTGATTGAAGATGAAGACAGCCCACACCAGCAGGACGAGCAGAACGGCAATCAGGACTCCCTCGATCATCCACAGATTCTACATCGGACCGAAACAACGAGATATGCCTGTCCGCGTTTCTTGAGCATGCCGCTAACCGACCACGGCCCGGGCGGCGAAAAGGGGGATTCCGTCCGACGCAGGTCGCGGTCACGCCCGCGACGGACAAAGCTCGAGGCCCTGTTCATGCGTGTACCACATTCACCCCAACCATCAAGGTGGCCCGTCGGCGATGTAACGCCGACCTACGATATTGGCACCCCGCCAAAACGATGCAACAATCCGGACCGGACACAGGAGTGAATGAACGTATGAGCCAAACCACGACAACCGTCATCTTCAGCCACGGCCACCTCTCCAGCCCGCAGAGTCTGAAAATCGTCGAACTCGAACCCATTGCCCGCCGCGCCGGCTTCGACACCCTGGCCATCGACTATCGCGACCAGCGCGACGACCCCGTCGCGCGCGCGGATCGGCTGATCGAGGTCGTGCGTGGGCAGGCCGTCGAACCCGTACTGGTCGGCTCCTCCATGGGCGGCTGGGTTGCCATGCACGCCGCCGAAACCGTTCCCGTCGCCGGCCTGTTCCTGATGGCCCCGGCCCTGTTTCTGGAAGACCGCGTACCCAATGGCGTAGTGCCAGAAAGCTACGCGCCCCGATCGAACCGGCTCGCCGTGATTCACGGCTGGCACGACGACATCATTCCGTGGCAGCACAGCCTGCGCTTTGCTGAAGCGAACAACACCGCCCTCCACCTCCTCGACAGCGACCACCGCCTCGAAAGCGCCCTGCCCGAGCTCAAGGCCATCTTCCGGCAATTCATCATGCCAACTGGACAACCACCCGCGTAGGTCGGCGTTACATCGCCGACAGACGACGTGGATGGCTGGAACACACATCGCTTGCATGTGAACGCAAACCCCGAACGCCGTCCGTCGCGGATGTAACCGCGACCTACTCGAGATCCATGCCGGAAATGTGCTTCGGCTCGCTCGTCCCCCAGGAATGGCTGTACTGCCCCCGCTCGACCCAGGCATGAAAACTGGACCAGCGGTACTGGCAGGCCATGGCCACATAACCGTGCCTGACCGGGTTGTAGTGCAGATAATCCAGATGCAGCCTCAGATCCCGGTCGTCGCGCAGCATGTGGTCGTAGTAGCGACGCTGCCACAACTGCCGCCACGGCAACCGCCGGTCGCGTCGTGAAAAAGCCACGCATCGCTTGAAGCAGGAAACGATCTGCGGAATGGTCGCTCCGTCGTCCACCACCAGCATCCAGTGGAGGTGGTCATCGAGAATCACGTGCGCCAGATGCCGAAACCCGTGTCGCGCCTTCGTTGCCCGAAACCCCTCTACCACCATGCGCTTTTCTGCAGCCGCGCGCAGCCACGGCCGCCGCTGTGCCGACACCAGCGTCAGAAAAACCCAGCAGTTGTCTCCGAAATAGCGTCTGTAGCGAGGCATGCAGGCATGATGCACCGCCCCGTGCTGCGAGGCATCCGCCGCCCCGCCCGCCCCGCCGTAGGAATTCAACCAGAAACACCGTAGGTCGGCGTTACATCGCCAACGGACACCCTCTCCGATCGGGACACGCATCGCTCACATGTAAACGCAAACCCCGAACGTCGTCCGTCGCGGATGTAACCGCGACCTACCCGACCCTCCGACAAACCACCCACGTAGGTCGGCGTTACACCGCCGACGGACAACCTGGCCGATCGGAACACGCATCGCTCACGTGTGAACAAGACCCCGAACGTCGCCCGTCGCGGCTGTAACCGCGACCTACCCGACCCTCCGACAAACCACCCACGTAGGTCGGCGTTACATCGCCAACGGACAACCTCTCCGATCGGGACACGCATCGCTCACATGTAAACGCAAACCCCGAACGTCGTCCGTCGCGGATGTAACCGCGACCTTACCCGACCCTCCGACAAACCACCCACGTAGGTCGGCGTTACACCGCCGACGGACGACCTCTCCGACGAACCCCCACGCAGGTCGGCGTTACACCGCCGACGAGCAACGCTTCAGCTTTGCAGCTCGTCGAGGTCGCGGTACTGTTCCAGCGCTTCGGGGTTGGCCAGCGCCGAAGTGTTCTTGACTTCACGATCGTGGATGACGTCGCGCACGGCCAGTTCGACGATCTTGCCCGAGACCGTGCGCGGAATGTCGGACACGGCCACGATCTTCGCCGGCACGTGGCGCGGGGTAGCGTTGGCGCGCACGGTCTTGCGGATGCGGTCCCTGAGCTCGTCATCGAGTTCGATGCCGTCTCTCAGGCGCACGAACAACACCACGCGCACGTCGCCCTCCCATTGCTGGCCAACACAGATCGACTCGATGATCTCGTCCAGTTTTTCGACCTGGCGATAGATCTCGGCTGTGCCGATGCGTACCCCGCCGGGGTTGAGGGTGGCGTCCGAGCGCCCGTAGATCACCACCCCGCCGGTGGGTGTCAGCCGGGCGTAGTCACCGTGCGACCAAATGCCCTCGAACTTCTCGAAGTAGGCCTCGCGATATCGCTTGCCATCGGCATCATTCCAGAACTTCACCGGCATGCAGGGAAAGGGCAGCGAGCAGGTCAGCTCGCCGGTTTCATCCTCGACCACGCTCCCGTCATCGGCGCGGATCTCGACCTTCATCCCCAGCCCGCGGCACTGCAGCTCCCCCCTGTAGACCGGCAGCAGCGGATTGCCCAGCGCAAAGCAGGAGACGATATCCGTGCCGCCGGAAATCGAGCTCAGCTGCAGATCGTCGCCCACGTCGCGATAGACGTAATCGAACGACTCGGGCAGCAGCGGCGAGCCGGTCGACAGAATGGCCCGAAGATGCTCCAGCCGGTGAGACTCACGCGGCTTGATACCGGCCTTTTCGCAGGCCGAAATCCACTTCGCGCTGGTGCCCAGCACCGTCACGCCCACTTCATCGACGAGATTCCACAGCACATGACCGTCGGGATGGAAGGGCGAGCCGTCGTAGAGCACCACGGTCGAACCCACGGCCAGCCCGGAGACCAGCCAGTTCCACATCATCCAGCCGCAGGTGGTGAAGTAGAACAGCGCGTCGTCGCGCTTCAGATCGGTGTGCAGCTGCAGTTCCTTGAGGTGCTGCAAGAGCGTGCCGCCGGCGCCATGGACGATGCACTTGGGCACACCGGTGGTGCCGGAAGAATAAAGAATGTAGACCGGATGGTCGAACGGAAGCTGCGCAAAGTCGATGTCCCGCGCGTCGTTGTCAACAAAATCGTCCCAGATCACGGCATGATCAATACCGGAAAGATCCGGATCGTCGTCCATGTAGCCGGTCACGACGATGCGTTCGATCGACGGCATCTTCTCGGCCAGCTCGGCAATCCGGCCGAGACAATCATGAACCTTGCCGTTGTACTGGTAGGCAGCGGCGGCGAACAGCACCTTGGGTTCGATCTGACCAAAACGATCCATCACGCCCTGCACGCCAAAATCGGGCGAGCACGACGAAAACACCGCGCCGATGGAGGTGGCCGCCAGCATCGCGATGACGGTTTCGGGCAGGTTGGGCAGATAGGCCGCGACGCGGTCGCCTTCTTCCACGCCCATTGCGCGCAGCGCGGCAGCAACGCGCGCAACTTCGGCGTAGAGCTCGGCGTAGCTGATGCGCCGGTGAACGCCGTCTTCGTTGGCAAACACCAGCGCCGTATGACGATCACCACGATCGTTGCAGTATTTCAGCAGGTTCTCGGCAAAATTGAGCCGGGCCTGCGGGAACCAGCGCGTGCCCGGCATTGCCGGCCAGTTTTCCACCGACGTTTCGCCGCGGGTCTCGGCCACCACGCCGCCAAACTCCCACAGCGCCTGCCAGAAGGCCTGCGGATTGTCTACCGACCAGCGATACAGCGCGTCCCAGTCGTGCACGTGGGGGTCAAGCTCCTGGTTGACGAGCTGGATGAAGCGGGACAGGTTGGCTCTCGAAAGGCGCTCGGCCGAGGGCCGCCACAAGGGTTCGGTCATGATGCTGTCTGCGTTGTCTTGAAAATCCGGCCTCAAAGGGTACCCAACTCCACCGGGCCCGTCACCTGTACTTTGGTTCGTCGTTGCCACGCGCCCGGAGTCCTCGCGTAGAATTCGGGGCTCCCCAACCGACTGATGGACACCATGAAAAAGATCGCCACCCTGCTTCTTCTGATTGCGCTGGCCTTCCAGGTCCAGGCGCAGAATCCGCATGTATGGCTCGATACCGACCGCGGCCCCATCATCCTCGAGCTCTACCCCGACGACGCGCCGGTGACGGTCGAAAACTTCCTGCGCTACGTCGACGACGGGTTTTATGACGGCCTGATCTTCCACCGCGTGATTTCCGACTTTGTCGTCCAGGCCGGCGGCTTCGATCCGAACCTGAACTACCAGGAACCAACCTACGACAACATCATCAACGAAGCCGACAACGGCCTGAGCAATCGCCACGGCACCGTGGCCATGGCCCGCACCTCTGCCCCCGACTCGGCCAATGCGCAGTTTTTCATCAACGTCAAGAACAACGACACGCTCGACCCCGGCGGCAGCACCGATGCCGGCTACGCGGTCTTCGGCGAAGTGATCTCCGGAATGACTCTGGTCGACACGATGGCCGAACAGCCGACCAGCTCGATCACCTCCCCGCGTGGCACCATGCGCGATTTCCCCCGCGACACCCCGGTCATCCAGCGCGCCGTGCGCACCGACGGGTTTCCCCTGATGCCCGACCATAGCGGCTCGTGGTTTGATCCCGGCAGCTCGGGCGTCGGCTTCAACATCGAGATTACCGGTGGGGCTGACGACAAGCCGATGGCCCTCGTGTACTGGTACAACTTTGCCGAAGACGGCCAGTTGTGGCTGCTCGGCCAGACTGACTTCGAGTGGGGCGATCATGAGATCAGCCTGGATCTCCAGAGCCATCCGGGCAACGACGGAGACTCCGGCTTTCAGAATCCACCCGAATCGGACTTCTCCAGCTACGGCACCCTGACGCTGAGCTTCGACGGCTGCGACAGCGGCACGTTCGAGTACGACCTGAGCGGTTACGGCACCGGCACCGTCGACGTCATCCGGCTGTCGCAGCCCGACGGCTACCGCTGCGCTGAGTAACCGGCACCGTGGCCGCTCTGCTGAAAGTCGAGGCTCTCGACAAGCGCTATGCTGGCGGCCTGCACGCGCTCAAGTCGATTGATCTGACCATCGAGCGGGGCGAAATCTTCGCCCTGCTCGGCCCCAACGGCGCCGGCAAGACCACGCTGATCAACATCATCTGCGGCATCGTCACGCCCAGTTCGGGCAGCGTGACGGTCGACGGTCATGACACGGTGCGCGACTTCCGCATCACTCGTCGCCGCATCGGCCTGGTGCCGCAGGAGCTTCACACCGACATGTTCGAGACCGTGTTCGATACGGTCAGCCTCAGCCGCGGCCTGTTTGGCCTGGCGCCCGATCCGGGGCATATCGAGAACGTGCTGCGCGACCTGTCGCTGTGGGACAAGCGCGACCAGCCCATCATGGCGCTTTCCGGCGGCATGAAACGACGCGTGCTCATCGCCAAGGCGCTGGCGCACGAACCGAAGCTGCTGTTCCTCGATGAACCCACCGCCGGCGTCGACGTGGCGCTCAGGCGCGACATGTGGCGGCTGATCGATCGTCTGCGGGATACCGGCGTGACCATCGTGCTCACCACCCACTACATCGAGGAAGCCGAGCGCATGGCCGACCGTCTCGGCGTGATTCGCCGCGGCGAGATCATCGTTGTCGATGAAACCGCCGCGCTGATGAACAAGCTCGGCCGCAAGCACCTGAGCCTGCGCCTGGCAGAGGCCATGAACGCGCTGCCCGACGCGCTCGCTGACTGGTCATTGACCCTGACCGATGGCGGCCGGCGGCTGGACTACACTTTCAGCGCCGGAAACGAGCCCGATTGCGTGCCGGCCCTGCTCAAGCGCCTGCAGGATGAAAACATCGAGTTCACCCGCCTCGACACCCGCCAGAGCACGCTCGAAGAGATCTTCGTCGACCTGGTGCAGGATGAAGCCTCATGAACGCGCCCATGCTCAACCTGCGCGGCACCTGGACCATCTATCGCTACGAAATGGCTCGCTTCAGACGCACCTTGTGGCAAAGCCTGGTCACGCCCATTCTCACCACCGTGCTCTACTTCATCGTGTTTGGCTCGGCCATCGGCGCGCGCATCGGCGATATCAATACCGTCGATTACGGCGCCTTCATCGTGCCGGGGCTGATCCTGCTCACGGTGTTCACCCAGAGCCTGAACAACGCCTCTTTCGCGATCTACATGCCGCGGTTTTCAGGCACCATCTATGAAATCCTCTCCGCTCCCGTATCCACCGCCGAGCTGGTGCTGGCCTACGTCGGCGCGGCAGCAACCAAGTCGGTCCTGCTGGGGCTGATCATTCTGCTCACAGCGCGGCTGTTCATCGACCTCGACATCAGTCATCCCGCCTGGATGCTGGTTTACCTGATACTGGTCGCCTTCGCCTTCAGCCTTGCCGGGTTCATCATCGGCATCGTGGCCGCGAGTTTCGAGGCGCTGCAGTTCATCCCCATGCTGGTTGTCATGCCGCTGACGTTTCTCGGCGGGGTGTTCTATTCCATCGACATGTTGCCCGCCACCTGGCAAACGGTCAGCCTGTTCAATCCGCTGGTCTACATCGTCTCCGGCTTTCGCTACTTCTTCTTCGGCACAGGCGATGTCAGCGTCTGGGTCAGCCTTGCCGCCCTGGGCGGCTTCATCGGCCTGGCCCTGGCAATCATCTCCTGGATCGTGCGCACCGGCTACCGGCTGAAATCGTAGAAAAAGCCGCACATGGCAAGGCAGCGAAGTCGCGCGGGCAACCCGGGTCGGGTTTCCTTTGCGCTCTTCGCTGCCTCACTGCGCGATCTTGAAAGGAATTTTTACGTCCCCAGCCGCTGCATCAGCGCCGCTTCTCCCGACCGCCGCCACTGCCACGAACTCGGCTGGACGAGCGGCTTGATGGTCGACTCGAGGTCGCCCCGCGCGATGACCGGCTGCCGGCGCTGCGGCTGCTGCGTGCAGGAGCGGAGCGCGACGACCGGCTCGGAGCCGAAGAACGCGGCCGCGGTGCAGCGCGCGGGGCGGAGGCTGCGCGACCGCTGGAGCGGCTTCGACTCGGCGCCGACTGCCGGGCGGGCGCGACCGCGCCGCGGGAGATACTCGCCGGCCGCGATGTCGTCGATGAGCGGCTGCTGCGGCTCGAACGCGAGGGGGCTGAATGCTGTGTCGCCGAGCGCGAGCGCCCGGCTCCCTGCCGCACCGGCGGTGAGCTGCGCTCACCGCTCGAGCGGGAAGATCGCCTGGGAGCTGAGCGCTCCGAGCTTCGGCGCTTCGATGCTCCGCTGCTCGACCTTGACGGGCGGCTGCCCGAGCGCTGGCTGGATGCCTCGCGCGAAGAGGACGAACGCGGCGTCACGCGTGTTGACGAACCACTGCGCAGCGACTCATTGACGCGTCCGGCTCGGCTGGACGTCGAACGGCTGCTGTCGGACGCGCGGCTGCGCGACTGGCTGCGGGCGGGCGCACGCCCGGTAACGGTGCGATTGCGCTGCGATCTTGCCGCGGTGCCATTTGACCTGGCGCTTGCCGAGTGCCCCTCACCGGCACGGCGTGTGGCCGCACGTGATGCGCCCGAACGATTGCGCTCAGATACCCTGGCGCTGCGCTGCGATGCCGCCTTCGAGCGCGAGGTGGCGGTGCTGCGTGTGCGCGCCGTGCGATCGAAATCCGTGCTGGACCGACGCTGTGCCGCCCACTCGCGATGATCGGAGCGGGTTACCGCCCGATTGGTTCGCGAGCTGGTGCGCGCCGATGCCGGCCGATGGTTGTCGACAAAACGCGCTTTCTTCACGCGGCCGCGGTAGCTAACGCCGCGGCGGTGTCGCGGATCGTGCTTCCAGTGGCGGGCGTGATTGAAACGCGCTACCTGGCGACCGGAGTGGAAGCGATGATCGCGATAGTAATGATGGTGATTGACTACCACGACCCGGCGCGTTGCCCAGTGGAACGAGCTGAAGTAGAAGCTCGGCCGAATATGGTAAGGACGGCCCCAGTAAAAGCTCGTGCTGACGCTGAAGCCGCTGGGACGATGCCAATAGTGCGGCGGATAGCTCGACCAGCGCCAGCTGGAATAAACAACGCGCGGATCATAGTAGGGCACGTACACCGTGCGCGTGCGCGCCGGCTCGATATAGATATATTCCTTTTCGCGCACTACCTTGACATGATCATTGCTCTGCAGGTGGCCACCGGAATAGGCTTCCGAGCGCAGATACTGGATCGAGGCGATCACCTCTTCCTCCTGTACCAGGAAGGCATCACCAAGGTCCTGGGTCCACTGCAGATCATCGTCCATGCGCTCGAGCAGCTCGGGAAACGCCACCAGCGCCTTGACGCTGGCATCCCAGTTGCGATGCTCGACCGCGGCCACGGCATCTTCGCCGCGCAAGTCCGGATGCTCACGCGAAAAGCGCGCCGCCTGGATCACTTCGAGCGGATAGGTCGCTGCGATCAACAAGTGCGAGAGCACGCTGTCGGGATACAGCGCCACCGGCGCCAGCATCGAGTCGAGTTCAGCCTGAGTGAAATGGTCATCGTTGGCCTGCACCTGACCGGTGGCACTGCAGCCAACCGTCAGCAGAAGGGCGAAAACCAGCGTCGTCAGCGTTTTCATGTCGTTTCCTCCTTGCGGCATTCCGCGCCGCGTGCAGTCTTTATACCGCGCACTGCCTGAAGTCAGCCTGAACAGGCTCGCCGGCAAGTCGTGACGCACCAGCTGCCGCCAACAACGGCCGCCGTCGCGCCGGCTGATCAGGCTTCCCGCTTTACGCCGGCCGGGCCGAAGACGCCCTCCACCGTCTTCCGCGCGCGCTCGCCCTCGATAAGCCGCCGGCCCTCGATCAACCACTGCCGGACCGCGCCGCAGTCGTCCGGCAGGGCGTCTCGCGGTATCCCGCCGGGCGGTGGGCTGGGCTGCCAGCGCGCGTCCAGCGACAGCAACCAGTCGAGTCGGGCCGTGGCCACCCACAGGCGCTGTCCACCGCCGGGTTCGACAAGGCTCAACGCCCGGCCTTCGCGCACCAGCTTCGAAAACCACGGTGTCCAGCCCCCCAGCGGCACGGGCAAGACCAGCCCCAGGCCCGACTCGCCCTCGCGCTGGGTCATGAAACCGATCTGTTCCAGCAAACGCTCCAGCGCTGTCGTGGAAGGCTGTAGCGGTCTGAAGTTGCCGCTGGACACCGGCGGCGCCGGCGTCCTTGCCCCACGTGCCGGCGGCTGCGCAGGTCGGGATCGGCCCGTGCGCGCAGTCCGCGCAACGCCGCGTGGCCGCACGCCCGCCGCCGGCGGCGATGCCGGACGCTCGAAGTTGCGCGTTCTGCGCTCCTCGGCGTCGTCCTCGTCCAGATAGCTGTAGCGCGGGGCGTGAATCAGCGCCTCGGCCAGCGGTGAAGGCTGCCGGGTTTCCACGGCGTGGACCTCGACCTTGCCCGACTCCAGCTGCCCTAACAGGCGCTGCAAGCCGGCCAGATCCATGTAGTCGTCCAGGCAGTCCGACAGCGCCTGGGCCACCAGCGGATGATCGGGCACCTCGCGCGCACCGCTGAGGTTTTCCAGACAGGCGAGCTGGTCGGGAAACACACAGGCGATCAGGTTCTCGGCCTGGCTGCGCTGGCGCTGCGAGGGCAGCCGTCCGCCGAGGCCGTTCTTGAGCAGCACCAGCGCGTTGTTGGCGCACCAGCGAAAGCGGGTCACGAACAGCGGGGTGTCGAGCATGGCCTGGGTGAGCACGTCGGCGACGTTGTTCGAGCTCACGAAGCGCGCCACCGCCGAGAGCTCGAAACGGCTGGTCACGCCCAGCGAGATCAGCACGCCGTCATCGGTGGCCGCCGCCTGCAGCTCGAAGTTGAACTGGCGGCAGAAGCGCTTGCGCAGCGCCAGCCCCCAGGCGCGGTTGATGCGCGCCCCGGCAAAGGTGTGCAGCACGATATGGCGATCGCCTCCGGGGTCGGCGAACTGCTCGATCACCAGCCGCTTCGGCCCCGGCAGCGCGCCCAGCCGCTGGCGCGACTCGGCCAGCATGCGCGCGGCCTGGGGATCGAGCCCGTCGTGCGATGCGCCCGAGACAACCCGGAGCATCGCCGCGGCCATTTCCGCGGTGCGCCCCGGCCCTTCGCCGAACCAGAACGGCAGCTCGCCGGCCTCGTCCTCGGCCGGCTCCACGCGCACCAGGCCGGTGAGCACGCGCAGAATCCGCCACGGACGATTGCCGAGCTACAGCACCTGCCCCGGCGACGACTCGAAGGCCACCTCCTCGTCCAGGCGCCCGACGACATCGCCGGTGTCGACGCGCACCACGTCGTACTCGAACCACTCGGGAATTGTGCCGGCGTTGGTCAGCACCAGGCGGTCGGCCTGGGGGTGCGGCTTGTAGCCGCCGCGCCCGTCGGCGATCAGCAGCGGATCAAGCTGCTCGGCGGGCATCATTTCCGGGTGCTCGGCAAGCGTCGCCAGCAGCGATTGCAGCGTTTCACGCGAGATTTCCCGATACGGTCGGGCGCAGCGCACGATCTCGAGCAGCTCGTCCACCTCACCGACGCCGTTGACTACCAGTGCCACGAGCTGCTGGGCCAGCACGTCGAGCGGCGCCTGCAGGGGCAGCACGGCATCGACGCCGGCCTCGGCGATCACCTCTCGCAAGGCCCGGGTTTCCAGCAGCTGATTGAGCGTCAGAGGGAACAGGTGCATGCACGGCTGGCGCCCCGGCCGGTGGCCGCTGCGACCCGCGCGCTGGCGCACCAGGTTGACCGAACCGGGCACGCCGATCTGGCAGACGCTCTCGACGTGGCCCAGATCGAGCCCCAGCTCCAGCGAGGCGCTGGACACCATCACCCGCAGCTCCCCGGCCTTGAAACGCGCCTCGATGGCCTCGCGGTGTGCCGTATCCAGGCTGCCGTGGTGCGCACCCACCTGCCCGGGCTGGCCGGCCGCCTCCAGCAGCTCGTCGAGCGTGGCAGCCGTGCGCTCGACCTGGGCGCGGGTCTGGCAGAACACCAGCAGCGAGCGATTGCCCAGGGCCCGCTCCGCGATGCGGGCGTGGATCTGCTCCCAGTGGATGGAGTTCGGGTACGGGCCCAGCGGCATGCCGGGCAGTTCGATTTCCAGCTTCACCGGCCCGGGCTGGCCCGGCGCGACGATCTGGCAGTCGTCCGAGCCGGTCAGAAAGCCCGCCAGAGCCTCGGCCGGCCGGGCCGTGGCCGACAGGCCGACGCGCTGCACCGCGCGGCCGGCCAGACGATCCAGGCGCGCCAGCGACAGCGCCAAGTGCGCGCCGCGCTTGCTGTCGGCGATGGCGTGCAGCTCGTCGACCACCACGGCCTCGACCCTGCGCAAGAGCGCGCGGCCGCCGCGACTGCCGAGCAAAACGAACAGCGATTCCGGCGTGGTCGATAGAATCTCGGGTGGATTGCGCCGCTGGCGGCTGCGCTCGATTCGCGGCGTATCGCCGCAGCGCAGGGCGATTGTTGGTGCACGACCGTGAATCTGGCCGGCCGCCTCCAGAAGCGGCGCGAGGTTGAGGGTCATGTCGCGAGCCAGCGCCTTGAGCGGCGCGATATGCACCGCCCGCACCCCGCGCCCGCGCGCCGGCGTTTCGACCAGGCGCTCGACCAGGGGCCGCCACGCCGCCAGGCTCTTGCCCTGCCCCGTCGAGGCAATCAGCAGCGCATGCCGCTTTGCGCGCAAAACCGGCCAGGCCGAACGCTGCACCGCCGTCGGCTCGCCCACGACATCGGCGAACCAGCCGTCGAGCTCCGCCTTGACATCGAATAACGACATGCCCGCATTATGCCGGCAGATCACGCGTGGGTCGCGGTTACATCGGCAGCGGGCGGCATTCAAGGTCGTGTTCACTCGTGAGCTACGCGTGTCCAGGCGTTCCAGGCTGTCCGTCGCCGATGGCACGCCGACCTCCGCGGGCCGCCAGCAGCCGCTCAGCGCCGCAACCACCCGCCGCCACACGGCACCCCATCCCCCCGACCCGCCACACCTGCCGCCCCCCACGCGTCGGTCGCGGGTACATCCGCGACGGACGACGTGTCAACCCTGATCACACGTAGCGCACACGCGCCCGGAACCGCTCACCTCGCCCGTCGGCGATGTAACGCCGACCTACGCA
>NZ_JBJNIO010000116.1:0-375 GCF_056324145.1 Wenzhouxiangella sp. YN1
CAACCTTGAACACACGTAGCGCATGCGTGGTCAGGCCCGCTGACGTCCCGTCGGCGATGTAACGCCGACCTACGCTTCGTTCGCCGGCGGTTTGACGTTGACTGCTGAAGTAGGTCGCGGTTACATCCGCGACGGACGACATTTCAACCTTGAACACACGTAGCGCATGCGTGGTCAGGCCCGCTGACGTCGTCCGTCGGCGATGTAACGCCGACCTACGCCGCTCGTTCGCGTGCGGTTTGACGTTGACCGCTGAAGTGGGTCGCGGTTACATCCGCGACGGACGACATTTCAACCTTGAACACACGTAGCGCATGCGTGGTCAGGCCCGCTGACGTTGTCCGTCGGCGATGTAACGCCGACCTCCGCTTCGTT
>NZ_JBJNIO010000117.1:0-325 GCF_056324145.1 Wenzhouxiangella sp. YN1
CAGAACCGTAGGAGCGACCTCCAGGTCGCGAAGCCAACGCCCGAGCGGAGCTTTCGCGAACTGGAGATCGCTCCCACATCAAAAACCGCCACCGGCACCGTAGGAGCGACCTCCAGGTCGCGAAGCCCCCGCCCGAGCCGCGGAAGCGCGGCGTGGAGGGAGCGCGGGGAAGAACACGCGGCTCCGGCGCCGTTTTTTTCTTGAGGTGGGATATCCATATGGCGAAAGCTCCGCTCCGTGGGATGCTTCGCGACCTTGAGGTCGCTCCTACGGTTCCGGTGGCGGTTGTTTTTGTAGGAGCGATCTCCAGATCGCGATGGGCTCC
>NZ_JBJNIO010000118.1:0-1506 GCF_056324145.1 Wenzhouxiangella sp. YN1
GATGGAGATCGCCGGCGACAGGCCCTCGATATGGTCGATATCGGGCTTTTCCATCATCGACAGGAACTGCCGTGCGTAGGCCGAAAGCGACTCGACATAGCGCCGCTGGCCTTCCGCATAGATGGTGTCGAAGGCCAGCGACGACTTGCCCGAGCCTGACAGACCCGTGAACACGATCAACTGGTCACGAGGCAGCTCGACATCGACATTGGCCAGGTTGTGAGTACGCGCGCCGCGGACGCTGATCGACTTCATTGCATCGAGCCGTGAATGCGAGACAAGCCTGCTAATATATCGCGCCTGGCGTGTACGGGGCAAAGGAATCCGATCCCGGCCGACGGTGGGCCGCCCGGATCGTTCCGTCCGGGAGTTCGGTGCCTAGAATCGATCCCCCAGCCGATTGACTGGGCCCGGTCGCTTGTTATCATTAGGCATCGGGGGGCTGGTTGGACGTCAGGTTGGCGCGATGGCAAGGCCTTCACACATCACGCAATTTTCTCGCCGGCGAGGATGGCGCCGGGCGTTCGCCGGTCTCCTCGGGATCATCGCGCTGTCGGGGCTGTCGGCAGAGGGTGCCGATGACAGCGGGATCGCCCGCTGCCAAGCGATCGATTCGCGGGCCGATCGAACCGGGCTGATCTTCAACCCGCCCGGGAAACAGACCTACTACGAGCGTTCGCGCTGCTTTCTCCGACTGGCCGTGGAAACGCGCGATGCCGAACTGTGCACCCGGGTGGTCGAGCGCGAGTCCTGGTTCTTCGACGGTTCCGGCATTTCGCCTGAAGCCTGCCGGAAAGCGGTCCGCGAGCAGATCAGCGAGGACCGTATGGAAGCCGACTCGATCGAGAAGGTGCACCGCCTCGCTTCGGCATCCCTGGGCCCGAGTTCCAATCGACGCGATTTCACTTTGCGGCTGGTCACCGCCGGTTCGCATCCCGGCACCTACCGGATCGATATCGAGTTGCTGTCGTCGCATGGGCAGGACAGTCAGCCGGTCGAATCCTATCTTCAACCGCTGGGCACAAGCCCGGCCCGCCTGGCCCGGCATGTCCCGCGCGGGAAACTGGTCTCCAGTGCCACCGCTTGGCCATCGGAGGCCCCCATTCAACTGCAGATTACACTCACCCTGGTGCCCTCGAGTTCGGATTCGCAATGGGTACTGGGGCAGGTGGACCAACCGCTGTCGAGCAGCCGCACTGTAGCGGTCGAGCCGGAGTCCCGCCGGGACGATTCAAGAGGGGGAATGGCAGACGCGTGATCGGAAGCCATTTCGAGCACTGTCTGCCCACGTTGGACCGGGGTGTGGTGGTACCTCGCCCGTCCCGGTTGGGGTTGTTGAACGAGAACATCCGCGGTTCGAGCTCCGACAGGCTGTAGTCGCACACCGGGCAGGCGTAGCGCGCCGAGAACAGCATCTGTTCGATGTCGCTGTCATCTTCGATGGGCGCAACGATTGCCAGGCTATCGGCGAGCGCCAGCGCCGTCTCGAAGCTTTCGGCCAGGCGC
>NZ_JBJNIO010000119.1:0-302 GCF_056324145.1 Wenzhouxiangella sp. YN1
CCGAGCAGATCCCGGCTCTGCGCTTCGCTTGGCCGGGAATTCGGGAGTGGCAGGGCTGGCCGGGATTTCGGGAGTGACGGGGGTGGCCGGGACTTCGGGGGTAGTGCCCGCGGCACTGAAGACCGTGGTCGCGCGCTGGTCGGTGCTGTGCTGCGTAGAGTACGCTGCGGGGGGCGTGCCCGCGGCCCAGCCACCGTAGCGCCGGACCTGATCCTGCGTCTGGTTGCTACTGGCGCCTACGCCGAGCATATCCCGGCTCAGCGCTTCGCTTGGCAGGCAAGTCGCGAGGGGCCGGGCTGGCG
>NZ_JBJNIO010000120.1:0-164954 GCF_056324145.1 Wenzhouxiangella sp. YN1
ACCTTCCGGATGACACCCACCCGATCCAACTCCCTGTGACTCATGGCAATCGTCTCCCGATCCATGGCCCCGCTCCTTGTCAGAACAAAAAGGGGACACTTTAACTTTGTGGAAAGGGGACATTAGTGCTTTGGGCTAACATGCGACGATTTTGATGTTGGTGGTTTTGGTTTGATTCTTTACACTTTACACTTGACACTTCACACTGGCTTTTATAAATGTCACCACAGGATTTCGTCCAGCAGCTCGGCAATGTCCGGGCTTCCGCCATTCTCCGCACCGATGACGCCGATGCCGCCCATCAGGCGATGGAAGCGGCCGTGCGCGGCGGGTTCACGATCTGTGAATTCACCCTCACGGTGCCGCGCGTCTACGAGCTGATCGCTGATTTTTCGCAGCGCTATCCGGACATCGTCTTTGGTGCCGGCACGGTGCTGACGGTAGACGAGGCAGAAAAGGCCGTGTCTGCCGGGGCAAAGTTCGTGGTTTCGCCGGTGACCGACGAGGCCGTCATCGCAGCCGCCGCCAACCTGGGTGTGGCCGCGATGCCGGGCACGCATACGCCCACCGAGATGCTGCGCGCCCATCGTGCGGGTGCCGGGCTTCAGAAGCTGTTCCCCGCGCCCGGCATCGGTCCGGATTTCGTGCGTGCCTGTCTGGGGCCGATGCCGTTTCTCAACATCGTGCCTACCCATGGCGTGACCGAAGCCAACGCCGCCGACTGGCTGGCTGCCGGGGCGCATGCGATTGGCTTTGTCGCGCCGTTGTTCGACCCTGCGTTGATCGCCGCCGGTGACTTCGACGCCATCGAGCAGCGCGCTCGTCGACTGCTTTCAGCGCTCGACCGCGACTGAGTTTGCGGGTGATCCGTTCGACGGGCGGGCGCTTGCCCTTCCGTCGGGCAAGTGGCGCTACAGGCCGGGCAGCGATGCCTCGGGCGGGCGGCACAGCGGCAGATCGGGCCGGCGTTCGCGCTTGGGCAGCTGGCGGCGAATGCCGTGCAGGGCGGTGCGCAGGCCCTCTTCGAGCACCGGATGATAGAAGGGCAGCTTGAGCGCATCGATCACGCCCGTGCGCTGCTGGATCAGCCAGGCCAGCTCGTGAACCATGTGTTCGGCACCGGCGCAGGCCATTTCCGTACCGATGAGGCGACCTGAGGCGTCGGCGAAAACCTTCATCTGGCCGTGACGATAGCCCTTGATGACGGCGCGGCCCTGACGGCTGAAGTCGGCCTCGCCGGTCAGGGCCTCGTCGGGCAGCTGGCTGCTGCGCAGGCCGGCCCAGGCGACTTGTGGTTCGGTAAAGACAATGCCCATTGGCGTGCGCCGGGCCAGGCACTCGTCTTCGGGATGCAGCGCATGCCAGGCGGCCAGGCGGCCTTCGTCGGCGGCTTCGTGCATCAGCGGGCGGATGCCGTTGACGTCGCCGGCGAACCAGACCGGGGCATCGCCGGCGCGCAGGCTTTCGCGATCGATCTCGGGCAGGCCGCGCTGGTCGAGCGCCACGCCCAGGTGCTCCAACCCCAGATCGTCCAGCGGCGCACGTCGGCCGATGGCAGCAACGACCAGGTCGACCTCGATGGTCTGGTCGCCGCAGTGGATTTCGACGCCGTCGCCCGCTGGCGTCGGTCGGGCATCAGCGCCCAGGTGCAGCGTCATCTGCTCGGAAAAGGCGGCGTGCATGACCTGGTTGATGGCCGAATCATCGATGCCGGCCAGGCGCTGATCACGCCCGAACAGATGCACCTCGGCACCGAGCATGGCAAAGGCCTGGCCAATCTCGCTGCCGATGGCGCCGGCACCGATAACGCCGATGCGCGCGGGGATCGACGGCAGATCGAACAGGCTGTCGCTGGTCACGAGCCTGGCGCCCAGCGCCGGCCAGTCGGGCGGAACGAAGGGTTGGGTGCCGGTCGCGACGAGAATTGCATCAGCGCTGTGAGTGACGCCATCGATTTCGACCCGATCGGGGCCGATGAAGCGTGCCGGAGCATGAATGAAGCGCTCGCCCATCTTGTCGGTGGCGCGAATCGGCCCGGCGGCAAAGCGATCGCGCAGGGCGCGCACCCGGGTCATGACCGCAGCGTCGTCAAGCTGCCCGGGCGGCCCGGCAATCAAGCCTTCGGCGTGCAAGCGGCGACTGCTGGCCACTTCGCCGGCGAGCTGCAGCAGGGCCTTTGACGGCATGCAGCCGACACGGGCGCAGGTCGTTCCCAGCGGGCCCGGATCGACGAGAATCACTTCGTCGGTGAGCTCGCGCGCCTGTTTCCAGGCGCTCAGGCCGGCGGTGCCGGCTCCCAGGATAATCAGGCGGTGGTGCGGCATATCCGATCTCTCCAGTGTGCGGTTCAATGCCATCAGCCTAGCGCGTCAGCGATGCCACGTCAGGCTCAACATCGCCCAGCGGCCGGGTTCGGCCAGTAGCGGCAACGTCGGGTCGTCAGGGGCGTAGCCGATCACTCGGCCATTTTGCCAGTACCTGCGATCGGCGAGATTGAACAGGCCGAAGCCGATCTCCAGGTCATGCCGCGGGAACCAGCGACCAAGCCAATCGATGGTGACATGACCTGGCGCCGAGAACAGGGCTTCGCCTTCGGCGTCCACCAGCTCGCGCTGGCCGCGTACGCCCGTGGCGATCAGGCGGGTCTCGAAGTCGGCTGCCGGGTGGCGCCAGGCCAGTTCGACGATGGCCGTGGGCGGGGTGACGCCAGGCAGGGCGCGGCCGCTGATGCGGTCCTCGCCGCGCGACCATTCGCCGGCAAGCTCAGCGCTGAAGCCGGCCCCGAGCCGATGCCTGAGACGCAGCTCTCCGCCCTCGATACGCACGCGATCGCGATTGACTGACTGGAAAAGGTTGAACCCCGACTCCGGGTCGAAGCCCAGCGGCGCGCGCGACTGGATGAAGTCCCGATAGTCGTTGCGATACAGCGCCACTTCAGCCCGGGCATTGGTGCCGCGCCAGCGCAGGCCGGCCTCGAAAGTACGGCCCTTTTCCGGCTTGAGGTCGGGGTTGGCAATCGCGCGCACCCGAAACTGCGGCCACTCCAGGCCGATATTGACGTCTCCGAATGGCGGCGCGCGCAGGCCGCGTGCGTGCTGGGCAAAAAACTCCAGCGAGGGGCTGATGGGCCAGATCAGGCCCAGGCGGGGCAGCCAGCGGTTCAGGCTCAGCTCGGTTGGGTGGGCATCGGGAAAGGATTGATCGAACAGCGGGTCGCTGCCCAGGGAGAGGTCGTAGTGCTCCCAGCGAATGCCGGGGCTGAGTATCGGTCCACCCTGCCACAGGTGAATTTCATCGTGCAGATAGATGCCGAGCTCAGTGATCCGGCTGCGCGGAAAATCGCGCAGCGGGAAAACCTCTCCCAGAATGACATTGCTTGTGCGACCGTCTTCCAGACGCGTCTCGCGCCCGTCGCGCAGCGTGCTGACCCGGGAGCGGGTGTACTCGAAGCCATAGCCGATACGGTGGTTCAGCCCGCCGATGGTCAGATCTGATTCCAGATCGGCGCCGATACCGGCAGTGGACTGGTCGAACTCAAAGCGACGGAACACATCCACGGGCACCCGCGCGGCAGGGCGGTGGTCGTCGGTTTCCTGCCGTGTGTCGCTGTCCTGATGCCAGATGCGCCAGCCGCCGCGGCTGATCGGACCGATGGCGTTGAGGTCCTGATCAAGCACCAGGCGCCAGCTGATGCGCCGGTCGTCGCCCAGCAAGCGCTTGGTGCTGGCCAACTGGGCGCTTTTTCCAAGCGCGGCGCGAAGATCGGTTTTCCGGGTTTCGCGATTGCCGTCAAGCGTCAGCTGCAATGCTCCGGGTGCGACGTCATGACGAGCCTTGAGCAGAACCCGCTGTTGATCCCGGTCGAGCAGGTCGCGCGGCGTGTTCTCCGGGCGGCTGGCCGCGTCGATTTCGTTGCTGCGCTGGCCGGCGCCGGCAATCAGCAGGTCGAAGGAACCCTTGCGAAAGGCGGTGGCTCCACCCAGACGGGCGCGATCGCTGTCGCTGGCACCGTGCAGACTGATGCGCGTGCCGTGATCACCGGCGGCCATGATGTCATCGGCGCTGATGGTGGAAATGGCGACGACGCCCCCAAGCGCCTTGGAGCCATAGAGCGTCGAGGCCGGGCCGCGCAGGATTTCCACCCGCTGGGTCAGGCCCAGGTCAAGCAGGGCGCGGCCGGTATCGGCGAAGGCGCCTGTATCGAACTGTTCGGAAACCGGAATGCTGTCGACCACCACGGCGGTGCGGTTGCCGCCGATGCCGCGAATGCGAAAGCCGCTGAAGCCGAAGCGAGAACCGCCGCCTTCGAGGTCGATGCCCGGCTCATAGCGCACCAGGTCAGGGGCGTCGAGAACCATGTCGCGTGCCAGGCGCTCCTGGTCGATGACGGTGACGGTGCCGGCCACTTCGGAAACCTGGCGCGGCTGGCGGTGGGCAACTACCGTGACGCGATCAAGAATCGGGGTCTGTTCCTGTTCCTTGCGTTCTGTCTGTGACCCGGTTTGGCCCTGGGCGGGGGCCGCCAGCAGGAGCACGGCGGCGGCGATGATCAGGTGTTTTATGGGCATGTTGCATTCGCTGAATATCAAAGCGCCCCGGAAGTCCGGGGCGCGTGAGGAGGCATCTGCAAAACGGTGATCAGTAGATCTCGTTTCGCGTGTTGTAGTTGTTGAACTTGCCGGTGGGCGTGATGATCTTCTCGCCCTTGATGACATGCTTGAGTTCGCGGGTCTTGTCGTCAACCACCACGATTGCCGATTCTTCTTCCATGCCCGACCATACCGAGAACCAGACTTCATCGCCGCCCTTGTTGTACTCCGGCTGAACAATGCGCTTGGGTCCCGGCCCGAGATCGGCCCATTCCGCGATCGGCAGCACCTCATAACCGGCGTCGAGATCATTGATGTCGTACACCGCGACGGTCTGAGCGATCTTTTCCTCCGGATGCAGCGGCGTGTCGACCCAGAGGTTCTCCGATTCCGGGTGGGTCTTGACGAACAGCGAACCGCCGCCCTGGCCCTGAAGCACCTGGACCACCTTGAATGCCTGCTCGGGGTGGTTGTCCGGATCGGTGCCGATCAGCGTGATGTTGGCGTTGCCCAGTGCGCTGGTGACCCACACCGGACCATATTCCGGGTGCACGAAGTTGGCGCCACGGCCCGGGTGCGGAATGCGCTCGACGTCAATCAGGGCCTGGAGTTCACGATCCTTGGCGTCAACCACTGCAATCTTGTCGGACTCGTTGGCCGCGGTCAGGAAATAGCGGCCGCTGGCATCCCAGCCACCGTCGTGCAGGAAACGGGCGGCGCCGATGGTGGTTGTCTTGAGGTTGTCGAGATCCTCATAGTTGACCAGCAGGATCTGTCCGGTTTCCTTGACGTTGATGATGAACTCCGGGTGCTGATGCGAGCCGACGATTGCCGCCACGCGCGGTTCCGGATGGTACTCCTGGGTGTCGACGGTCATGCCGCGGGTCGAGACGATCTTTCGCGGCTCCAGGGTCTGGCCGTCCATCAATACATAGTGCGGAGGCCAGTAGGCGCCGGCGATGGCGATTTCGTCCTCATAACCCTTGTAGCGGGAGTTTTCGACCGAGCGCGCCTCCATGCCGATCTTGATTTCAGCCACCACTTGCGGCGGGTCCATGTACAGATCGATGAGGTCGACCTTGGCGTCACGGCCGATGGTGGCAAAGTAGCGGCCCGAGCTCGAGGCGCGCGAGATGTGCACCGCGTAGCCGGTCGGCACGTAGGAAACGACTTTCTTGCTGTCGCCGTCGATGATGGCGACTTCACCCGCGTCGCGCAGCGTGACAGCGAAGAGGTTGTCCACATCGTAGTCGTGCTGCGGCGAATCCGGGCGGTCTTCGGGCGCGACCATCACCTTCCAGGAATCCATCATTTCCGGCATGCCCCACTCCGGCGGCTGTGGCGGATCGTGCTGCAGGAAGCGCGCCATGGCGTCGATTTCCTCGTCGCTGAGCTCGCCCGAGGTGCCCCAGTTGGGCATGCCGCCCGGCGAACCGAAGTTGATCAGGGCCTTGAGATACGCACTTCCCTTTTCCTGCGTGATATCGGTCGTCAGCGGTTTGCCCGTCGCACCCTTGCGCAATACGCCGTGGCAGCCCGCACAACGCTCGAAATAGATTTGCTGCGAGCGATCGAACTCGGCCTGACTCATGTCCGGCGCGCCCGGTGTGACGACGCGCTTGCCGCCCTCGATCGGGGAGGGTGCCCCCTGATACTGGATACGGCTTTCGCCTGCGCCCGGGTGGGGGTCGCTTTTCGCCAGCTCGGGGCCATCGAGCTGTGCGCGCTGCGCGGCCACCTGTTCCACGCTGGCGCTGCTGCCGTCATTGCCCCAGGAGTTGAACACGAAGGTGACGATATTGGCGACCTCTTCGTCGTCGAGATAGTCCATCGCGGGCATGACGCCGTTGTAAGTCACGCCATCGACGGTCAGCTCACCCTCGCGACCGGCCAGAATGTTGTGAATGACGTAGTCGGCGTTACCGGCGATGTTGTCGTTGCCGGCAAGCGGCGGAAAGGCGCCCGGCAGGCCGCTGCCGTCGCCCTGGTGGCAGGCCGCGCAATGCGTCTGGTAGAGCTTTTCTCCGGCCTGCATGTCGCCGGCCGCGGCCTTGGCCACTTCGGCAGCATGAACTTCCGCGTCGCCCGACGCCGAAGACGCCTGCGGAGTCTCGGCAACGCAGGCAGTCGTCATCGCCAGCGCCAGGCCAAAGGCCCCGAGCCAGTGCATGGGATATCGAGGTCGTATCATCGTTTTTGCCCTCCAGATAGGCTGTATTGGCGTATTGCCGGTCATCATGTTAAGGGTATTTCAGATGCGCCTATTGAGCCAGATCAAAAACCCCTGCAGAGGGTATGCAGCCATCCGGCCCGGCCTTCATTTCGAGCTTGCCGAAAAGAATCCGGGGGTAGAGCTTGACAGTCAATCGCAGGTCGACGACAATGCCCGGCTTCAACAAACGCGCCCGTAGCTCAGCTGGATAGAGTACCTGGCTACGAACCAGGCGGTCGGAGGTTCGAATCCTTCCGGGCGCGCCAGATTCAAGAGAAAGCCCCGCCGGTGACGGGGCTTTTTTCGTATCCGGAGGCAAAATTCGAACCTCCGACAATCGACAAGTCGGTTCGAACCGAGCGCCGCAGGCGCGAGCTCGCTGACGCGCAGCGTCAGCCATCCTTCCGGGCGCGCCAGATTCAAGAGAAAGCCCCGCCGGTGACGGGGCTTTTTTCGTATCCGGGGCGCGATGGGTGGGGGTACACTGGTGTTGGCGCCGGGCGATTTTCGCGGTTGACCGCGGGCAGGCGATTCCGTAATATTGGCCGGCTTGAGAAATCGGGGTGTAGCGCAGTCTGGTAGCGCAACTGCTTTGGGAGCAGTAGGTCACAGGTTCAAATCCTGTCACCCCGACCAAAGCGTATCGTCGGCACGATCCGGGCAGGCGGTTCATGCGCCCGTAGCTCAACCGGATAGAGCATCGGCCTTCTAAGCCGAGGGCTGCAGGTTCGAGTCCTGCCGGGCGCGCCACCCGTCTTCAAGACGGGTTATAATGAAGGATTGGCGATTTTGCGTCGCCGTACAATTTGTTTCAGTGGTGGGCGTAGCTCAGCTGGTAGAGCACTGGATTGTGGCTCCAGAGGTCGCGGGTTCAAGCCCCGTCGCTCACCCCACCATGGGCTGTTAGCTCAATTGGTAGAGCAGCTGACTCTTAATCAGTTGGTTCGGGGTTCGAGTCCCCGACGGCCCACCACTTGTGGCCGGTCGGGATTCCCGGCCGGCTGTGTTCAATTCTGACTGACACTTCACCAAAGACTCGAAACCATGCAGGTATCTGTTGAAAAGACGGGCGATCTGGAGCGGAAAATGACCGTCCAGGTGCCCGGTGAGCGCATCGAAAACAAGGTTTCAGGACGACTCAACGAGCTGCGCCGTCAGGTGCGTCTGAAGGGCTTCAGGCCCGGTCGCGTGCCCATGAATATCGTCAGGCAACGCTATGGCGCGCAGGTGCGCGAGGAAATCCTGCAGGAAGTCATGCAGTCGAGCCTGCAAGAGGCAATCGGCGAGCAGGAAATGCGCGTGGCCGGCGTCACCCGCATCGAGCCCGGGGCGCTCGAGGAGAAGGGTGATCTCGAGTTCACTGCTGAGCTCGAGGTTTTTCCCGATATTCCGGAGATCGAGGTTTCGGACCTCGAGCTCGAGCAGCCCGAGGCCGAAATCGGTGAAGCCGATGTCGACCAGATGATCGAAACCTTGCGTGAGCAGCGCCGCAGCTGGAAGACCGCCGAGCGCGCGGCCGCTGAAGGCGATCGCGTGCGGCTGGGTTACGTGGCCGAGCTGGACGGCGAAAAAGTGCCCGACGCAGGCGAACATGAAATCGCTCCTGTGCTGGGGCAGTTGGCCGCTTTTCCGGAGCTCGAAGCGCTGTTGGCCGGTGTGCGCGAGGGTGAAGAAAAGGAAGCCGAGCTGACCTTTCCGGACGACTATCGCCATCAAAGCCTGGCCGGGAAAACGGCTCAGGTCACGCTGCAGATCAAGTCGGTCGAGGAACCCGAGTTGCCGGAAGTTGACGACGCGTTCGCTGAAAGCTTCGGCGTCGACGGCGGGGTCGAGCAGTTGCGTGCCGATATCCAGAAAAACCTGGAGCGCGAGCTGCGCCATGCCATAACCAACCGACTCAAGCAGGCGGTGACTGACGGCCTGGCCCAGCGCTATGGTGACGTGGCCGTGCCGACGAGCGCGGTTGAACAGGAAATTGGTCAGATGCAGGAGCAGCTGCAGCAGCAGGGTGGCGCTCAGCAGGCGCCAGCGGCCGATCAGCTGCGCGAAAGTGCGGAAAAGCGCGTGCGCCTGGGGCTGCTGCTGGCCGAGATCGCACGCCAGCACGACATCAGCATTGATGCCGGCCGGGTTCAGGCCAGAATCGAAGAGATGGCCGAAACCTATGACGAACCCGAGCAGGTGATCGAGCTTTATCGTTCAGAACCTCGCCTGATGGATCAGGTCGAAAACATGGTTCTTGAAGAGCAGGTAGTTGACTGGGTGCTTGAAAATGCCAAGGTAAGCAACAAGTTCATGTCATTCAATGAGCTGATGGGTCGAGCATGAACGAGAAGGCACTCAACCTGGTTCCGATGGTCGTCGAGCAGTCTGCTCGGGGCGAACGGGCCTACGATATCTATTCCCGCCTGCTCAAGGAGCGGGTGATCTTCATCGTCGGGCCGATCGAGGACTATGCCGCCAACCTGATCGTGGCGCAGTTGCTGTACCTGGAGTCGGAGAATCCCGACAAGGACATCAATATCTACATCAACTCGCCGGGGGGGGCGGTGACCGCGGGCCTGGCGATTTATGACACCATGCAGTTCGTCAAGCCCGACGTCGCCACCATGTGCGTGGGCCAGGCCGCCAGCATGGGCGCGCTGCTGCTGGCCGCCGGCGCCAAGGGCAAGCGCTTTGCGCTGCCGCACTCGCGGATGATGATCCACCAGCCCCTGGGCGGCTACCAGGGTCAGGCGTCGGATATCGATATTCACGCCCGTGAGATCCTGAAGATGAAGAATACGCTCAATGAGATTCTGGTCAGCCATACCGGGCAGGACCTGGCAACGATCGAGCGTGACACCGACCGCGACAAGTTCATGTCTGCCGGCGAGGCCAGCGACTACGGGCTGGTTGACGAAGTCATGAGCGACCGCCAGTCACAATAACCGCGGGTGTTTTCGGTTACCATTCATTAGAGTCGGGAAGAACCACGGACGAATCGGGAAGAATTACGGGTCATGAGCGAATCCTCCAGCGACGGCAAGATTCTGTACTGCTCCTTCTGCGGCAAGAGCCAGCACGAGGTGCGCAAGCTGATTGCCGGCCCCAGCGTCTATATTTGCGATGAGTGCGTCGAGCTGTGCAACGACATCATCCGCGAGGAGCTCGAGGGGGCCAGCGAGACCGAGCCGGAGAGCCTGCCCACACCGCACAAGATTCATGATTTTCTCGATAGCTATGTGATTGGCCAGCAGTCGGCCAAGAAAGTGCTTTCAGTAGCCGTCTACAACCACTACAAGCGGCTTGAGTCCTCGCGGCATCGCGATGATGTCGAGCTGTCGAAGTCGAACATCCTGCTGATTGGCCCGACCGGCTCGGGCAAGACCTTGCTGGCGGAGACGCTGGCGCGCATGCTCAATGTACCCTTCACCATTGCCGACGCGACGACGCTGACCGAGGCCGGCTACGTGGGTGAAGACGTCGAAAACATCATCCAGAAGCTGTTGCAGAAGTGCGACTATGATGTCGACAAGGCGCAGCAGGGCATTGTCTATATCGATGAAATCGACAAGATCTCCAAGAAGGCCGAGAACCCGTCGATTACCCGCGATGTTTCCGGAGAGGGCGTGCAGCAGGCGCTGCTGAAGCTCATCGAAGGCACGATGGCCTCGGTGCCGCCGCAGGGCGGCCGCAAGCATCCCCAGCAGGAGTTCCTGCAGGTCGACACACGCAATATCCTGTTCATCGTCGGCGGTGCCTTTGCCGGTCTCGACAAGGTGATTCAGGAGCGTTCGCAGTCGGCCGGCATCGGTTTTCACGCCGAGGTGCGCAACCCCGAGGCTGAAGACGTTTCCGAAATTCTCGCTGGAGTCGAGCCCGAGGATCTGATCCAGTACGGTCTGATTCCCGAGTTTGTCGGTCGCTTGCCCGTGGTCGCCACGCTTACCGAGCTTGATGCCGAAGCGCTGGTCCGCATTCTGACCGAACCGAAGAACGCCGTGGTCAAGCAGTTCTACAAGCTGTTCGAGATGGACAACTGCGAGCTCGAGATTCGCGACGACGCCTTGCACGCCATTGCCCGCAAGGCCATGGCGCGCAAGACCGGTGCTCGCGGGTTGCGCACCATCATCGAAAACGTGCTGCTGGATGTGATGTACGACTTGCCGTCGACCGAAAATGTGACCAAGGTCGTTATCGACGAAGCCGTGATCAACGGTGAATCCGAGCCCTATCTCATCTACGAGAACCCGCCTCAACGCGCCGGCGCGGAATCCTGAGCGATTTCCGTCAGCTGTCAGTCCTTCATTGTCATCCGCCGGCTTGAATCGAGCCGGTCGGGCGCCAATATCTGGTGTCAGTTCACATCAAGCCTGACGGGCCGTTGGGTCCGCAGAGCGCTGCAGAGAGAGTAATGGCCGACTACGACGTCAGCAAAACCAATCCGCCCCGCCAGCCCGTGCCGGTCTTGAGCCTGCGCGATGTGGTGGTTTATCCGCATATGGTCATCCCGCTGTTTGTGGGCCGCGACCGTTCGGTGCGCGCGCTTGAAGAGTCGATGAATGTCGACAAACAGATTCTGCTCGTCACCCAGAAAAATCCCGAGGTTGAAGAGCCTGGGCCCGACGAGCTGTTTGACTGCGGCACAATGGCGACCGTGCTGCAGATGCTGCGCTTGCCCGATGGCACCACCAAGGTGCTGGTCGAAGGCGGACAGCGCGTGCACATCGATGAGCTCGACAACGACGGTGAATATCTCGCCGCGCGCTATACCGAGCTGGCAAGCGAGGAGTCGGAGGATCTGCGTATCCTCGACGTGACCACGCGCAGCCTGACGAGCCTGTTCGAACAGTACGTCAAGCTCAGCCGCAAAGTGCCACCGGAGCTCATGACCACGCTGTCAGGCATTGAAGATCCCAGCCGCCTGGCTGACACCATAGCCGCGCATCTGGCTGTACGTATCGAAGACAAGCAGCGCGTTCTGGAGCTGGCGCCGGTCGCTGATCGCATGGAGTTTCTGATGGGGCTCATCGAGGGCGAGATCGATGTGCTCAAGCTCGAAAAGCGCATTCGCGGCCGGGTCAAGAACCAGATGGAGAAGAGCCAGCGCGAGTACTATCTCAACGAGCAGATGAAGGCCATCCAGAAGGAGCTGGGTGACCTCGATGAATCCGGCCACGATCTGGGTGATCTGGAAGCGAAGATCGAAAAGGCCGGCATGCCGAAAGAGGCACTGGAGAAGGCTCGCAGCGAATTCAACAAGCTCAAGATGATGTCGCCGATGTCGGCCGAGGCGACGGTGGTTCGCAACTACCTGGACTGGATGTTGCTGCTGCCGTGGAAAAAGCGCAGCCGTATCAGCCACGACATCAAGGCCGCCTCCGATATTCTGGAAGCTGACCACTACGGTCTCGAGCGCGTCAAGGAGCGCATTCTGGAATACCTGGCGGTGCAGAAGCGCGTCAAGAAGCTCAAGGGTCCGATTCTGTGCCTGGTGGGCCCGCCAGGCGTGGGCAAGACCTCGCTGGGGCGATCGATTGCCCGCGCCACCGGGCGCGAGTTCATCCGCATGAGTCTGGGTGGTGTGCGCGACGAGGCAGAAATTCGCGGGCATCGTCGAACCTATATCGGTTCTCTTCCCGGACGCGTGCTGCAAAGCCTGAGCAAGGTCGGCAAGCGCAACCCGCTGTTCATGCTGGATGAGCTTGACAAGATGTCGATGGATTTCCGCGGCGACCCGTCCTCGGCCCTGCTGGAGGTGCTTGACCCGGAGCAGAACGATACCTTCTCGGATCACTATCTCGAAGTCGATTTCGACTTGTCTGAAGTGATGTTCGTGGCGACGGCCAACTCGCTCAACATTCCGGCGCCCCTGCTGGACCGCATGGAAATCATCCGCATTCCGGGCTATACCGAAGACGAAAAGCTCAATATCGCCACGCGCTATCTGCTGCCCAAGCAGCTGCGCGAGCATGGCCTCGAGGAAGCGGAGCTGCAGATCAGCGAGGGCGCGATCATCGACATGATCCGCCATTACACCCGCGAGGCCGGGGTGCGCAATCTCGAGCGCGAGATCGCCAAGGTCTGTCGCAAGGTGGTCAAGGAGCTCAGCCTTGACGCTGCGCTCGACAAGCGTCACGTCACCGTCCAGAACCTGAGCAAGTATCTGGGCGTGCGCAGGCATCGTTATGGTCGTGCCGAAGAGCACAACGAAGTCGGGCAGGTTACCGGCCTGGCGTGGACCGAAGTCGGCGGGGAGCTGTTGCAGATCGAAGCCGCTGCCGTTCCCGGGAAGGGCAAGCTCACGCATACCGGTCAGCTCGGCGAGGTAATGAAGGAGTCGGTTCAGGCAGCGCTTTCGGTGGTGCGCTCGCGCGCATCCGCCCTGGGCATTCCCGAAGACTTTCATCAGAATCGGGACCTGCATATTCACGTGCCCGAAGGGGCCACGCCGAAGGATGGTCCAAGTGCCGGTATCGGCATGGTGACCGCCCTGGTCTCGGTGCTGGCCGGCGTTCCGGTGCGTGCTGACGTCGCCATGACCGGCGAGATCACGCTGAGGGGCAAGGTGCTGCCCATCGGCGGGCTCAAGGAAAAGCTCCTGGCCGCGCGACGCGGCGGTGTCAGCCTGGTGCTCATCCCCGAAGAGAACAAGAAAGACCTCGACGAGATCCCCGAGCGCATCAAGAAAGGCCTCGAGATTCGGCCGGTTCAGTGGATCGACGAAGTGCTCGAGCTGGCCCTGGTCGGGCTGCCGCCGGCCGATCAGGCAGGCGAGGGTGAAGGTGCGTCGAGCAAGCGGCGAGCAAATCAAGGCGTGCGCGCACATTGATATTCGACGCTGATGTTCACCGGCCCGCACGGCAAATCGTCTTGCGGGCGGGTGAATCGTGACAAAAGCCCCCTGAGCGGGGCTTTTTGGGCATTTTTCCGGGTTTCGCTATTGATGACAGGGATGGGCTGATATACCATCACTGGCCAACAGACGGCTGGTTGCTGCCCTGGAGGGAGCGCTTTCACGATTGCAGCGAAGGGCCTGGCCGTTGCCATCCGCATAATGAACTTGATAAGGTCTGGAGTGACACTCATATGAACAAAACCGAATTGATTGCAAATATCTCCGAGCGCGCAGGTCTGTCAAAGGCCGACGCGCAGCGTGCCCTGGACTCGACCCTGGAGTCCATTACCGAAGCGCTCAAAGGTGGGGACACCGTGTCTCTGGTAGGATTTGGCACGTTTTCGGTCAGAGAGCGGGCGGCGCGTGCCGGCCGTAACCCGGCTACCGGAGAGACGATTCAGATCAAGGCATCGAAAACTCCTGCATTCAAGGCTGGCAAAGGTTTCAAAGACGCGATAAGATAGTGGGCTGAAGCCCGGGGTGCTTAGCTCAGCTGGGAGAGCATCGCCCTTACAAGGCGAGGGTCGGAGGTTCGAGCCCTCCAGCACCCACCAGGATTAGGAGTGGTAGTTCAGTTGGTTAGAATACCGGCCTGTCACGCCGGGGGTCGCGGGTTCGAGTCCCGTCCACTCCGCCACTAATCTGCAGGGCGCCCATCGGGGCGCCCTGTTTATTTCTGACAACTGAAAATACAACCGGGGTCATCCAAGGATCATGCTTCAGGCCATTCGTGATCGCGTAACCGGGATCGTCGCTATCTTCGTGCTCGGCCTGCTGGCCGTTCCGTTTCTTTTCTTCGGCTTGGACAGCTACATGCGTGCCGTCCCGCAGGACGCGGTGGCCGTGGTCGGCGACGACGAGATTTCCTCTGCCGACTTTCAGACCAGCTTCGCCCGTTATCGGGCGCGACTGCGCGACCAGCTGGGTGATCGCTACAGCGATCTTGAAACCAATCAGCCGGCGGTCCGCCGGGAACACCTTGAAAGCCTGATTGATCAGCTGCTGCTGCGCCAGCACGCCGAAAAGCTGGGGCTGCGGGTCAGTGAGCGGACCATCGCTGAAATGATTCGTGACGTGCCCGCCTTCCAGATCGAGGGCCAGTTCAATCCCGACGTCTATCAGCAGGCTCTGCGCGCTGCGGGCGAGACGCCCAGGGGCTTTCAGCAGGGGGTGCGCCAGGATATCCAGACGCGGCTGGTTGCCGAGGCAATTGCCGAGTCTTCGGTGGTGACTGAAACCGAGGTGGATCGCATGATCGGCCTGCAGCGCCAGCGCCGGCAGGTCAGCCTGGTGGATATCAGCTCGGCGCCATTCACCGATGAGGTCGAGATCACGCCGGCGGATATCGAGTCCTATTACCAGGACAACCTTGACCGCTTTACCAACGAGGAACGCGTGCGTCTGGCCTATGTCGAGCTGCAGCCTGACGAGCTGCTCGACGAGGCAACGCTCAGCGAAGAAGAGTTGCGGCAGCGCTATGAGGCCGCCAGTGCGCGCTATCTCACGCCCGAGGCGCGACAGGCCTCACACATCCTGATTACCGAAGACAGCGCTGGCGATGCTGAATCGGCCCGGGCGCTGGCCGAAGATCTCCGGGAGCGCCTGGAAAGCGGTGACTCCTTTGCCGAGCTGGCAGCCGAATACTCCGACGACCCGGCATCCTCGGGGCAGGGCGGCGACCTGGGCTGGATCGAACCCGAAGACATGGTCCAGCCGTTCGAAGACGCGTTGTATGCGCTGGCGGAACCCGGTGCAGTCTCCGACCCGGTCAAGACGCAATTCGGCTGGCATCTGATCCGGCTCGATGGCATTCGCCCGCCCGAGGGAATGAGCTTTGAGCAGGCGCGGACGGAGATTCTGAGTGACCATCTGCAGCGCCAGCGCGAGGAGCTCTACATCGACATGTCCGAGCGCATGATTGACCTCGTTTACGCCGACGACAGCAGCCTCGAGCCGCTGGCCGAGGAGCTGGGTCTGGAGATCAGGCAGACCGACTGGTTGACCCGAGCCGGTACCGATTCCGGGATCGCTTCTGACGAGCGCGTTGTCGACGCGGCATTCTCCGACCTGGTGTTGCGTGACCATGCGGTCTCCGATCCGATCGAGATCGAGCGCAATCACATGGTGGCCATCAAGGTGGTCGAGCACGAGCCGGCCGAGCCCAAGCCGCTCGAGGAAGTATCTGAGCAGATTCGTCAGCGTCTGATCACTCAGCGCAGCGGCGAGATGGCCCGCGAGCGTGCACAGTCCCTGCGCGAGCGGGTGGCCGGCGGAGAAAGCCTGGAGTCGGTGGCGCAAGCCGAAGAGCTGGAGCTGGAAACCCTCGAGTCGCTGGGCCGAACCGACTTCCAGCAGGGGCCGTCGTTCATCCAGGAAGTGTTCAGGCTGCCGGCACCCGGAGACGATCCCACGCTTCACGTGCTGCCGCGTCAGGGTGGTTATGCGCTGGTTCGTCTCGAACAGGTACGCCCCGGGGACCCGACCGAGGCGAGCGATTCCGAGCGCGAAATGATTCGTCGCCAGATTCGCAGCAGCCGCGCCCAGGAAGCGATCGAGGGCCTGATCGCTCAGCTGCGCGAGCAGACTACCGTCAGCGTGGTCGAGGAAAGGCTGTGATAAGTGTGAAGTGTGAAGTGTGAAGTGTGAAGAAGCCGGGCTTGCCCGGCTTCTTGCTTTCTGGTTACTTCAGGCCGGCCATGCCGACGGTGTTGTAGCCGCCGTCGACGTAGGTGATTTCGCCGGTGATCCCGGCAGCCAGATCGGAGCAGAGGAAGGCCGCGGCGTTGCCGACGTCTTCCTTGGTGATGTTGCGGCGGATCGGCGAGGTTTCACCGACATGATCCAGCATTGAACGCAGCTGGGACACCCCCGAGGCCGCAAGCGTCTTGATCGGCCCGGCCGATATGCCGTTGACGCGGATGCCGTCTGCACCCAGACCGTGGGCCAGATACCGAACCGACGCTTCCAGCGAGGCCTTGGCCAGACCCATCACGTTGTAGCTGGGCATGGCGCGCACCGCGCCGAGATAGCTCAGCGTCAGGAGCGCGGCGTTGCGGCCTTTCATCAAGTGCTTTCCGGCGCGCGCCAGGGCGGCGAAGCTGTAGCTGGAGATGTCGTGAGCGACATGGAAGCCTTCGCGGTCGATGACGTCGGCAAACTCGCCTTCGAGCTGCTCACGCGGTGCGTAACCAACGGCATGAACGATGATGTCCAGCGCTCCCCATTCCTTTTCGATGGTCTCGAAGACCGCCTGAATCTGTTCGTCGCTGGCGACATCTAGCGGCATGGTCAGCTTCGACCCGGTCTGGTCGGCAATCTTCTGGACGCGTGACTGCAGCTTTTCGTTCTGATAGGTAAAGGCCAGTTCCGCGCCTTCCCGGTGCATCGCCTCGGCGATTCCCCAGGCAATCGAGCGCGGGCTGGCAACCCCGACAATCAAGGCTTTCTTGCCTTCGAGCATGCCCATGTTTCCGACTTCCTTGTGTTGTTTGCAATGGAACGTCAATTGTAACGACGGCAGTGTTAGAATGACACCAACCGACCGGTCGGTCGGGTCAGCTGATCCGTGATCGCCGCATGCACGTGAAATCCCCTGTAAACGAGGCTCCGCCGAACGGGCTGCAGCGCCTGCTGGAGGCGGCCGCGGCCATCTTCTCGCAACGAGGTTATGCCGCCGCTTCGATTGCTGCCATCGCGCGACGGGCCGGCATGAGCAAGTCGACGGTGTTTCACCACTTTCCCTCCAAGGAAGCCCTTTATCTGGCCGTGATCCGGAATGCCATCGAGGGTTTTGGTCAGCATCTCGATCATGCACTGTCGCAGGCGGACGATCTGCCCGGCGCACTGAAGCGCTTTCAGCGTGAGCATCTGCGGCACATGGCGGCCCATCGGCAGGTCGTCCGGCTGATCCTGCGTGAGCTTCATGACCCGGCCCTGGAGCACAAGCGCCCCCTGATTCGCGAACTGCTTGCAATCAATTTCAGTCGCCTGGTGCGCTACCTGGAGTCGGCGCAGGCCGCGGGCAGCATCCGGTCGACGGCCGACTGCCGGGTGAGCGCTCTGATGCTGTTTGCCAGCAATGTGTTCCTGTTTCAGCATGCCGGTGAACTGGTCGACATGCCCGGGCTGCAGCTGGCCGGAAATCCCGATGAGTTTGCCGATTCATTCACCGATATTCTCTACAATGGCCTTGTTTCCGAGGCCGCGAACGGAGCCGAACAATGAACAAGAAAGTCCTGCTGCTGAGCGTGGCGGCGCTGTTGCTGAGCGCCTGCGGTGAAGAAGAAGGCTCAGGCCCCGAGGAGCGCGCCACGGCCGTTACCGTTACCGCAGTCGAGTCGCAAACGGTCGAGCGCACCGAGCTTGCTGTGGGTCGACTGCGTGCCACCACCACGCCGGCGATTTCGGCGGAAACGGCCGGGCGCATCGCGCGCATCCACGCCGACGTCGGCGACGCAGTGGAAAGCGGCGATGCGCTCGCCGAAATTGCTCCCGACGTGCAACGCATCGCGGTCAGCTCCGCGCGTGCCGAGCTCGCCCGGCTGGAGGCCCTGCGGGCCAATCAACAGCGTCAGGTGCAACGCCTCGAGCGTCTGGCCGCCCAGCAGTCGGTGGCCGAAGACCGCCTGGACGAGGCGGTGACCCAGCTTGAATCGATCAAGGCGCAGCTCGAGGCGGCGCAGGCGCGCCTGGAAGACGCCGAATACAACCTCGAGCAGACACGCATCGTCAGCCCGGTCAGCGGGATCGTGCAGGCGCGGCTGGTCAGCGTCGGTGACTACGTCAGCCCGGGGACGCGCGTCTACGAGCTGGTTGCCACTGAAGCGCTGCGCGCCTTCCTGCCTCTGCCTGAACACCTGCAGGACCGCATTGCGGTGGGTCAGCGAGTGCGCCTGAGCGTACCCGCCAGGCCAGAGAAACAGCTCGAAGCCGAGGTCAGCGAGCTGCGCCCGAGCGTGGGCGAAGGTTCGCGTGCCATCGACCTGATTGTCGAACTCGACAACCCGCGCGGCTGGCGGCCGGGCGGCTCGGTGACTGCGCACATCGTGCTCGATCGGCATGAGGGCCTGGTGGTTCCGCCCACCAGCCTGGTGCGCCGTCCCGACGGCGAGGTGGTGTATGTCGTTGATGGCAAGCGCGCCCGGGAGCGCCAGGTCGAGGCCGGCCTGCGCGGTGACGGCTGGATTGAAATCGCCGACGGCGTTGAAGCCGGTGAGCAGGTGGTGGTTGACGGCGCCGGCTTCCTGAGCGACGGCGCGCTGCTCGATATCAAGACGCAGGGAGAGGAACGATGACCCTGCCGGAGTTATCCATTCGCCGGCATGTGCTGGCCTGGATGATATCGGTGGTGATGGTGCTGTTCGGCCTGATCGGGTTTCGCTCGATCGGCGTGGATCGCTTCCCCGAGATCGAGTTTCCCATCGTGTCGATCACCACGGTGCTGCCCGGGGCAAGCCCCGAAATCGTCGATGCCAGCATCACCAACATCATCGAAAGTTCGGTCAACAGCACGCCGGGCATCGACTACATCCAGTCGAGCTCTTCGCCGGGCGTATCGAACGTGGTCGTCACCTTCAAGCTCGACAAGGACATCGACGTCGCTTTCAACGAGGTGCAGGCCAAGGTCAACCAGATTCTGCGCCAGCTGCCCGACGATGCCGACCCGCCGGTAGTGGCCAAGATCGAGGCCGGCGCCAGCGCCGTACTGTGGGTTTCTTTGCAGGGCGATCGCACCCTGCAGCAGCTCAACCAGTACGCGAACAACACCATTCGCAAGCGCCTGGAAACCATCGACGGCGTCGGCAAGGTGCAGATCGGTGGTCGTCGGGAGCGCACCATCCGTGTCGAGGTCGATCTCGATCGCATGGCCGCGCTCGGGGTCACCGCCGGCGACATTCGCCAGGCTTTCGCCACCGAGCACGTGCAGTACCCCGGTGGTTTTCTGGTCTCTGGCGCGACCGAATCGCTGGTCAAGCTCGATCTCGAATATCACTCCCCCGAGGCGCTTTCGGAAATGGTGGTGCGCCATGTCGACGGCGCGCCGGTGCGCATCGGCGATTTCGCCGAGGTCGTCGACGGGCTGGCCGACAACCGCGCCATCGCCCGTTTCATGGGCGAGCCGACCGTGGGCCTGGGCATCGTCAAGATTGCCGGTACCAATACGGTGGCCATTGTCGAGGAGGTCAAACGCCGCCTCAACGAAGAAATCATTCCGCAGCTGCCCAAGGGGATGAGCATCGACATTGCCTCCGATGACTCGGAGATGATCGAGGAGATCGTCGCGGCGCTGGAAGAGCATCTGATCGAAGGCACCCTGCTGGCGGCCCTGGTGGTGCTGTTCTTTCTGCGCACCTGGCGCGGCACGCTGATCATTGCGCTGGCCATTCCGGTTTCGCTGCTGGCAGCAGTGGCCGTGATCTACATGCTCGGCTATACCTTCAACACCATGACGCTGCTGGGGCTGCTGTTGCTGATCGGCGTCGTCGTCGATGACGCCATCGTGGTGCTGGAAAATATCTACCGCTTCCGTGAAGAAGTAACGCCCGACCCCATCGAGGCGGCCATTGGCGGCAGCAACCAGGTGTTCTTTGCCATTATCGCCACCACTCTGACGCTGGTATCGATCTTTGCCTCGGTCATCTTTCTCGGCGGCATCATCGGCCGCTTCTTCGAGTCATTTGCGGTCACCGTGACCGTCGGTGTGCTGGCCTCTGCGGTGGTGTCGCTGACGCTCACGCCCATGCTCAGCTCGCGCTTTCTACGTGTGCGCCAGAAAGACCAGCAGCGCGGGCGCATCTATCACACCTTCGACCGTTTCTTTACCGGCATGGACAATGGCTACCGCCGCGCCCTTGACTGGACCCTGGATCACCGCTGGGGCGTACTGCTGCTGTCTTTGCTCGTGGTGCTCAGCTCGGGCTTCTTCCTGTTCGATATCGACAAGGAGTTCGTCCCCGAAGAAGATGAAGGCCGCTTTGTCGTCTCCTTCCGCGCGCCGCTGGGTACCGGCATCGACATGACCGCAAATTACCTCGACCGCATCGAGCAGGTGCTGGGCTCGCACGAGGAGATCAGGACCTACTTTACCGCCGTCGGCCTCGGCCAGGCCGGTGAGGTCAATCGTGGCATTGCTTTCGTGCGCATGGTCGACCGCGATCAACGCGACGTCACGCAACAGGTCTTTCTCGACACCATCCGGGCCGAGCTGGCCGAGACGCCGGGCGTTACCGCCTTTGCCTCGCCGCCGTCAATCGTTGGCGGCCAGCGTGGCGATCCGCTGCAGTTCGTCATCAACGGACCGGATCTGGAACAGGTGGCCAGCCTGGCTGACCGAATGCGCAGCCGCCTGGAAGACATTGACGGGATGGGGCGCCTCGATCTTGACCTGCAGCTCGATCTGCCGCAGCTCGATGTCAACGTCGACCGCGTGCGCACCGCTGAAGCCGGCCTGAGCTCCTCGGACGTGGCCTTTGCCGTCAACATGCTCGTCGGCGGCGTTGATATTGCCCGCTACAACGACCAGCCCGGCGACGGTGAGCGCTACGATATCCGCGTCAAGAGCGCTCAGGGCGAAATGACTCGCCCGTCGGATCTGGGCAAGATCTACCTGCGCACGCGCGACGGCGAGCTGGTGCGCTTCGACTCGCTGGCAAGCATCGATCAGACCGTCGGCCCGGCGGTCATCACCCGTTTCAACCTCAACTACTCGGCCGATTTCTACGGCAATCCGGACATGCCCCTGGGTCAGGCCGTCGATACCATCGATCGGGTCGCAGCCGAGCTGCTGCCGCTCGGTTACCGGGTGGAATACAAGGCCGAGGCGCGTGAGTTCCAGCAGACGGTCGGCTACGTGCTGTTCGCCTTCGGCCTGGCGGTGGTGCTGGTCTTCATCGTGCTGGCCAGCCAGTTCAACTCCTTCCTTCAGCCTTTCATCGTCATGACCGCGCAGCCGCTGGCGGTCATCGGCGGCATTCTGCTGCTGTGGCTGACCGGCCACTCACTCAACATCTTCTCGATGATCGGCATGGTGCTTCTGGTCGGACTGGTGGCCAAGAACTCGATTCTGCTGGTGGACTTGACCAACCAGTATCGCGAGCGTGGCGACAGTATCGACGAGGCTTTGCGCGAGGCCTGTCCCGTGCGGCTGCGCCCTGTGTTGATGACTTCGTTTACCGTCATCCTGGCGCTGCTGCCGCCGGCGTTGGGCTTTGGTGCAGGCGCGGACACCAACGGTCCGCTGGCAATTGCCGTGATCGGCGGCATGCTCAGCTCCACGTTGCTGACCCTGGTGGTGGTGCCGGCGGCCTATTCCATCCTCGAGAAGCGCTTTGGCCACCAGCGCGGAGAAACAGCACCGAGCTGACGCGGCCGGGCCGGCAAGGCGGAATGGTGCCCCGAGCAGGGGTGCTTCGCGGCCTGCGGTCGCTTGCCCTTCGGGCTGTCGCTTCGCTCCAGCGATTGCGCTGTGCGCAATGCGAACCTGATTGTCGTGGGTCGCCGGTTCGAATTGCGGCACCGTAAAGAACGGGCACTGCCGGTGGGTGCTTGTGCCCACTCTAGTATTTGGTGCCCCGAGCAGGATTCGAACCTGCGACCTGTCGCTTAGGAGGCGACCGCTCTATCCTGCTGAGCTATCGGGGCGCGCTGGAAAGTCAGCGGGGAAAAATATTAACAGAAGCCGAGTCAAGGCGCCCGCCCAGCACCTGCCCGCGCCAGCCGTCGAGCCATTCCGGCCGCTCGCCGCGCACCAGCCGGGTCAGCTCGCGTTTGCTGGCAATCACCGCCGGCTCGATGCCCAGTTCCGCAGCCACGTTGCGCACGCACTCCTGCAGGGCTTTGAGCTGACTGCGCTGCCCGGGGTCGAGCGGGTCGATCCAGTCGGGGCGCTGAAAGTGCGCGGTGTCAACCTCGTCGAGCACCTGCTCGAGGGCGTCGGCATAGCGCTTGCGATGCTTGCCCGGCAGCGCCCGGCCGAGATGCTCGCGCAGCGAGCGCTCCCCGGTACGGGCGAGTTCGATCAGGGTTTCATCGCCCAGCACGAAGCGTCTGGGCAGGTCTTTCCGGCGCGCCATGACATCCCGCCAGCGCGCCAGCGCATCCAGGCGCGCCAGGTCCGGAGTATCCAGTCGGCCGGCCCCCTTGACCCGGCTCAGCGGCGGCACACTGTCGCCCGAAGCCGCTTTCTGCAGCAGCCGCTGGCAGTCTTCGCGATGCCATTCCATGCGGCCGGCAGCCTGCAGCCGCGCCTCGAGATCGGCCTTTACCGCCGGCAACCAGATGACGTCTTCCGCGGCGTAGCGCAACAGCTCCTTCGATAACGGCCGTTTGCACCAGTCGTTGCGCGCCTTGCCGCCGCTCAGCTCAACGCCCAGCAGCTGCGCAACCAGGTGTTCGTAGCGCACCTGCAGCGGCAGGCCCAGCAGGGCCGCTGCCGTCTGGGTATCGAACAGCGGGTCGGGAAGGCAGCCGCCAACGTCGCGCAGCACCTCCAGATCCTCGCCCACGCTGTGCAGCACCTTGACCGTGCTGCGGTCAGCGAGCAGACGGCCCAGGGCCTCGGAGCGCGGCAGGGCGACGGCATCGAGCAGCCAGATCCGCATGCCGTCGCTGAGCTGTACCATGCCCGGGCGGGCGTAGAATGTACGCTCGCGAACGAATTCGGTGTCCAGGCCGACCGTATCGGCAGCGCGGCACTGCGTCTCGACCGCCTCGACCGGCTCTGGCTCGTCCAGCCAGAGTGCGTGCTCGACCGCCTCGATGGCGCGGTCTCGTTGTTGTTGTGTTGCGGCGTGTTGGGGCAGCTCTGGATGCATGAAAAGGGCTCTTCCGTGGTCGATGAAGGTTGTCGCAAGCGTCCGGATACGCTATTTTCACATATTCGATCAGTCTGCCCGCGCTCACGTGCGGGTCGGGGGTGTCACAATTGCAAAGCATCAATCCTTCGTTTTACCGGCAACAGGAGCTGTGATCTAGATGAGATATCTGCTGCTCGCAACTAGCGTCGTCTTTCTGTTCGTCGCGTGGCCCGCCAGGGGTCAGGACGAACCCGAGACGGCCGAGGGGGCCGAATCCGAGGCGCAGGCCGAGGAGGCGCAAGAGCAACGCCGGGTTCGCCGGCTGGGAGATGTGGTCGGAGCCGGGTCGGACGAGTTCGATATCGACTTCGAGAATCTCGATATTCCGAACCGCGCCGCGGAAAACGTTCCGGATGTCAGCCTGCCCAACCCGCAACAGGACCAGCAGCTGCAGGAGTTGCTGCGTGCACAGGCCTTTGCTCCCAACGACCCGGAAGTGGAACGCGCGCTCACGGCGCTGCTCGATGAGGTCGAGCGCGACATCGAGCAGGCATTGGCCCAGGGCAATATGGCGCGTGCGCGGCAACTGGCCGGCGTCATGGCCGAGGTGCAGCCCGAACGGGGCATCATCAATGAGGTTCAGGCTGAGCTCCAGCGCCGCAGCAGCGTCAGCGCGCTGGTCGAACAGGCCGATGCGGCCCTGCAGGCCGGCCGACTGACCGAGCCGGCCGACGGTAACGCGGCTGACCTGTTCGCCCAGGTTCTGGAGCTCGATCCCGGCAACCAGGCCGCCGTGGCCGGCCTGGCCGACGTGCATCAGGCGGTGGTCGACGAAGCGCTTTATCTGGCCCGCGAGGAGCTTGATTTCGAAGGCGCCGGCGCACGCTTGACCGAAGCCGAGACAATCCACGAGGCACCGGAGGTGGTGGCCGAGGCTCGGCAAGCCATCAGCGACTTCCGGCAGGGCCATATAGAAGATCTTTATGTCCAGGCGCGGGAGCATATCGACGAAGGCCGCTACGACGAAGCTGACGATGCGATAACGGAACTCGTTTCTCTGGGCGAGGATCGTGCCAGCGTCGAAGCACTGCAAGCCTCGCTGGCTGACGCCCGCACCTACGGCAGTTTCGAGCCGGGCCAGGTGTTTTCAGATCGGATTGCAGCGCTGGCGCGACCCGGCCCGCAGATGGTCGTCATGCCGGCCGGCAGTTTCATGATGGGCTCGCCGGAAAGTGAAGATGAGCGTCTGAGCAACGAGGGGCCGCAACATCGGGTGACTTTCGAGCGCGGCTTCGCGATGGCGCGCACCGAAGTCACCGTGGGCCAGTTCGCCGATTTCGTGCGCTCGACCGGCTATCGCACCGACGCCGAGATCGAAAGGTCGTCGCGCGTCTATGATCTGGACAGCGGGCGCATGGTCGATCGCAACGGCACCGACTGGCGGGCGGACTTTTCCGGCCGCAGGGCCGACGATGATCTGCCTGTTCTGCATGTCTCCTGGCGAGATGCCAACGCTTATGTCGATTGGCTTTCAGAGCAGACTGAACGCAACTATCGACTGCCCACCGAAGCGGAGTTCGAGTACGCCCTGCGCGGCGGCACGCTCACGCCCTACTGGTGGGGCAACGGCGCACCCGATGAAAACGAGGTCGAGAACGTGACCGGCGACCGTGACGTGTCGCCTTCAGGGGCCCGCTGGAACGTTGCTTTTCGTCGCTATACCGACGGCTACTGGGGGCCGGCCCCAGTGGGTAGCCTGGCCAGTAACCCATTCGGCCTCTACGACATGGGCGGCAACGTCATGGAGTGGGTCGAGGACTGCTGGCACGACAGCTACGTGCGCGCCCCGGAAGATGGCTCGGCATGGGTCAACCCCGGCTGCAACCGTCGTGTCATCCGCGGCGGCTCCTGGTCGAGCACGCCCGCCATGTCGCGTTCGGCATTTCGCATTTCCAGCACCAGCGACAGCACCGACATGCGCGTTGGCTTCCGGATCGCGCGCGATCTTTGAGCCGGCGACAAAGCGGTAGCAAAAAGGCCGTCGCGGCATTGACCGCGACGGCCTTTTTGCTTACAGGTGATATCTGGTGCCGAGGGAGGGAATCGAACCCTCACTGCCTTTCGGCAAACGGATTTTGAATCCGTCGCGTCTACCAGTTCCGCCACCCCGGCTCGGGGACGCATATTGTCTGCCTCGGACGCGTGTTTGTCTAGTCCGAATCCAGGCTCAGGCTGGTTGGCTGCGGTTGGTACCAGTCGTCCTCGACGGGCTTGAAGACACAGCATTCGTCCATCACGCCGGAATAGATGTGGATGGTGACCGCCGGCTGATCGGGGCTGGGGTTGGCGATGGTGTGGTGTTCGTGCGGTGGGATCAGGCTGCCGGCGCTTCCGACTCCGGTTCGCATGGTGGTGCGCGGTTCGAACCGGAACTGATTGCTGCCGCGTTCGACCAGCTCGTACTGGACCACCTCGATTTCGCCGTGCCAGACAGCCTCGACGCACCACATGCCGGCGTGATCATGCAGCGGCGTGCCCTGACCCGGGCCCCAGGTCATGGCCAGCACGGTGTAGCCCAGCGCCTTGTCCTGGTGCAGCAGCCGGCGGCGGTAGTGCTCGTTGCTGTATTCGTATACGCAGTCGGGCAGCTGGATGTCCTCGTCGGCCACCAGCTCACACAGGCACTGGCGAAGGTTTTCGGTGATGTCTTCGGCGCAGTCGGCTGATACCGCACGGTGAATCCGGTCGATCATCCGCGACTTGCCGGGAAAGTCTAGACTCATTGCAACCACTTCCTTATCGGTTCGCCAAACGTGGGCACGTCGGCCAGAAACGCATCGTGGCCCTGTATCGAGGGTAGCGCCTGGAAGGTCACATCGTTGCCGCTGGCTTCCAGGGCCGAGGCCAGGTCCTTTTGCTGAAACAACGGAAAGAGGATATCAGTCTTGACCCCGAGCACCAGGGCTTCACCGGCAAAGCAGCGGTCAAACATGCGCTTGAGCGTGTCGTCACTGTCGCAGAAATCGAAGGTGTCCATCGCGCGCGACAAGTACAGATAGCTGCAAGGATCGAACTGGCCGACGAACTTGCGCGCATGGGTCTCGAGATAGGATTCAACGGCAAAGCGCATGCCAAACAGCGTCGGCGGGAAATAGTCCTGGCTCTGACGGCCGAAACGCTGCCGCCACTCGGTTGCCGAGCGGTAGGAAATCATGCCCAGCTTGCGCGCCAGGCGCATGCCGACCTCGGGCCAGTCGTCTTCGGTATAAAGCCCGTCGCGAAAGTTGCGGTCGGTGACAATCGCTTCTCGCTGCAGCGAACGAATGGCAATGGCCATGGGCGTCGCCGAGCAGGCGGTTGAAATCAGGCCGAGCTTGCGCGCGCTCTGCGGAAACTGCTTGAGCCAGGCCAGCGCCGTGAGCCCGCCCATCGATGGGCCGATGATCGCGTGCAGGGTCTCGATGCCCAGATGCCGGACCACCAGGCGCGCAGCCCGCGCGATGTCTTCGATGGCAAGCTCCGGAAAGTCCAGCCGCCACGGCCTGCCGGTGTCCGGATTGATGCTGGCCGGTCCGGTCGATCCCATGCACGAGCCCAGGGAGTTGATGCAGAGCACGAAAAAGCGGTCGGTGTCGATGTAGCGACCGGGCCCGATCATGTCTTCCCACCATCCCGGCTCCGGATCCTGGGTCGAGGAGGTCGCGTGCGAGCCGGGCGAAAGGCCGGTGCAGATCAGTATGGCGTTGGATTTGTCGGCGTCGAGTTCGCCCCATGACTCCCAGGCCAGGCGCACGTGAGGCAGTCGCCCGCCGCGGTAGAGTTCAAAGGGCTGCTCAAGATCGAAATAGCGGGTGGCCGGACCCATGGATTTCCTCTATGGTCAAAAAAGCCATTCTACAGCGCCTGCCCGAGACTCAGATCGGGTCGGTGAACTGCGCGCTGCCGATGCCGCGGTCGGGCAGCAGAACGGGGATGCCGTCGACGACCAGATAGATGACTTTATCATCGCGGGTGATCAGGGCTTCGCGCGCCTTGTCCTCGACTGCGCTGTGGTCGACATATTGCACCTGACCGGCGGCAATCAGCGCGTTGAGTTTCTTCAGGCGGCTTTTCTCCAGCGGGCGCAGCGGCTGATGGCTGACCGGGCAGCAGAGGATGTCGAGAAGAGGATCGATGGTGGCCATGCCGATGATTGTATCCTTTCGGAGGGTGCGCATGGAAGCGCGTTTACTCGTCACGGCGGCCCTGATAAGATTCATTGTTTTCCTTATCCAACGCGGAGGGTTCGCGATGGCCGCATCGCCTCTGATCGGCATCATCATGGGTTCGAAAAGCGACTGGGAAACGATGTCGCATGCCGCCGGGCTGCTCGAACAGCTCGGTGTGCCCCACGAAGTGAAGGTGGTGTCGGCTCACCGAACGCCCGAAGCCATGTTCGAATACGCGCAAGCCGCCGAGGAGCGCGGTATCGAGGTGATCATTGCCGGGGCCGGTGGCGCCGCCCATCTGCCGGGCATGGTTGCGGCCCGAACCGTGCTGCCGGTTCTGGGCGTGCCGGTTCAGTCGCGCGCACTCAACGGGCTGGACTCGCTGCTTTCAATTGCACAGATGCCGGGCGGGGTGCCGGTGGGCACCCTGGCCATCGGCAAGGCGGGGGCCGTGAATGCCGGCCTGCTGGCAGCTTCCATGCTGGGCGCCGCGCATCCTGATATTCGCGAGCGCTATCGGAGCTGGCGGCAGGAGCAGACCGATGCCGTGCTGGCGGCGACCGACCCGCGCGCCTCATGAAGGTTGGTATTCTGGGTGGCGGCCAGCTGGCACGCATGATGGCTCAGGCGGGGCTGCCGCTGGGCGCGGAGTTCGTGTTTCTTGATCCCAAGGCGGATGCCTGTGCCGGCCAGCTGGGACGGCTGGTCACCGCTGACTGGAGCGATCCGGCGGGGCTGGATCAGCTGTCCGGCTGTGACCGGATCACCTGCGACTTTGAAAATGTTCCCGCGGCGGTACTCGAGGGTCTGGCCGAGTCCGGCCATCCGGTGCGGCCGGCAGCCAATGCCTTTGCCGCCGCCCAGGATCGGCTCAATGAAAAACAGCTGTTCGAGTCGCTTGGCATCGAGGTGGCGCCTTTTGCCGCCGTTTCCGGGCGCGCCGATCTGCTTGCCGCCCTGGATGACATCGGTTACCCGGCGCTGCTGAAGACCCGCCGCATGGGTTATGACGGCAAGGGGCAGTATCTGCTGCACGGGCCCGAGGATCTCGAGCCCGCCTGGGCGCAGCTGGGCGACCATGCGTTGATCCTCGAAGGCTGGGTCGATTTTGATTTCGAGTGCGCCATGACCGTGGTGCGCAACGCCGCAGGCGAGCTGCGCTGCTATCCGCTCTCGCGCACGCTGCACGCCGATGGCATGCTGCGGCTGGCCGCTGCGCCCGCCGCGGTGGATGCCGGCTTGCGCGAGCGTGCCGAGGCCTGTGGCCGGCTTCTCGCCGAGCATCTGGACTACGTCGGCTGTCTGACCCTGGAGCTGTTCGTCTCCGGCGATCGGATCATCGGCAACGAGTTTGCTCCGCGGGTGCACAACTCGGCCCACTGGACCATCGAGGGCGCGGTGTGCTCGCAATTTGAAAATCACCTGCGCGCGGTGTGTGATCTGCCGCTGGGCAGCACGGCTCTGCGCGCCCCGTCGCTGATGTTCAACTGGATTGGCGGCATGCCTTCGGCATCCGGGCTGCTGAAACTGCCGGATCTTCACTGGCACGACTACGGCAAGTCATCCCGGCCGGGGCGCAAGGTGGGTCACGCCACGCTGCTGGCCGAGACCTGGGCCGAGCTGGCACACCAGGCGCTCCAGGCGCGCCCGGAGCTGCCCCGGCCGCTGGGCGATCTGCTCGGCGGGCTGGTTGCGTCTCGGAAAGGCAGGGAATAGGGCGGTATTGGCCGCAAGCCGGCCCCGTTTTCAGCGCCCGTTGTGGTGCGAAGGGTTGATGAACGGTTCGGTCTGAGCGGTCGGGAAAAGAACCAGATGGTGGGCGTCCAGCGTCACGCCGATGGTCTGGTCGACTGCATAGTCGTCGTGGCTGGGAAACAGCGCTGCGATCTCCTCGCCGGTGTCCAGTTCCAGGCGATACAGGATCTGTGCTCCCTGAAACTGACGGCCGACCACGCGGGCTCTGGAGCCATCGGTGTCCGGGCGGATGTCATCGGGCCGGATCAGCAGCGCCAGCTCGTCGCCATCGGGGCGGTCGTCGGGCGCCGGTGAACGGCCCAGCCCGTGCACCAGGGTCTGGTCTTCCACCACGCGCGCTTTCAGATAACTGCCGCGGCCGGTAAAGGCGGCGACATAGTGATTGGTCGGCTCATGGTAGAGCTGGTAGGGCGAGTCCCACTGCAGCATGCGCCCGTCCTTGAGCAGCCCCACCCGGTCGGCGAGGGCGAAAGCCTCCTGCTGGTCGTGGGTGACCATCAGCGTTGCCGTGCCGCGCTGCTTGAGAATACTGCGAACTTCCTCGCCGACGTGCCGTCGCAGGCGGGCATCGAGATTGGAAAAAGGCTCGTCCATCAGCAGCACGTCGGGCTCGGTTGCCAGCGCACGCGCCAGGGCGACGCGCTGCTGCTGCCCGCCGGAGAGTTCGTGTGGATAACGATGCGACAAACCCTCCAGCCCGGTCAGCTCGAGGAGCTCGTCGATACGGTGGTCGCGTTCGCGCCGTGACAGCCGGCGCAGGCCGAAGCCGACGTTGCCGGTCACGTTCAGATGCGGGAACAGCGCGTGATCCTGAAACACCATGCCGACGCTGCGCTTTTCCGGTGCCAGACGAAAGTCCGGGGTCGAGGCCACCCGATCGTCGATGCGGATTTCGCCGGAGCGCAGGGGCTCGAAGCCGGCAACCGCGCGCAGGGCCGTGGTTTTTCCGCAGCCCGAGGCGCCCAGAAGACAGCCGATTTCGCCGACGTCAAGCCCGAAGCTCAGACCGCGTATGACGCAGGCTTCTTCGTAACCGAGCCAGATGTCGTCGACCTCGAGAATCACGGGCAATAACGCTTGCGGATTACGCCGATCACGACTTCGGCAATGCGGTCGACTTCTTCGTCGCTGACGATCAGCGGCGGCAGCAGACGAACGGTTCGGCCACGGGTGACGTTGATGATCACGCCATCGGCCAAGGCATCGTCCTTGAGCTCGCCGCAGTCGCGGTCGAGCTCGATTCCCACCATCAGGCCGCGCCCGCGCACGGCCTTTACCGGGGCCAGGCCCTCGAGCCCGGCTCGCAGCCGGTCGATGAGCCGCTGTCCGGCGCTGGCGGCGCGCTCGCCGATGCCGTCTTCGCGCATGATATCGAGCACCGTCAGGGCGGCGCGGCAGGCCAGCGGGTTGCCGCCAAAGGTGGTGCCGTGAGTGCCGGGCGTCATCATCGCGGCCACGTCCTCGCGCGCCAGGCAGGCAGCCACGGGCATGCCATTGCCTAGCGCCTTGGCGAGCGTGACCACGTTGGGCCTGAGGCCGGCATGGTGCTGAAAAGCGAGCCACTTGCCGGTGCGATTCATGCCCGTCTGGATCTCGTCGAGCATCAGCAGGGCGTCGTGCTGGTCGCACAGGCGGCGCAGGGTCGGCAGGTAATCGTCGGGCGGGACGTGCACGCCGCCTTCGCCCTGAATCGGCTCGACCAGCACGGCAACGATCTCCGGATGCTCGGCCAGAGCGGTCGCGGCCGCTTCGGCGTCGCCGAAGGGCACGCGTACAAAGCCGTCAACCAGGGGCCCATAGCCGGCCTGTATCGCCGGGTTGCCCGAGGCGCTGATGCCGGCAAGCGTGCGTCCGTGAAAGCTGTGATCGGCGACCAGAACGGCGGGGTGAGCGATATTCTTCGCGTGGGCGTGGCGGCGCGCCAGCTTGAGCGCGCATTCGTTGGCCTCGGCGCCGGAGTTGGCAATGAATGCCCGCTCCAGGCCGCTGATCTCCGCCAGGGCCTGCGCCAGTTCTTCCTGCAGCGGTACTTCGACGATATTGGCGGTATGGATGAGCCGGTGAGCCTGATCGGCAATGGCTTTGGCCAGCCGGGGCTCGGCATGCCCCAGGCTGCACACGCCAATACCGGAAATGGCGTCGAGGTAGCGACGCCCCTGATCGTCAGTCAGCCAGGCCCCTTCGCCACGGACCATGCGCACGGGCATGCGCGCATAGGTATTGAACAGGTGCGTCATTGACTCGTTGGCAAGTTTGGAAAGCGGTCATTCTACCGCTGATTGGCAACCGGCGGCGCCTGGCGCCGCCGGTGACGGGTTGAAGAGGTGAAAACGCTTCAGTCGCGCAGACGCGAGGCGACGTGATCCCAGTTGACGATTTCGAAGAAAGCGTCGACGTATTTCGGACGCGCGTTGCGATAGTCGATGTAGTAGGCGTGCTCCCACACATCACAGACCAGCAGCGGCGTGTCGTCGCCGGTCAACGGGCTTTCGGCATTCGATGTCGAGGTCACGGCGAGCTTGCCGTCGGGCTTTTGCACCAGCCAGCCCCAGCCGGAGCCGAACTGGCTGACCGAAGCCTTGGTGAACTCGTCGACGAAACGATTGAAATCGCCGAAGTCGCGCTCGATCAGCTCGCCGAGCCGGCCTTCGGGCTGCCCGCCGCCGTTGGGCGTCATGCAGTTGAAGTACATGGTGTGGTTCCAGACCTGGCCGGCCTGGTTGAACATCTTGCCGGAGGACTTGCGAATGATGTCCTCGAGTTCCATGTTGGCGAACTCGGTGCCCTCGATCATGTCGTTGAGGGTGTTGACGTAGGTCTGGTGATGCTTGCCGTGATGGTATTCCAGCGTCTCTCGCGAGATGTTGGGTGCCAGGGCATCCAGTGAATAGGGCAGATCGGGAAGCTCAAAAGCCATGGTTTGGTCCTCCATTATTATTGCGGGTGCATCTCTATAGATGGTAGCGAGACCCGCAGGGTTTCAAGGGCACGCGGTATTTTGCGCCGCGTGGATCAACCGCGGTCGTCCTCGAGTTCTTCGAGATGACGCCAGCGATTGACGATATTGCAAAACAGTGCGGCCGTGCGTTCGGTATCGTAGGCGGCCGAGTGGGCGCGGCTCTTGTCCCAGTCCAGCCCGGCGGCGTCAACCGCCCGGGCCAGAACCGTCTGCCCGTAGGCCAGGCCGCCCAGCGTGGCGGTGTCGAAGCAGCTGAAAGGGTGAAACGGGTTGCGTTTGTAGCGGGTGCGCTCGACCGCCGCATTGAGAAAGCCGAGATCGAAGTGCGCATTGTGGCCGACCAGCACAGCGCGTTTGCAGCCGGTGGCACGCAGGCTCTGGCGAATCGGCTGGAACAGGTGCCTGAGCGCGTCGCGCTCGTCCACCGCCGGGCGCAGCGGGTGGTGCGGACGGATGCCGTTGAACTCCAGCGCAGCTTCTTCGATATTGGCGCCCTCGAACGGCTTGATATGCTGCATCATCACCTCACCGGGGGACAGCCAGCCATCGGCGTCCATTTCGATGATGCAAGTGGCCAGCTCCAGCAGGGCATCGGTAGCGGCATTGAAACCACCGGTTTCAACATCGACGACCACGGGCTGGAAACCTCGAAATCGATTGACGATTGAAGACATGGAAAGCGTGATTGGGTAACAGAGACCAGCATAATGCACCCTCACCGGTTTGACCACCGCAACGCCGCCGTCGTGCTGCTGGTGCTGTGGTTGCTGCCGAGCCTGGCCACCGCCGAGGTGTTCTGGTCGGTAAGCGATGCGCAGGGCCGCCAGAACTGGTTGCTGGGCACCATGCACAGCGAAGACGCCCGCCTGCTCGAGTGGCCCGCGCCATTGGTAGAGGCTCTGACCCGAGCGGATCGCATGGCGCTGGAGCTGATTCCGGATGCCGGCATGCTCGAGCGCTTGCAGCAGGCCATGGTGGCGCCCGAAAAACGTCTCGATGAAGTGCTGGAGCCTGCGCTCTATCAGCGGGTTTGCACCTTGCTGACCGGCGAATACGGCCTCACCGAGGCGGCCGTCAGCCAGCTGAAACCCTGGGCCGTGGCGCTGACGTTGGCCACCCCGCCGGCCGAAACCGGGATGTACATGGATCTGATGCTGTCCTGGCGCGCCCAGGGCGCCGGTCTGGACGTGGTGGCGCTGGAAAGCGTTGACGCCCAGGTCGACTTTCTTTCCGGCCTGCCGCTGGAAGACCAGATCAGCCTGATCCGTGAAACGGTCAATGATCATGCGGCCCACCAGGCGGTGTTCGAGCAGCTGGTGTCGGCCTATCTCGACGGGGACCTGGAGCGTCTTGCCGCCGTGGCCGAAGCGCAGATGGCCGGCCATGACGAGCATATCGTTCGCTATTTTCAACAGCAGGGCCTGGCGGCACGCAATCGGCAAATGCTCGAGCGGGCCGACGCGTGGCTGGCCGAAGGGGGCTTGATCATTGCTGTCGGCGCGCTGCACCTGCACGGAGATGACGGCCTGATCGAACTGCTCAGGGCGCGTGGCTGGCAGGTCGACGGCATTTATTGACCCGGGCCGGGTTGGTACTGAGTGCGCCCTCAGGTGACTGTGGGCTGCGTCGCCTCGAAGTGCCGGCGCTTCTGCCGCCAGCGGCACAGATCGTAGACCGGGCATTGCCCGCACAGCGGTGCGCGCGCCCGGCAGGTATAGCGGCCGTGGAGAATCAGCCAGTGGTGCGCGTCCTTCAGGTAGGCTTCGGGCACGCGTTTGAGCAGGGCCTTTTCGACTGCCAGCGGCGTCTTGCCCGGCGCCAGGCCGGTGCGGTTGGATACCCGGAAGATGTGCGTGTCGACCGCCATGGTCGGCTGGCCGAAAGCGGTGTTGAGCACCACGTTGGCGGTCTTGCGGCCGACCCCGGCCAGGGCTTCCAGCTCGGCGCGCGTATCGGGTACGGCGCCGTCGTGCTTGTCGATCAGATCCCGGCAGGTCTTGATGATGTTCCTGGCCTTGGAATTGAACAGGCCGATGGTCTTGATGTAGTCCTTCAGGCCTTCTTCGCCCAGCGCCAGGATGGTTGCCGGCGTGTTGGCCACCGGAAACAGCCGGCGGGTGGCCTTGTTGACGCCAACGTCGGTGGCCTGGGCCGACAGGATCACGGCCACCAGCAGCTCGAACGTCGAGTCGTACTCCAGCTCCGTGGTGGGTTCGGGATCGAGTTCCTTCAGACGCCGGAAGAATTCCTCGCGATCGGCCTTGTTCATGATGCTGAGGGTTCGGCGGGTGAAGGGGCAGCGCCCGATTCTGCGCCAGTTCGCGCCGGACGCCGGATCAGCCATTGTCTGAGCGCAACCAGCAGGCCCAGGCCGATGAACGCGCCGGGCGGCAGCACGGCCAGCAGCAGGCCTTGATCGAAGGGCAGGATCTGCATCGTCCAGTCCGCTGCGGCGGTGCCGAACAGCATGTCCGCGCCGTCGAGCAGCGTGCCCTGGCCGATGATTTCGCGCCCGGCCCCGAGCACGATCAGCACTGCGGCAAAGCCCGTGCCCTGGGCCAGTGCATCGGCCAGGCTGGCACCGACCGGCTGTTTCGAGGCAAAGGCCTCGGCCCGCGCCAGGATGGTGCAGTTGGTCACGATCAGCGGCACGAAGATGCCCAGCGTGCGGCTGAGCTCGTGCAGCCAGGCCTGCATTGAAAGGTCAATGGCGGTCACCGTCGAGGCGATGATCAGCACGAAGGCGGGAATGCGGATTTCCGGGCGCCAGGTCTGGCGCAGAGCCGAGACCAGGCCGCTGCTGACAACCAGAACCAGCAGGGTGGCCACGCCCAGCCCGAAGCCGTTGACCGCGGTATTGGACACCGCCAGCAGCGGGCACAGGCCCAGCAGCTGCACCAGGCCGGGATTGTTGTCCCACAGGCCGTCGCGCCAGATGCGTTTCGTTTCGCTGGGCGTCATGTCGAGCCGCCTGAAGTCAGGAAATGTACGGAAGTCACGAGCAAGTCAATTATCGGTGGTTGCAAACAGGTTGTCCCGCTTGGTCTCGAAGGCCTGCAAGGCGCGTTCGAGCGCGGCGATGACGGCGGCCGATGTGATCGTGGCGCTGGAGACCGTGTCGAATGCTCCGCCTCTGCGGTCCGGGGCCCAGTTGCCAGCATCGGGGTGTTCCAGCGATGTGCCGCGGAACTGCTCGATCCAGTCGCTCTTGCCGCGTTCGATCCGGTCGCCCAGACCGGGGGTTTCGCGATGCTCGAGAATCCGGACCCCCAGCACCGTGCCCGCCAGATCGACCGCCACCAGCATGCGGATTTCGCCGCTGTAGCCCTCGGGCGTGGCCAGGTCGATCACCGCCGCGCGCGGCTGACCGTCCAGCCGGGCCCGATAGACGGTGGCCGCCTGGGGCAGGCCGTCGATCGTCATGCGCGCGGCGTCTTCGAGCAGCGCGTTGTCGTAGCTGCCCGGCTCGAGCATCGAGGCGACCGCGGCCAGGGCGTGCTCGCGGCGCTGCTCGCCAATGCGCTCGTCCGTCACCCGGTCAAGCACGGCAAGCAGCAGGGCCGCGGCCAGCCCGATCAGACCCAGGCCAACAGCCGGGCGCCAGATCGAGGCGCGCTCAGTCATTCAAGCGGCCACCTGAAGGTCGGCAGGTATTCCGGGACTGCCGGGCCGCACGTGCCCGGTGCCGTTCAGTTGCTCTCGAAACGGTCGTGAAAGAAGCGCCATGCATCGGTCAGGTTCTCATGCTGGTAGACGTAGTCGTTGCCCGCTGTGCCGAAGATCAGGTCCGGGTCGCTGTCGCCGTCAAAGTCTCCGAACGCGACTGAAAGGGCCCAGTTTGCCGGTCCCAGCTGCAGGCCTGAATTCGAGAACGAGGCATTGCCGTCGTTGATCCAGAGTTCGTTCGGCGCTTCGCTGAAAGAAGGGCCCTGCAGGGCCAGCGCCACATCCATATCGCCATCCTGATCCACATCTGCCGTGATGGCTTGGCTGACCCCACCGCTCCAGGTATGTACTCTGGAAAAATCGCCGTTGCCGTCGTTGATATAGACACCTGCGTTGGTGAGTGCGTCCAGACTGCCGTCACCGTCGAGATCGACAAGCTCAACGCTGCGGCTGCCGATGACCGGCTCTTGCCTTGGCGAGCCAAAGTCAGGGGTCGAGCCGCCGTCGTTGAAGTAGGCCGCGCTAGACACTCCGCCCACGACGAGAATGTCGGCGTGGCCATCGCCGTCTAGGTCACCGATATCGACCGCTCCGTTCTGCCCGGTGAGGCTTGTGACCGCGCTTAGCTGACCGGCGCCGTCGTTGAGATAGACTTCTCCGGTTCCGAATACGACATCGATGTTGCCGTCGCCGTCCAGATCGCCGGCGGCAGCGTACGTGCCTGTCGGCAGGGTCTGCGACGACAGCGCATGCCCGCCGCTGCCGTCGCTGAGCCACAGCGTTGACGGTTTGTGGGCGCCGCGTACGGCCAGGATGTCGAGATAGCCATCGTTATCGAAGTCTTCGATCAATAGCTGATTGACGCGGTTTGCATTTTGGTCATCCCTGAATCCACTGTCGGAGTAGCTGCCGGAGCCGTTGTTGAGCCAGATGCGCACCGATGTACCGAAAGAGCCGACAATCACGTCAAGGCTGCCGTCGTTGTTCATGTCGGCATAGTGAATTGCGCGCGCGTCGAAAAACGCGCCGGCGAGGGTCAGTTGTTCACCCGTTTCTTCGAAAGCGACCTGCGCCATCGCCGTGGTGGCCAGGCCAATGGCCGCCACTGCAGCAGCAGCCCGCCTCGTCGCGGTGTTCTTCTTGTGGTGCCTTGACATTGATTTCTCCCGGAGCTTGGTCTGTGGCAATTTGCCGACCCTTAGAGTACGGGATGTGTGCCCTCGCTGTGCCATGAGCGGCGCGCCATCATCGTGCCGCGGTGGGGCGGGTGCCCGGCAGACCCCAGAGCGCGTCAGCTGATCAGCTTCAGGCCCACGGCGCCGCTGATGATACAGGCCAGAAACAGCAGGCGCAGCCAGGTCATTGATTCCTTGAAGAAGGTCACGCCCATCAGCACCGCGCCGGTCGCGCCCAGGCCGGTCCAGATGGCGTAGGCGGTGGCCAGCGGAATGTCGCGCATCGCCAGGGCCAGGAACCAGAACCCGAATGAAAAGATGACCACCACGGCCAGCAGCCACTGCCATGATTTCTTTTGCAGATACATGTTGATGGCGGCCACGCCGAAGATCTCGCCGAAGCTGGCGATGAACAGATACAACCAGGCCATCAGGGCGTGCCCTCGCCGGCGCCGGCCGACTCTGCCGGCGTGGTGAGCTGAACACCGACCACGCCGACGATGATCAGCGCCAGAAACAGGCCATTGGCCGGCGTGAACGGTTCGCCCAGCAGAGTGAAATCGATGATTGCGATGGCCGCCGCCCCGGAGCCGGTGAACGTGGCATACACCGAGCCCGACGGCAGTACCGCGCAGGCCTTGATGATGAAGTAAAAGCTGAAGATCAGGGCCACGACGGTGCCCGCCCACATCCAGAAATTGGATGAATATTTCAGCCCAAGTACCCAGAAGATTTCGACAAATGCGGCCCAGAAGACGTACATCCAGCCCATGAGGTGTGCTGCTCCAGATTCAATGAGTGTGCAGAATCGAGGTGAGGCGCGCAGGCAGTCCGGCCGGGCAGGGCCGCGGCCGGACAATGCGCCGTGAAAGTATAAACGGTTACCGCTGCATTCGAGGGTGGACGCTCGGCTCAGTCTTCGCTGTCCTCGAAGCGGCCGACGCCGATGTTCCACGGCACCCGGTCTTCCTTTTCGCCGTAGTTTTCGTGCTCGCCGAGACGGTGGCCGTCGTGCTCGCGGATTTCACCGTAGCGGGTATGGCGATGGAAGGTGTCGCCGAAGCGCTCCAGCAGATCATCGACCGAACCGCGGTAGCGCGGGTCCTGCGGGCGTTCCTGGCTGTTGATGTACCAGGCAATGTCCCAGGCCTGCTGATTGCTCAGCGAGTTGGGCTGGCCCAGCGGCATGTCGTGCTTGATCATGCCCGCGGCCGTGTTGATGCGCACGATACCCGCGCCCCAGTTGTACGAGCCATCACCCCACAGCGCCGGGAAGACGTATTCGCCGTTCTCGTAATGGCCCGCACCATCCGTGCCGTGACAGACGGCACAGTGGGTCTGGTATTCCTGCTCGCCGCGCTCGTAGCTCAGGTTTTCGGGGCGCTCGGGCGAGGCGTAGCCGCGGCCGTAAATGGGCTTGTCCGGAAACATCGGTACGCCCCGGGCCAGCCACTGGTGATAGGCGCTGAGCGCGAGCATGTCGTCGCTGCCGTATTCGGGCGGAATGCCGTTCATCGAATAGGCAAAGCAGCCGGCAATGCGTTCTTCCAGGCTGTTGACGTGCTGGTTCTTGCCGCGAAAGTCCGGCAGGGTGACCGCCGCCGGCCACACCGGCGCGCTGAAGGGCAGGCGGCCCTCATCGAGGTGACAGCTCGAGCAGTTCATGTCGTTGAATACGTTTTTTCCGCGCAGCTGCTGGGTGTCGATGAACAGCTCGCGCCCGCGGCGGATCACCTGCTTGAGCTGCGGATGCAGATCGGCCTGTTCGAGGTCTTCGAGGGTCGGCGGCACGTGTACCAGCTGGTCTTCCGTGGGCGGTGGAAAGCCCAGTTCGACGAGTTGTTCGTGCTGCGCCCGCGCGGGCAGGCTGATGCCGGCAATCAGCGCGACAAGGCCGGTTGCGGTGATTGCCATCAAGGCGGCCAGCGTCGTTGCCGGTCGGCACGGATTGATCATTGCAGGCTTCATGGTTGTGTCTCCACGGTCCGGTGCGCCAGCCAGGCGGCCACGGCACGGATGTCTTCGTCGCTCATGCGTCGGGCAATCGCGCCCATCAGGTCTTGCGGGTCATTGCTGCGCTTGCCCTCCTGCCAGGCGCGCAGCTGTGATTCGATCACGCCGGCGTGCTGGCTGGCGATGCCGGGAAAGATGCTGCCGCCGCCTTCGTTGCGCGGTCCGTGGCAGCTCTGGCAGGCGACGATGTAGTCATCCCAGTCGCCGCGCCGCGCCAGCTTTTCACCGCGGGCAAGCAGTTCTTCGTCGGCCTGTTCACCGCCGCCGGCTGCGGTTACCGGCATCTGGCTGTAGTAGGCGGCCACATCGGCAATCTGCTGGTCGTCGAGCATGTTGGCAAAGGGCGCCATGCTGGGGCTTTCGCGACGGCCTTGCTTGAAGTCATGCAGCTGCTGCGCCAGATACGCGGCATTCTGCCCGGCCAGGCGCGGCCACGATTCGCCGCCGGGAATGTTCATGCCGCTGCCGTCGGTCTGGTGACAGGCCACGCAGGCGGCAGCCGCCTGTTCGCCGCGGGTGGCATCGCCTTCCAGGCCTTTGGGGCCGGCAAGGGTGAGCCCCGGCACAAGGCCGAGCAGGAGAAGGGTCGAGGTGCGGATCATCGGCATAATCGCTGGCTGGGGTGACGGGTCATGGGCCCATATTAGCGCGGCTGGATGTGCTGCAATCATGTACTTGTTGTACCTGATTGGCGGCGCACGGATCGGGCTCGGTCCGGAACTGTGCGGCGGGCTCTCAGGTCGAAGCAGTCGACGTTTGCCACAGCGCGATGAGCACTTGTGGGGGGCGAAGCATGTGGCTTGCGCCAGAGTCCATGTATTCAACCCGCAGGAGCTGATCATGAATGACAAACGCTACGCGAGCCTGATTGCGGCCACGGCCCTGTACGCTGCCGGCGCCCACGGATCCGGCTTTGAAATTCGCGAAAACAGTGCCGCGGCACTGGGTCGGGCCTTTTCCGGCTCGGCTGCCACTCCCGGCGAGGCCGCCCTGATCTACAACAACCCGGCCGGCATGACGCTGCTCGACGACCCCCTGGTGCAGGTGGATCTGTCAGCCATTGACCTTTCATTCGAGTTCGACGGCAGCGGCCGGGATGCCACTGGCAATCCGCTGGCCGGCGGTAACGGCGGCGACGCCGGTGACCTCGAACCGGTTCCGGCCGCCTATTTCGCCACTCCGCTGAGCGAAAACTGGACGGCCGGGATGTCGCTGACGGCGCCCTTTGGCCTGAGCACCGAGTACAACGACGGCTGGGTCGGCCGCTACCACGCCCTGCGATCGGATCTGGAAACCGTCAACCTCGGCCTGTCGCTGGCCTACGATCTGACCGACCGGTTTTCGCTGGGCGGCAGCGCGATTCTTCAGTACGCCGACGCCACCCTTTCGCGCGCGGTCGATTTTGGCGCCATCCGCGCCCAGTCGCCCGCCGTGCCCCAGGGCGCGTTCGTGCCGCAGTCGGCCGACGGCAAGGCCACCCTCAGCGGCGATGATTATGCCCCCGGCTGGTCGCTGGGCGCGCTCTGGCGCGTTGGCGACCACACCCATATCGGGCTGAGCTACCGCTCGAAAATCGAACACGAGCTCAGCGGCAATGCCCGCTTTCAGGTGCCAGCCGAAGCCGCGGCCGTATTCGATCAGCTCCCCGGCAAGCTGTTTACCGACACCGGCGGCCGCGCCGATCTGGACACCCCGGCGGTGGCCACGCTCAGCCTGCACACCGAGCTGACCGATCGCCTCGACCTGACCGCCGATGTGGCTCGCACCTACTGGCATTCGTTCGACGAGCTGAAAATCCGCTTCGACAACCCCGCCCAGGAAGCGCTGGTCGAACCACAGAACTGGAGCGATACCTGGTTTGCTTCGCTGGGCGGCGAATACCGCCTTGGCTACCACTGGAAGCTGCGTGCCGGCGTGGCCTACGACGAAACGCCAACCAGCGATGCCTACCGCTCGCCGCGCGTACCCGACTCCGATCGCCGCTGGCTGACCATCGGCGCGAGCTGGCAGCCGGTGTCGAACTGGACGCTCGATGCCGGCTATGCCCGCATCTTCAGCGACGACGCCGATATCAACAAGGTAGCCGACACCGGCAGCACGCTCGGTGGTACCGTCGATGCCGAGACCCATCTGTTTTCCGCCGCGGCCACCTACCGGTTCTGAGCGGCGCTTGCACGGGAGACGACAAGTGAGCCACTCTGCAGACGAAAAGCATCTTCGCCGCTGCGTGGAACTGGCGACCGAAGCACTCGAGGCCGGCGATCAACCCTTCGGCTCGGTGCTGGTCGCCGCCGACGGCGAAGTGCTTTTCGAAGACCGCAACCGCACCGTCTCGGGCGACATGACGCGCCACCCGGAATTCGAGATCGCCCGCTGGGCCGCCAAGCATCTGGATGCCGAACAGCGCGCCGCAGCCACCGTCTATACCTCCGGCGAGCACTGTCCGATGTGCGCCGCCGCCCATGGTCTGGCGGGGCTGGGCCGCATTGTCTACATCAGCTCGTCTGAACAGCTCGCCCAGTGGCGCGCCGAGCTCGGCGCGCCCCGGCCCCGGGTTCGCCCGCTGCCGATCGGCGAGATCGTTCCCGACCTGACCGTGGAAGGCCCCATCCCCGAGCTGGCCGACGAGATCCACGCCCTGCATCGTCGCGCACACGACAGGAGCTGATGCCGAGCGAGGCAATGGCGAGAGCCTGTCCCCTCGCTCAGTCCCGTCACTTCTGGCCTGGCCGGGCCGGCTTTCTGCGCAGTAATGGCAGGTTTCACGCAGCAGTCTCGTAATGGCAGGCTGAACCCATCGATATCAGGAGGCCACGACGTGGCTGTTCGGCATGGATCTTGTCGTTATGCTGCGCTGCTTGCTCCCAGCGTTCTTTCATTGAATTTCCTGGCGCTGCTGGCAGCGACACTGCTGGCCCTGACGGCCTGCGGCGGTGACACCGGCGACGCCGATGTTGCAGGGCAACAGGCCAGCGACGAGTCAGAAGCGCCACAGCGCCCGGTTGTCCCGGAAATGACCGCGGAAGACGGCTGGGTCGAGCTCCACGACATGGAGATTCCCGCCGCTGGCACCGCCGTGATGACCATCGACGGCACTCGCTATGACGTTGCCATCCAGTGCAGCGGACCGGGCGTTGTCAACGACGGCCACGACACGCTGTTTTCGATCGCGATCAGAGGCGATTTCGAAGCCGGAGATGGCCGCTCGGGCTACTTCGATCTTCGCCGTGCGGTCAACCGCGAGCGCGAGAGTTTTTACGCCTACTCGGGCCAGGACGCGGCCACCCTGCAGGTGGTCGTCGATGCCAGCAAGGAAGGCCAGCGGCACAGCTCCATGCAGGGCGGCCCCAACGATGATGACCCCGAGGGCAAATCACTGCCGCTGCTGCACGCCCAGCCTGACGGCACCTTCACCGTCGACTCCACCGTGGAAAAGGCGCACCCGTATTATCACGATGAAGCCCTGGGCGGCAGCTTCACCCTGGCCGGCCAATGCCCCGAACCCTGGGGAGCCTGAAGGCAGGAAAGCCCCCGACACCGCCGCGCCCCACCGCTGCCCGGTTGACCACCTGCCAGGCAAACCCTCCTGCCAACCGACCACCTTCAGCGTGGTCGTCCCGGACAGCCTTAGGCTGATCCGGGATCCCCATTGGGTGGCACCGCGCTGAAATCCGGGCGTGCGGGCTGCATCCGGAAGGTCCCCGCTTTCGCGGGGATGGGCTTCGCCCACTTCAATGAGGCCCCGGCTGATTGCCGGGGATACCGCCCTCACTGGGTTCTTGGTAGCGCCGCAGGATGAGCAGATTGATCGTGCCCTGAAACGAGCGCTGGCGTGCCGGTGAGGGTTCTTGCCTGAATTTGCAGTTGCCTGCGCCGGCTCAATGCCCGTAGGTTCTTGGCCGGGTCAGTCGGTCGATGAGCGGGGCGGCCATGTTCATCAGCAGTATGGCGAAGGCGGCGCCATCGGGGTAGCCGCCCCAGCGGCGGATGACGAGGGTGAGGATGGCCACGCCGGCGCCGAAGACCAGCTGGCCTCGCAGCGTGGCGCAGCCCGAGACCGGATCGGTGGCGATGAAGAAGGCAGTCAGTACCAGGGCGCCGGAGAAGATGTGCTGCAGGGGCGAGGGATTGGTGTCGGGTCCAAGCAGCCACAGCGGCGTGGAGACGATGATGGTGGTCGCGATCACGGCGACGGGCACCCGCCAGGAGATGCCCCCGCGCCACAGCAGGTAGATTCCGCCGATGGCGTAGAAGTTGGCGATCCATTCCCAGCCGCGGCCGCCGAAGTCGCCGAAGATCGGTGCGCCGCGGATTTCGCTCAGGGGCAGATTTGCGCTCACGCCGGTGCGCAGTCGGTCAAGCGGCGTGGCGCCGGATACCGTGTCCCAGTTCAGCGTTTCAGGCAGCTGGCCGGTAAGGATGGCCTGCGCCGTCTCGGCCAGGCCTGGCAGGCCCGGCGAGAGCGGGCGCGGCAGGAGCCACTGGCTGAGCTCGAGCGGAAAAGCGATGATGACGGCGGCAAAGCCGACCATCGCCGGGTTGAACAGGTTGTAGCCCAGCCCACCGTAGAGGTGCTTGGCAATGACGATGGCAAACAGCATGCCGATTGCCGCGATCCACCACGGCGCCAGCGGCGGCATGCACAGGGCGAACAGCACGCCGGTGACCACGGCGCTGTAGTCGGACAGGAACAGGCCGACCGGGCGATCGCGCAGGCGGAGCATGGCCGCCTCGAAGCCGACCGCAAAGGCGACCGCCAGTACGATCTGGAAGAGGATGCCGTAGCCGAAGAACCACACGTGGGCGGCCACCGCCGGCACCAGGGCATAGAGCACCTGGCGCATGACGCCGCCCACCGTTGTGGCGGGCGGCTGGTGTGGCGCGCCGGCGAGCTCGAATTTCATGGTTTTTTCTTCTGCCTGGCCCGCTCGATGGCGGCCTGAATTTCGCTCTGGGCTTCGGTCTCCGAGCGCTTGAGTTTCTTCTCGCGCTCCTTTCGCCGGGCCTGGCGCGCTTCCCGCTCGCGGGCCAAGCGTTGTTCGCGCGCCTCATGGCGCCGCTTTGCCAGGGCCGCGCGGCGCTGGTCGAGGTTGCGCTGCGCCAGCTCGTCCTTGCCGTGTTTGTAGAAGTCGACCAGCGGGATGTGGCTGGGGCACACGGCCGCGCAGCAGCCGCATTCGATGCAGTCGGCCAGGTCGTATTCGGCGGCAGCCTCGTATTTTCCCGCCTCGACGAGCTTGAACAGGGTCTGCGGGAGCAGCTTCGCCGGGCAGGCGCGCACGCAGGCTGTGCAGTTGATGCACGGCAGGGTCGGCTGGCGCGGCGCGGTTTCCTCGCGAGTCAGGGCCAGCAGGCAGTTGCTGCCTCGGGTGACGGCAATGTCGTCGCCGGCCAGGGCCGTGCCCGACATCGGCCCGCCCAGAATCAGGCGGGTGACGTGCCCGCGGTAGCCGCCGGCGGCCTGGACAAGGTGGCTGAATGGCGTGCCGATCAGCGCCAGCAGGTTACGCGGGTGGACGATGCCCGGGCCGGTGACGGTGACGATGCGCTCGATCAGCGGCTGGCCTTCGACAACCGCGTCGCGCGCTGCGGCGGCGGTGCCGACGTTGTGCACGACCACGCCGAGATCCTGCGGCAGGCCGTCGTGGGGCACTTCGCGGCCGGTCAGGGCCTGGATGATCTGGCGCTCGCCGCCTTCGGGGTAGACCGTGAACACCTTGCGGATGCGAACGTCTTGTTCGGCACCCAGTGCCCGGCGGGCGTCGCGCAGTTTTTCCTCCACCCGGCCCATGCGGTCTTCGATGGCGATGACCACGTGCCCGGTGCTGGCGGCGCGGGCCAGAATCAGCCCGCCCTCGATCACGTCGCGGGCGCGCTCGCGCATCAGCATCTCGTCGCAGGCGATCCAGGGTTCGCACTCGGCGCCGTTGAGAATGATGGTGTGCAGGTCCGACCAGCCGCCGCGCAGTTTGGCGGCGGTGGGAAACATGGCGCCGCCCAGGCCGGCAAGGCCTGCGCGATGGAGATGGTCGACGATCTCGTCGGCCGCGCGCTCGCGCCAGTTCTCGAGAGGACGCGGGGGTGCCCGGCGCTCTTCGCCGTCGGGGCGCAGCACGATGGCCGGCCGGGTGCCGCCCGGCGGCAGGGCGGCGGGGTGGTTGATTACGCCCTCGATGGTGCCCGAGGTCGGCGCGTGTTCGGGCACGATGAAGTCATCGCCCGATGCGCTCAGCGCCTGGCCCTTGAGCACGCGCTCGCCGGCTTCGACCAACAGCCGGCCGGCCTCGCCCTGGTGCTGGCGCATGGGAATGAACAGGCGCTCGGGAAGCGGCGGGCGCTCGACCGGGTCGCGGCAGGCGATCTGCTTGTGATGCTCGAGCTTCAGGCCGCCGGGAAAGCCGTGGATGCGCTCGCCGGGCAGGGCTTCATCCATGCGCCGTCTCCCGGACCCTGAGCGCGATGGGCTCGGGCCTTGGCCAGCGCCAGGTTTGCGCCAGCGCCACCATGTCGATACAGTCGACCGGGCAGGGTGCCACGCACAGTTCGCAGCCGGTGCATTCGGCCTCGATCACGGTATGCATCTGGCGCTGGGCGCCCAGGATGGCGTCGACCGGGCAGGCCTGGATGCATAGTGTGCAGCCGATGCAGCGATCCTCGTCGATGACGGCCACCATTGCCGGCTTGTGCTCGCCGCGCGACTCATCCAGGGGCTTTGCTTCGATATCAAGCAGTTCCGCGAGCTTTCTGACGCCTTCTTCACCGCCGGGCGGGCACTGGTTGATGTCGGCTTCGCCATTGGCAACGGCCTGCGCGTAAGGCCGGCAGCCCGGATAGCCGCACTGCGCGCACTGGGTCTGCGGCAGGGTCTCGTTGATGCGCTCGACCAGGCTGTCCTCGTCGGGCGCCAGGCGGCGGCCGAGCCACAGCAGCACGGCGCCGATGAGGAGCACCATGGCGGTCAATGTCAGGATCGCGCTGATCATGGCCCCATGATAATGCGCAGCGCGGCTATTGATCTGGCGAAAATATCCCCCAGTTTAATTGAAGGGGTGAGTTTTCAAACTTTCGGCGATACAAGGAGCAGGCAATGAAGGAAACGGACAAGACCACGCTGCCCATCGAGCAGATGGCCAGGGAAAACGACGAGTTCCGCAAGGTGATCTGGACTGGCGAGCACAGCCAGCTTGTGCTCATGGCGGTTCCCGAAGGCGGCGAGATCGGCGGCGAGGTGCACGAAGGCCACGATCAGCTGCTGTGGTTTGTCGACGGCGAAGGCCAGGCGAAGATCGGTGAACGTGAGCAGCCGGTCACGGCCGGCGATGTCGCCATCGTGCCCTCGGGCGCCTGGCACAATTTCACCAATACCGGATCGGGCATGCTCAGGCTCTACACCACCTATTCCCCGCCCGAGCACGAGCCGGGTACCGAGCACGAAACGAAGGCCGACGCCGAGGGCTGATACTCAGCCTCCGTCACCGTTCAATGCCGGCCACTGGCCGGCATCGATGGTGTCGCGATAGGCGTGCCAGGTGGCGTGGCCCAGCAGCGGCATGAGCACGATGAAGGCCAGCCAGGCGGTCAGGGCGCCGATCAGCACGCAGGCGATGATCGCTGCCGCCCAGACGGCCATGGCCGGCTTGTTGCGCAGCACTGCGTTGACCGAGGTGACGATGGCCGTGACCGTGTCGGTCCGGCGGTCGATCATCATCGGCAGCGAGAACGCGCTGGCGGCAAAGATGAGGGCGCAGAAGAGCGCGCCCACGGCGCTGCCAACGCCCAGAAAGGGCAGCAGTTCAGCCAGTTCCGGGTCGCTGTCGGGCGGAAAGAAGACGTGCACCATGCTCGCGGCCCGCGCCCAGACGAGAAAGACCACGATCATGATCACGGCAAACACCAGTTCGTTGCCCAGGGTGCGACCGGCGTCGGCCAGGCAGCCGCGCAGGCTCACGCTCCGGCCCTGTTCGAGCCGGCGACTGATGGCGTAGACGATCAGCGCAAGCCAGGGGCCGACAAAGACGAAGCCGCTGGCCACGCCCAGATAGATGCCGAGGTTGCCGAAGCGCCAGGCTGCGGCGGTGATCGCCAGGCTGGCGAGCAGAATCAACAAGCCGAAGCTCAGGCTTTGACGCGGCGCTGCCCGCAGATCGGCCCAGCCGCGCCGAAGCCAGCTCAGCGGGCGGCTGGCAGGGAGCCTTGTGCACGGCGCAACGAAGGGCAGCTGTGCCGACGGCGCCTGCCTCTCAGGCCGGTTCACTCGCTGCCCTTGTCGCGCCCGGCCAGATGCGACTCGATGCGAACCAGGCTGTCGCGGATCTCGCCGAGCAGCGCGCGCGAATCATCCGCCTGACCTTCAAGGCCGCCCGGCCGAGCTGCATCGGGCGCGTCGTCCTGCCAGTCGCTGACGCGATCGCGCTGATCGAGCACCGCATCGCGAAAGGCGTCGACCTCGTCAATGCCGGTGATGTTCACCAGCGCACCCTGCGAGGACTGGCCGGCGGTTTCCACGCGCATGCCCTTGATGTCGAACAGACGCATCAGCGGCCCCTGTTTGAGCGCCAGGTCGGTGATTTTCTCCAGCGGCACCGATTTTTCCTCGACGTTCCAGATACCACGGCGCACCTTCAGATCGCGCCGGGTCAGGACCACTTCCAGGCGCGCGTAATAGCGCTTCATCAGCCACCAGGCCAGCGGCAGGACGATCGGCAAGAGGGCAATGCCCACTACAGTCAGGACGCAGGTGATCGCCACACCCCACAGGTGGTAGCGGATGACCTGCGGTCGGATGGCTGCCTGTCGAAGCGTTTCGGTTCGGTTTTTCATGGTGGGCTCCGCGCTGGGATGGTCTTCAGGGCTGTCCGGGCACGATGCGCAGCACCTGGCCGTTGCCGGCGTCGGTGACCAGGTAGATGAAGCCATCCGGCCCGGTCTTGACGTCGCGCACGCGCTGGCCGACGGGCAGCCACTCCTCGCCCGTGACGCGGCTGTCCTGGCCATTGCTGTCGATCACCAGGCGCGAGACGCGCTGCTCGCGCAGGCCGCCGACGAACAGGTCGCCCTGCCAGGCCTCGAAAGCATCGCTGTCATAAAAGTCCATGCCTGATGGAGCAATGACCGGGTCCCAGAAATAGACCGGCTGCTGCATGCCTTCGGCCTGTGTGCGGCCCTCGTAGACCTTGCCGCCGCGGTATTCGATGCCGTAGGAGATGACCGGCCAGCCGTAGTTCTTGCCGGCCTCGGTGAAGTTGAGTTCATCGCCGCCTCTGGGGCCGTGCTCGACGGTCCAGAAGTTGCCGTCGGCATCGACCGCCGCGGCCTGGATGTTGCGGTGGCCGAAGGAGAAGATTTCCGCTCTCTTGTCCTCGTCATCGACAAAGGGATTGTCGGTCGGAACCGAGCCGTCGAAGTGCAGCCGCACCACGCTGCCGATGTGGTTGCCCGGATCCTGGGCGTTGCGGCGCACGGGGTGGCCCTGGCGATCGCCCATGGTCAGCCACAGGGTGTTGTCGCCTTCGAACACGATGCGCGAGCCGAAGTGACCGGTCGATTCCACCGCCGGCTGCTGGCTGAAGATGACCTCGACGTCTTCGAGCGCCGAGCGATCCTCGCTCAGCCGGGCGCGCGCCAGGGCGGTGTTGTTCGTGCCGTCGTCGTGCGGCTCGGCAAAGCTGAGGAAAATCACGCGGCTGGACTCGAAGTCGGGCGCGATGGCCACGTCCAGCAGGCCGCCCTGGTTGCGGTTGTCGACCTCGGGCACACCCGCGATCGGATCGGACAGGCTGCCATCGGGGCTCACCAGGCGCAGCCGCCCGGGACGTTCGCTGACCAGCATGGCACCGTCGGGCAGAAACTCGATTGCCCAGGGGTGCTCGAGACCTTCGGCCACCGTCTCCAGGGTCCATTCTTCGGTTGTCTCGGGAATCGGCGCGCGGGTCTGGCCGGCGAAGGCCGGTTCGAGCTGAGGCGCCTCGCGCGCTCGCGTCTCGGCCGTGGTGGTTTCTTTCTTCGGGTCGGTCGAAGCCGCTGCCGCCGCCGCGGCAGCGCGGGTGTCATTGGCGTCATCCGCCGCCTCGGCCCGTGCCGGTTCGCCCCCGTCGCCGGCGCCACAGGCGGCAAGGATGAAGATACTGAAAACAAGGGTCATGTTTTTCATCGCGGCTCTCAGGGCAGGAACTGAAGGTTCATCCTACCAGCACCCGGTTTCCGGTCTTGCGGGGCCGCCCGGGACGTCAGGCTCAGAGTTTGGCAAATCCGGCGAATCCCATGAAGGCCAGGGCCATCAGGCCGGCGGTGATCAGACCGATGGGCGCGCCGCGGAAGCTTTCCGGCACGTCGGCCATGGCGATACGCTCGCGCGCGGCGGCGAGCATGACCAGCACCAGGCCGAAACCCAGCGCGGCGCCGAAGCCGTAGAAGGCGGATTCGACCAGGCTGTGCTGCTCGCGCACGTTGAGCAGGGCAACGCCGAGCACGGCGCAGTTGGAGGTAATCAGCGGCAGGTAGACGCCGAGCACGCGGTGGAGAATCGGCGCGCTGTGGCGCATGTACAGTTCGGTGAGCTGAACCAGCGCGGCGATGATGAGAATGAAGGCGACGATGCGCAGGTAATCCAGCCCCAGCGGGATGAGCAGCCATTCGGTGACCATGAAGCTGGCCACCGAGGCCAGCGTGAGCACGAAGGCGGTGGCCACCGACATGCCGAAGGCCGACGAGACGCTGTTGGACACGCCCATGAACGGGCACAGGCCCAGAAACTGCACCAGCACGAAGTTGTTGACCAGCGCGGCCGAAATGACGATCAGCGCCAAGTCCATCGTTCAGAAAACCCTTGAAACCACGGAAGTCACCGAAGACACGGATTCAATGAAAGAAGAACTGTTTCAAGAGAAACGCCATTCCGTGATTTCCGTGTCTTCCGTGGTTCCAGATCTTTCGGCTACTTGATCCGCATGCCGGGCTCGGCGTCGCTGTCTGGCGCAAGCAGGAAGGGGCGGCCGTCTTCGTCGCTGGCGGCCAGCACCATGCCTTCGGAGGTGCCGAAGCGCATCTTGCGCGGTTCGAGGTTGGCCACCACTGCGGTCAGGCGGCCGTTGAGTTCGTCCGGGTCGTAATGGCCGCGGATGCCGGCCAGAACTTCGCGCTTGCCCATCTCACCCAGATCGAGCTGCAGCCTGAGCAGCTTGTCGGCGCCCTCGACCTCTTCGGCCTTGACGATGCGCGCCACGCGCAGGTCCACCTTGAGAAAATCGTCGAACTTGATCATGTCGTGGTCTTCTTTCTCCGGAGTCGTGTCGGGTTTGCTGTCCGCTTCTTCCAGCGATGCCTTGCTTGCCTCGATGAGGGCATCGGTCTGCTTTTCGTCCACGCGCTGGAGCAGCGGCTTGAACTTGTTGATCTCGTGGTCGAGCAGCGGCTCGCCGATCCGGCTGAAGTCGTCCAGCGGAGCATCGAGAAATACGGCCGCTTTCTCCGCGGTCAGCGGAATTACCGGAGAGAGCCAGGTCATGAGCAGGCGGAACAGGTTGATCGCCTGCGTGCAGATGGCGACGACCTCGTCTTCCCGGCCCTCCTGTTTGGCCAGCTTCCAGGGCTCGTGTTCGTTGATGTAGACGTTGGCCTCGTCGGCCAGGGCCATGATTCGGCGGATGGCGCGATGATAGCTGCGGTTTTCGAACAGCTCGGCGATTGCCAGGTGTTCGCCCACGAAGCGCTGGTGCAGCTCCGGGTCGGGCAGCTCGGCTGCCAGCCTGCCGCCGCCGAGCTTGTGAATGAAGCCCGCCGAGCGGCTGGCGATGTTGACCAGCTTGCCGACCAGATCGGAGTTGACCCGGTAGCGGAAGTCCTCGAAGTTGAGGTCGATGTCGGCCAGGCCCGAGCCCAGCTTGGCGGCAAAGTAGTAGCGCAGATAATCCGGATGCAGGTGATCCAGCCAGGTGCGCGCCATGATGAAAGTGCCGCGCGATTTCGACATCTTGGTGCCGTTGACGGTCAGAAAGCCGTGGGCGTAGACGCCGGTGGGGCGTTTGAAGCCCGCGCCTTCGAGCATGGCCGGCCAGAACAGACAGTGAAAGTAGATGATGTCCTTGCCGATGAAGTGGTGCATTTCGGCGTCGGAGTGCGGGCGCAGCCAGTCCTCGAAGTCCCAGCCGTGTTGCTCGCACAGCTCCATGAAGCTGGCCAGATAGCCGACCGGGGCGTCCATCCAGACGTAGAAGAATTTGTCTTCGGTATCGGGAATGCGAAAGCCGAAATAGGGCTTGTCGCGGGTCACGTCCCAGTCGCGCAGGCCCTCGGCGAACCACTCTTCGAGCTTGTTGGCCACCTCGTCCTGCAGGGCACCGGAGCGCATCCACTCCTTCAGGCTGTCGCTGAACTGCGACAGCGTGACGAAATAGTGCTCGGTCTTTCTCATCACCGGCGTGCTGCCCGAGACCACCGAACGCGGCTCGATCAGCTCGGTCGGGTCGTAGGTGGCGCTGCAGGCCTCACAGGAGTCGCCGTACTGCTCTTCGGCGCCGCAGCTCGGACAGGTACCCCGGATGAAACGATCGGGCAGAAACATCTCGCGCTCGGTGTCGTAGTACTGCTCGATGGTTTCGGTGCGCACCGCGCCACGCTCCTTGAGCGCCGACCAGATGCGCTCGACCAGGGCGCGGTTGGTTTCGGTGTGGGTCGAGGAGAAATTGTCGAACGACAGCGCGAAATCCTCGAAATCCTCCAGATGCTCGGCGTGCATCCGCTCGATCAGCTCTTCGGGTGAGATGTTTTCCTTTTCTGCGCGCAGCATGATCGGTGTGCCGTGCGCATCGTCGGCCCAGGCGAAGACCACCTGATGGCCCATGGCGCGTTGAAATCGCGCCCAGATATCGGTCTGGATGTATTCGAGCATGTGCCCCATGTGGATGGAACCGTTGGCATAGGGCAGGGCGGCGGTAACCAGGATGCGGCGCGGGCTGGGCATGAATTTCTGGGTTGGGGGAGCTTGGGACGTGGGCGAAATTATCGCATGCGCCGAGATGGTTTGCTGGTTTGCTGGTTTGCTGGTTTGCTGGTTTGCTGGTTGGCTGGTTGGCTGGTTTGCTGGTTTGCTGGTTTGCTGGTTTGCTGGTTCGGCGCGGCTGGGTTTGCGGGGCGGCTGCGCCGCGAAACGAATGGTGGTGATTGACCCTTGGTGTGCCACTTGACAACCGCAGGATGCGTGGAGTGCAAGCGCAACGCATTGCTTTCAGACCCAATCTTTCGTGCATTTCGCGTTTTCCGTGGTTCCATCACTCTTGACCTTCTTTGCGCCTTCGCGTCTTTGCGTTTCAAGGATTTTGATTTTTACCAGCCCCACCCATCGCCCGCGGCGCAGCCGCCCCCCCCCCAGGCCTCGCGGCTGCCGAACCAGCCAACCAGCTCACCAGCTAACAAGCAAACTACCCAGCCAACCAACCAATCAAACCGGTACAATATCGGTCCAGATTCAAACGGGCACCTTTCCGCATGAAAAACGACGAAGGCAAGTCACTGGTTTCCGCCATCGAGGATCCCAATACCGGGCGGCCGCTGGGCGATACCGTGCGCGCGGTAGCCATCCGCAAGCGCCGGGCCGCGGTCGATATCCGCCTGGCCTATCCGGCTGCCGGCTGGCGCCAGGAGCTGGCGGGAATCATCTCTGAGCGGCTGCGCGCCAGCGGCGAGATCGACGAGGTGACGGTCGACGTCGACTGGCAGATTCCGCAGCACGCCGTTCAGGGCGGGCTCGAGCCGGTCGAGGGCGTGCGCAACATCATTGCCGTGGCCTCGGGCAAGGGCGGCGTCGGCAAGTCTACCGTCAGCGCCAATCTGGCCCTGGCGCTGGCGGCCGAAGGGGCGAGCGTGGGCGTGCTCGATGCCGATATCTACGGCCCCAGCCAGCCGCGCATGCTGGGGCTGGAAGGCGGCCCGCAGACCACCGACAACCGCCGCATTCTGCCGCTGCGCGCGCACGGGCTGCAGGTGATGAGCATCGGCGTGCTGGTCGAGACCGACCAGGCCATGATCTGGCGGGGGCCGATGGCTACCCAGGCGCTGCAGCAGATGCTTTCCGACACCATCTGGGAGGGGCTCGATTATCTGGTGATTGACCTGCCGCCGGGCACTGGCGATATTCAGCTCACCCTGGCGCAGCGCATTCCGGTGGCCGGGGCCGTGACCGTGACCACGCCACAGGAAGTGGCGGTCGACGACGTGCGGCGCGCCGTGACGATGTTCGCCAAGGTCAAGGTGCCGGTGCTGGGTGTGATCGAGAACATGAGCACGCACGTGTGCACCAACTGCGGCCACGAGGATGCCATCTTCGGCGCCGGCGGTGGCGAGCGCGTGGCCCGCGAGGCCGGGGTGCCCGCGCTCGGGCAGCTACCGCTGGAGTCGACCATCGGGCGCAGCACCGATGAGGGCACGCCGATCGTTGCCGCCGAGCCCGATCATCCCGCCGCCCGCCGCTTCCGCGAGATCGCCCGCCGCGTTGCCGGCCGGCTGTCGACCCAGTCGCGCGAGGCGAAGGTGCGGATGCCCAAGATCAAGATTACGGATTGAAAGAAAGGGTGAAGCGTTAAGTGTGAAGTGTGAAGTGTGAAGTGTGAAGTGTGAAGTGTGAAGTGTGAAGTGTGAAGTGTGAAGTGTGAAGAAAAGTTGCGAATTGGTGGGGTCAGGGTGTTGAACGTGGGCTGGAGCCGACAATTCGCACCGCCACGCTGAATTTGCCCCCAAAATCCTTCACACTTCACACTTCACACTTCACACTGAACATTTCACACTGCGAAGCCTGTTCAAGTCCTCGGCAGCGTGACGCCGCGCTGGCCCATGTATTTGCCGGCGCGGTCGGCATACGAGACTTCGCAGACTTCGTCCGATTCAAGGAACAGGAACTGGGCCACGCCTTCGTTGGCGTACACCTTGGCCGGCAGGGGCGTGGTGTTGGAAAACTCCAGGGTGACGTGACCTTCCCATTCCGGCTCCAGCGGGGTGACGTTGACGATGATGCCGCAGCGCGCGTAGGTGGATTTACCCAGGCAGATGGTGAGCACGTTGCGCGGAATGCGGAAATACTCGACCGTGCGCGCCAGGGCAAACGAGTTGGGCGGGATGATGCAGACATCGCCGGTGAAGTCGACAAAGCTCTTGTCGTCGAAGGCCTTGGGGTCGACGATGGCGGTGTTGATGTTGGTGAAGATCTTGAATTCATTGGCGCAGCGCCCGTCGTAGCCGTAGCTCGAGGTCCCGTAAGAGACCAGCCTGCGGCCCTCGGCGTTGTGCCGGATCTGACCCGGCTCGAAGGGCTCGATCATGCCGTGTTCTTCGGCCATGCGGCGAATCCAGCGATCGGACTTGATGCTCATCTTCTGCTCGGCTCCGGGGTTTAACAGCGCGCGGGCGCTGGATTATCGCATGCCACGCCTAACCCTGCGGCGGTGGCTGCTGGATCAGCTCGACGCTGGTGGTGAAAAGCTGGTTGCCGCGGATGACTTCCAGCTCCATTTCCGAACCCGGCTCCGAGCCGGAGATACGCTGCATCAGATCGCGGGCGCTGTCGACGCGCTCGCCGTCGGCAAGCACCAGAACGTCGCCGCGCTGCAGGCCGGCTTGCCAGGCGGGGCTGTCGCGGTGGACCTGGCTGATGCGGGCGCCCGGCTGAAGGGCCTCGGCGTTGGACAGGCGCAGGCTGACATCGGCCAGCTCGACGCCCATCCAGCCGCGTTTGACCCGGCCGTATTCGATGATCTGCTCGGTGACTCGCCGCACCACGGAAGCCGGAATGGCGAAGGAAATGCCTTGAGCGCCGGTTTCCTGGCCCATGGAGGCACTGTTGATGCCGACCACCTCGCCGGCCGGATTGATCAGTGCGCCGCCGGAGTTGCCGGCATTGATGGCGGCATCGGTCTGGATGAAGTCTTCGTAGGAGGCGAGACTGAGATGGCTTCGGCCAGTCGCGCTGACAATCCCCATGGTGACGGTATGGCTCAGGCCGAAGGCGTTGCCGATGGCGAGCACCACATCTCCGGTGCGCAGCCGGTCGTCGCCGTCCAGGGCGGCGGCGGGCAGATCATCCAGCTTGACGCGCAGCAGCGCCAGATCGGTCGCCGGGTCGGAGCCGACGACGCTGGCTTCGGCCACTCTGCCGTCCCACAGCGCGACCAGGATATCGTCGACGCCGGAGATGACGTGGCGGGTGGTGAGTACCAGGCCGTCGCTGGAGATGATCACGCCCGAGCCAAGGCCGCGCCGCGGGCGGGTAATCATGCGGTCGCGGTAGAGCTGGTTGAACAGCGGGTCGGAAAACTCTCGCCCCAAAGGCTCGGTGACCAGGGTGCGCGTGTAGACGCTGACCACCGACGGGGCCGTGCGGTTGACGGCGTCGGCGTAGCTGGTGACCGGCTCGGCGGCCGGCTGCTGCTGCCAGGCCGGCAGCAGCTGCGGCCACAGCCAGACCAGCACGAAGGCAGCGGCCAGCCCGATAACGACGAACTGAACGGCGAAATGGATGATGCGCGTCATGGACTCGGCCGGAAGAAGTCTGTCAGGCTGTTGGGTTGGGTTGTTGTAAGCTGCCTGCTGGCGCAAAAATGGCGCCCACGCCAGCGATGAACGGGTTTACCCTCTTGATATGTGGGAGGATAACAGCCTGGAATTGAGTATTTGCTTAATTTTTCGCTAAAATAGGCGGCTGATTGTCTTCTATGTCGCCAGAAACTGGCAGCCTTGGCCGCGGAGCGTCTGTGCCGCTGCCTTTGGAGTCGACCGTCGCCGGGCAGCACCAGGATCTCCAGGGGTGGGCCGGTAATGGCAAACGATCTTCACTGATCTTGTTTATCGGGAGTGTTTCATGTCGGAAACTGATCTTGCGTCCCTGCAGCCGCCGGAAAATCCTGGCCGGCGTCGCTTGCTGACCTGGACGACAGGCGTGGTGGGCGCCGTTGGCGCCGGGTTTGCCCTGTGGCCATTCGCCGCCTCCTGGAAGCCCAGCACCAAGGCGCGTCTTGTCGGTGCGCCGGTCGAAGTCAATATCGGCAACCTGGAGCCGGGGCAGATGATGCGCGTGGTCTGGCGCGGCCAGACCATCGGTATCCTGCGGCGCAACCAGCGCATGCTCGACGACCTGCCCAAGCTCAATGAAAAACTGGCAGATCCGGAGTCCGAGGTGGCCACACAGCAGCCGTCCTACGCGCAGAACACGGCGCGTGCGATCAAGCCGGAGTATTGGGTGGCCAACATTCACTGCACCCATCTGGGCTGCATTCCGCAGCTTTTGCCGGAGGCCGGCTCGGAGCCTTTCGATGCCGACTGGCTGGGCGGTTTCTTCTGCCCCTGCCACCGCTCGAAGTTCGACCTGTCCGGACGCGTCTACCGCGGCGTGCCGGCGCAGCTCAATCTCGTCATTCCGCCCTATCACTATGTTGACGACCAGACCGTCATGATCGGCGTCGGTCCCGAAGGAGCAGTTTGATCATGACCAAGCCCGCGAGCAATCTCAGCAAGAACGTCAAGGCCGCTGGCGACTGGGTCGATCAGCGACTGCCGGTCAGCAAGACCTGGCGCGAACACCTGACCGAGTATTACGCGCCCAAGAACTTCAACTTCTGGTATTTCTTCGGCTCACTGGCTCTGCTGGTGCTGGTCAACCAGCTGCTGACCGGAATCTGGCTGACGATGTTCTACACCCCGCAGGCCGAGCTGGCCTTCGGTTCGGTGGAATACATCATGCGCGACGTCGAGTGGGGGTGGCTGATTCGCTACATGCACTCCACCGGCGCTTCGTTCTTCTTCATCGTCGTCTATCTGCACATGTTCCGCGCGCTGCTGTACGGCTCGTATCGCAAGCCGCGCGAACTGATCTGGATTCTGGGCGTGTTCATCCTGCTGGTGCTGATGGCCGAAGCCTTCATGGGCTATGTCCTGCCCTGGGGCCAGATGTCCTACTGGGGTGCGCAGGTGATCATTTCCCTGTTCGGTGCCGTGCCCTACATCGGTGATGGCCTGGTCGAGTGGATCCGTGGTGACTACATGATTTCCAACGCCACGCTCAATCGCTTCTTCGCGCTGCACGTCGTGGCAATGCCGCTGGCGCTGCTGGCTCTGGTCGTGCTGCACCTGGTGGCGCTGCACGAGGTCGGCTCGAACAACCCCGACGGCGTGGAAATCAAGAAGCACAAGGACGCCAAGGGGCGCCCACTCGACGGGATTCCGTTCCACCCCTATTACACCGTCAAGGATCTGTTCGGCGTCGGGGTGTTTCTGACTCTTTTCGCCTTCATTCTGTTCTATGCCCCGGAGATGGGCGGCATGTTCCTCGAGGCCGACAACTTCGTGCCGGCCGACCCACTGGTCACGCCGGAGCATATCGTGCCGGTCTGGTACTTCACGCCCTTCTACGCCATGCTCAGGGCGGTGCCTGACAAGTTCTTTGGCGTCATGGTCATGGGTGCGGCCATTTTCGTGCTGTTTTTCCTGCCCTGGCTCGACCACTCGAAGGTGAAGTCGATTCGCTACAAGGGCCTGCCCAGCAAGATCATGCTGGCCTTGTTCGTGGTCGGCTTCATCCGGCTGGGCATGCTGGCCCTGGGCGACGGTTCGCCGATACAAACGTTCGAGTCGCGAGTCTGGACGGTGTACTACTTCGCCTTCTTCGCGTTGATGCCGTTTGTTACCAGACTTGAAAAAACCAAACCGGAACCGGAGCGGGTGACCAAGTGATGAGACTCAAATACATTCTTGCAGCCACCGTGATGCTGGCCTCCGGCCTTGCTCTTGCCGCCGGCGGTGAAGGCGGTCTGGAAAGCGCCAACGTCAACGTGCACGACAAGGCCTCGCTGCAGCGCGGTGCGGCAATGTACGTCAACTACTGTCAGGGTTGCCATTCCCTGAAGTATCTGCGCTACAACCGTCTGACCAAGGATCTCGGACTGAGCGAAGAGCAGATCAGCGAGTTCTTGCTGTACGGCGATCAGGAAGTGGCCGACCCGATGGACAGCGTCATGACCGCCGACATGGGCGAAGAGTGGTTCGGCATTGCGCCGCCCGATCTGAGCCTGACCGCGCGCTCGCGCGGTGCGGACTGGATTTACAGTTATCTGAAGTCTTTCTATCTCACCGAGGACGGCTGGAACAACACCGTGTTGCCCAATGCCTCCATGCCGCACGTGATGTGGGAGCTTCAGGGTATTCAGCGGCCGATAACCGAGTCGTGGACCGACGATGAGGGGATCGAGCACGTCAAGGTGACCGAACTGGAGCTGGACGAGCAAGGCAAGCTCTCGCCGCAGGAATACAGCGAGCATGTCCAGGATCTGGTGGCTTTCATGCGTTACGCCTCGGAGCCTTCGATGCTGCAGCGTGAAAAGATCGGCATCTGGGTGCTGCTTGTTCTGGTCGCATTCACCTTCCTGGCCTGGCTGCTTTATCAGGAGTTCTGGAAGGATGTGAAAAAGTGATCGCGTGTGGGCGGGGGCGATCCGACAGTGCACTATTTGATGGAGTAACCGGCTTATGATGGCCCTGTATTCTTCCGAGAACTGCGTCGATTGTCATCGAGTGCGGTTTGTCCTTGCCGAAAAGGGGATCAACGTGGAGATCATCCACGTCGAGCAGGATCGTGCCGCTTCGGCCGATCTTGCCGAGCTCAACCCTTATGGCGAAACCCCCACCCTGGTCGACAAGGATCTCAAGCTTTACGGCACCTGGGTGGTCACCGAGTATCTCGACGAGCGCTACCCGCATCCGCCGCTGATGCCGATTGACCCGCTGTCGCGTGCCTACCTGCGCCAGGCGATGTATCGCATCAGTCGTGACTGGATCGAGGCGGCAAAGATCATCGAAACCTCCACCGGCAAGAAGAGGGTGGCCACGGCCAAGAAGCTGCTGCGCGAAGAGATCGTCGCTTCCGACGATCTCTTCGGCCTCAACACCTATCTGCTCAGCGAAGAGCTGTCGCTGGTTGACTGTGCGCTCACGCCGCTGCTCTGGCGGCTGCCGGCCTATGATGTGGAAATCGACCCCCGCAAGGCGCCGCACATCAATCAGTACATGGAGCACATGTTTGCCCGCGATTCGTTCAAGCGCAGCCTGACCGAAGCCGAACGCGTTCTGCGGGAGGGCGAATAACGCATGCTTTCGAGTCGACCTTATCTTGTTCGGGCTGTCAACGAATGGATCATCGACAGCGGCCTGACGCCGCATTTGATGGTCAACGCCGACGCGCCCGGGCTGGATGTGCCCGAATCCAGCATCCAGGACGGGCGGGTGGTGCTCAATGTCTCGCCGAGCGCGGTTCGCGACCTGTTGATCGACGCCGAGATGGTCACCTTTGTGGCCCGCTTTGGCGGCGTTTCACGGGCGGTGACCGTGCCGATGGGCGCAGTCGAAGCCGTGTACGCGCGCGAAAACGGTCGCGGCATGATGTTTCCGGTCGACGAGGACGACGACACCGGCGCTTCGGAGCAGGGCGCGGCCGAGGCCGAAGAGGGTCAACCAAAAGATCGCAAGTCCCGGCCCAACCTGAAGGTGGTCAAGTAGCCTTCCGCCCCGGTGTCGGGGTTCAATCCGGCTCGATCAGCCGTCCGCCGTCTTCCAGTTCGCCCCAGACGCGAATCATTTGCCGGCCCTGCAGGGTCAGCTCGCCCTTGCGCCGGCCCGTGCCCTCCGGGCTGAAGTCAAAGCGATAGCGGCGCTGCCAGCGCAGGCCCTGGTTCGTTCTGATCGGCCGCATCGAGCTCAGCGCCACGGTCTGGTCGAGCAGCTGCCAGCCCTGGCGCTGGCAGAATCCGCGCGCGATTGCCTTGGCGCGATCGCGGGCGTTGACCGCCGAGATCCAGAACAGCACGGCTGCCGCCAGCGCCAGCAGCGCTCCGAAGCTGCCTTCCAGTCCGCTCACCGCCGGGCCCTGAGCAGCACATACACCGCCCCGGTGCCGCCATCATGCGGTGGCGCCGATGCAAACGCGGCCACCCGGTTGTGGCGGCTGAGCAGCCGGGCGGTCAGGTACTTCAGCTGCGGGCCGGCCGGGCCGGAGCGCAGCCCCTTGCCGTGAATGATGCGCACGCAGCTCATGTGCTCACGCTCGGCCTCCAGCAGAAACCAGCGTATCGATGCGCCGGCGGCTTCCAGGTTCATCTGGTGGAGATCGAGTTCGTCTTCCACTCGCCAGTGGCCGCGTTTCAGGCGCGTGAGCACCCGCTTTTGCAGCCCGGGCCGCAGATAGCTGAGTTCCTCGCCCGTTTCGATGCTTGAAAAATCGATTGGCCCGTGCGCCAGGTCGTCCATGACGCGGGCTTCGTCGCGTTCGCGCTGGCTGGGCCGGGGCTTGGGCGGCGCCGGGCGCGAGTGGTCACGATCGCTGCGAACCCGGCGGATATCGCCGACCGCGGCGCGGAACAGGTCGGTATCGTCGTCGGATTCAGTCATCGTGCCTTTCCCGTTGCGGTGTTGGTTTATAGTTACGGCTTTCACCTTCCGATTCAAGCAATGCATATTCTGATTTCCAATGATGACGGGCTCGACTCGCCCGGTATCCGGCTGTTGGCCGAAAGGCTGATCGAGCATTCCGACCAGGTCACCGTGGTGGCTCCGGATCGCGACCGCTCGGGCGCCAGCAATTCGCTGACGCTCGACCGCCCGATTCGTGTCGAAGAGCGACGCGAGCGGGTATTCAAGGTGTATGGCACGCCCACTGATTGTGTTCATATCGCCATTACCGGCCTGCTGGGCGATGAGCCCGACATGGTGGTTTCCGGCATCAACGCCGGCGCCAATCTGGGCGACGACGTGCTCTATTCGGGCACCGTGGCGGCTGCCATGGAGGGCCGCTTTCTGGGGCTGCCGGCCATGGCGGTTTCGCTGGTCTTTTCCGCGGAGGGCCCGCATCATTACGAATCGGCTGCCGAGGCAGCCTGCCGGTTGATGGCTCAGCTCAAGGCAAAGCCCTTGCCGGCCGACACCATTCTAAGCGTGAACGTACCGGATCTGCCCTGGGAAGAGATCCGGGGCTTTGAAACCACGCGGCTGGGTCATCGGCACCGTTCCGATGATGTCATTCCGATTCAGGATCCGCGCGGCAGGCGTTTCTTCTGGATTGGCCCGGCGGGCTCCGAAGAAGACAACGGGCCAGGCACCGACTTTCACGCGGTCAGCAACCGCTTTGTGTCGGTGACGCCGCTGCATGTCGACCTCACGCGCTACCAGGCGCTCGATGAGGTCAGCCACTGGATCGATGTACTCAACCACGGGTCTGAACGAAAGGGGCAATAATGAACAGCAGTGCGCACCGCGGCATTGGCATGACGTCCGAAGGTACACGGCAGCGCTTGATTCGGCGGCTGCGCGAGAAGGGCATCGATGACGAGCGCGTGCTGGCGGCCATGCTCGAGACACCGCGTCACCTGTTCGTCGACGAAGCGCTGTCGTCGCGCGCGTATGAAGATACCGCGCTGCCGATCGGGCGCGGTCAGACCATCTCGCAGCCCCATGTGGTGGCGATGATGACCCAGGCCGCGCTGGGCGCCGAGCTGCCTCAGAAGGTGCTCGAAATCGGCACCGGCTCGGGCTATCAAGCGGCCATTTTCGCGCGGCTGGCGGCAAAGGTGTTTACCACCGAGCGTATCGGCGAGCTGCAGCGGATTGCCCGCCAGCGCTTTCATCGCATGGGGCTGCACAACATTTACACGCGCCATGTCGATGGTCTGGAAGGCTGGCCCTCCCAAGCGCCCTTCGACGCCATCGTGGTCACTGCCGGCGGTCATATTCCCGATGCGCTGTATGACCAGCTTGCGCTCGGCGGCGTGCTTGTGGCGCCGGAAGAGGCCGGCCCGCATCAGCAGCTGGTGCGGGTAACGCGAACCGAGAAAGGCCTCGAGCGCGAAGAGCTGGGAGCGGTCACCTTCGTGCCCCTGCTCGAAGGGCTGGACTGAGAGCGCGCATGTTCCGGCGGCTTTATGATCGTGTTCTGCTGTGGTCGCGCCATCGGCACGCCCGGCGCTATCTGGCCGGGCTGAGCTTCGCCGAAGCTACATTCTTTCCCGTGCCGCCCGATGTCATGCTGGCGCCGATGGTGCTGGCCAGGCGTTCTGACGCCTGGCGGCTGGCGCTGCTGACGACCGCCGCCTCGGTGCTGGGAGGTTTGTTTGGCTACCTGATCGGCTGGCTGGCCATCGAGACGGTACTGCCCCTGGTCGAGCGGGTCGGTTATCTCGACGGCTATCTCGCCGCGGTTGACGCGTTCGGCGCCTATGGCGTGTGGTTTGTCATGCTGGCCGGCTTTACGCCCATTCCATTCAAGGTCATCACCATAGCCGGTGGTGCGCTGGGTGCCCCGCTGCCGGGATTTGTTTTCGGCTCGGTGGTTGGGCGTGGCGCGCGTTTCTTCCTCGTGGCCGGCATCATCTGGGCGGGCGGCGAGCAGGCCGCCGATCGGCTCAGAAGCTGGGTTGATCTGCTGGGATGGCTGGTGATTGCGGTCGTGGCCGTCGGCGGGGTGGCCTGGTGGCTCTGGTAGGTCGATCCGGACTCCTTCTTGCTCTGTCAGCGGTGCTGCTGGCTGCCTGCGCGCCCTGGCAGCCAGCACCGCAGAAAACGACTGCAACGCGGTCACCGGCTCAGGAACGAGTGATCAAGACACCGCCGGCCTGGTATCGCGTGCAGCGCGGTGAAACCCTGTATTCCATTGCCTTTCGCTATGGGCTGGACTGGCGCCACCTGGCGCGCTGGAACACGATTGACGCGCCCTACGTCATCCGGCCCGGCCAGGAGCTGCGCATGCGTGCACCAACCCCGCCGCCGCCTTCAACGAGGGGCAGTGGCGGCAAGACAGCTTCGGCTTCGCGTTCGGCCGGTCGTGAGAACAAACCCGGGGCCCCGGAGCCGAAACCAGAACCAGAACCAAAACCAGAACCCAAGCCGGCGCCGAAACCCGAGCCGGAGCCAGCGCAGCCGGAAGCGGCGTCTTCAGCCTCGAACAATACGCGTACCGTGGGCGGCGTGACCTGGCAGTGGCCCACCAGCGGCCGCCTTGCCCGCTCGTTCGATCCGGCGGATACGCGCAAGGGCATCGGCGTGGCCGGCTCGGCAGGCCAGGACGTGGTCGCCGCCGCGCAGGGTCGAGTGGTCTACAGCGGCACCGCCCTGATCGGCTATGGCGAGCTGATCATCATCAAGCACTCCGATCAGCTGTTGTCGGCCTATGGCCACAATCGTCAACGCCTGGTTGCCGAGGGCGACCGGGTTCAGCGCGGTCAGAAAATAGCGGAAATGGGCGAAAACGATCGCCGCGAGGAGATGCTGCACTTCGAGATCCGGAAAAACGGCGAACCGGTCAATCCGAGGGATTATCTTCCGAAGCGATGATCAGGCCCGCCAGGGCCCGGCGGTCCTCGCTCATCAGCACGTTGAAGGTTCGCGCGGCCGCGTCCAGTGTCATGCACTCGATGCCGATGCCGTGGCGAATGAAGGCGCGCTGAACCGCGTGCGGAAGGAATTTCTGGCGTTCGCCGACGCCGATGATGACCAGCTCCGGAGCGAGCTCGATCAGTGCCTGGCTGCGTTCTTCGTCCAGGTCGCTCAGCGAGGTGGCCGACCAGTCGGGTTCCAGATAATGTGCCCCCACCAGCAGGCTGGCGTCATACCACTGCTCGTTGATGCGAACACGATGGGCTTCGACGCCGCGAATCTGATTGTGATGTTCAGCAGTATGTTCGGTCAGTTCCACGTTATTTCGGCAATTCGATGGCGGGCTTTTCGGGGTGGCGACGATACAGGCACACGACCTGGCCGATCTGCTGCACAGTTTCCGCCCGTGTGGTCGCGGTCAGCTGTTCGACCCACTCGCGCCGCTGCTCGCGCCCGCCGCGCAGTTTGACCTTGATAAGTTCGTGATGCGTCAGTGCCTGCTCGACTTCGGCCATCACGTTCTCGCTGAGGCCCTTGTCGGCCACCATGACCACCGGATGCAGATCGTGGGCAAGCCCGCGCAGGTGTTTTTTCTGTGAATTGGACAGCGGCATGGCGACGGAGTGTTCGAACAGAGGCCAATGATAACGTGAAAAGGCAGGCGGGAAGTGTGAAGTGTGAAGTGTGAAGTGTGAAGTGTGAAGTGTGAAGTGTGAAGTGTGAAGTGTGAAGTGTGAAGTGTGAAGAAGAGGTGCGAATTGGTGGGGTTGGGATGTTGAGCGTGGGCTGGAGCCGTCAATTGGCACCGCCACGCTGCATTTGCCCCCAAAATCCTTCACACTTCACACTTCACACTTCACACTTCACAGTATCTTTCGATGGACTGGAAGAAGCGCCAACAATCCGACCCTTACGTCAAGCGCGCCCGTGAGGCGGGCTATCGGGCGCGGGCAGCGTTCAAGCTGGCTGAGCTCGACGACAAGGATCGTTTGCTCAAACCGGGACAGTTCGTGGTCGATCTGGGCGCGGCGCCGGGGAGCTGGTGCCAGGTTGCTCTCGAGAAGGTCGGCCGCAAAGGGCGGGTCATTGCGCTCGATATTCTGCCCATGGAGCCGATCGATGGCGTGACCTTTATCCAGGGCGATTTCCGCGAGGATGAGCCGCTGGCCGAGCTCGAAGCCACCATGCAAGGCCGCCGGGCCGACCTTGTGCTCTCGGATATGGCCCCCAATATCTCGGGTATCGGTCCGTCCGATCAGGCCCGCAGCATGCACCTGGCCGAGCTGGCCGCCGCTTTTGCCGACGATTGGCTGGCGGCTGACGGCGTGTTCGTGGTCAAGGTGTTTCAGGGCGAGGGCTTTGATGCCCTGTTGGCGCAGCTGCGCGGCACGTATACCACCGTGCATGTGCGCAAGCCGGCGGCGTCACGCGCCGAGAGTCGGGAGGTTTACCTGGTGGCGAGAAACCGTCGGCCCTGAACACGGCGACGATTGCGTTGTCGTAGAATCTGATCTGTAATCAAGGCACCCATAGCCGGAGTTGAACGTTTTGAGTGATTTTGCCAAGAACCTGGTGATGTGGATCATCATCGCCGTCGTGCTGATGAGCGTGTTCAGCCACTACTCGCAGCCTGATGCGCAGCCACGCGACATGAACTATTCGATGTTTCTCGAAAAAGTCGAGAGCGGCGCGGTCAGCAGCGTGGTCATCCAGGAGGGTTCCGGCGGCAAGACGATCACGGGCCAGACTCGTGGCGGCGAGCAGTTCCGGGTCATGGCGCCGCGCGACGACGGTCTGATCAAGGATCTGCTCGACAACAACGTCCAGATCGACGCCAAGCCGCCCGAAAAGCGCTCCATCATCGTCGACATTCTCATCAGCCTGCTGCCGGTGCTGGTGCTGGTCGGCTTGTGGGTTTATTTCATGCGCCAGATGCAGGGCGGCGCGGGCGGCCGCGGCGGCGCCATGAGCTTCGGCAAGTCGCGCGCCAAGCTGCAGGGCGAAGACCAGGTCAAGGTCAACTTCGGCGATGTCGCCGGCTGCGAGGAGGCCAAGGACGAAGTCGTCGAGGTGGTCGATTTTCTCCGCGATCCGGCCAAATTCCAGCGCCTGGGCGGCAACATTCCCAAGGGCATCCTGATGGTCGGCCCGCCGGGTACCGGCAAGACTTTGCTGGCGCGCGCCATTGCCGGCGAGGCCAAGGTGCCGTTCTTCTCCATTTCCGGCTCGGATTTTGTCGAGATGTTCGTCGGCGTGGGTGCCTCGCGCGTTCGCGACATGTTCGAAACCGCCAAGAAGCACTCGCCGTGCATCATCTTCATTGACGAGCTCGACGCCGTTGGCCGTCAGCGTGGCGCCGGCCTGGGCGGCGGTCACGACGAGCGCGAACAGACGCTCAACCAGCTGCTGGTGGAAATGGACGGCTTCGAGGGCAACGAAGGCATCATCATGATCGCGGCCACCAACCGTCCGGACGTGCTCGACCAGGCGTTGCTCAGGCCGGGCCGTTTCGACCGCCAGGTGGTCGTGCCCCTGCCCGATATCAAGGGGCGCGAGCAGATCCTGAAAGTGCACATGCGCAAGCTGCCGCTGGGCGACGATGTCGCCGCGCGCGTGATTGCGCGCGGCACGCCGGGCTTCTCCGGCGCCGATCTGGCCAATCTGGCCAATGAGGCGGCTCTGTTTGCCGCCCGCGAAGACAGCAAGTCGGTAGAGCAGCGGCATTTCGAGCTGGCCAAGGACAAGATCATGATGGGCGCCGAGCGCAAGTCGATGGTCATGTCCGAAGAAGACAAGCGCCTGACGGCCTACCACGAGGCCGGCCACGCGATTGTCGGCCGCATCGTGCCCGACCACGACCCGGTCTACAAGGTCAGCATCATTCCGCGCGGGCGAGCGCTGGGCGTGACCATGTTCCTGCCCGAAGAGGACAAATACAGCCAGAACAAGACCCAGCTCGAATCGCAGCTGGCCAGCCTGTTCGGCGGCCGCATCGCCGAGGAGCTGATCTACGGCAAGGACAAGGTCACCACCGGCGCGTCCAACGACATCGAGCGCGCAACCGCGATCGCACGCAACATGGTTTCCAAGTGGGGGCTATCCGACGAGCTCGGGCCGCTTTCATACGACGAGAGCGAGGATGAAGTCTTTCTCGGACGCTCGGTGACCCAGCACAAGAGCATCTCGGATGAAACCCACCGCAAGATCGACAAGGAAGTGCGCCGTATCGTCGACGTGGCTTACGAACAGGCCACCGGGATCCTGCGAGAGCACGACAAGCAGCTGCACTTGATGGCGGATGCCCTGATGCGCTACGAAACCATCGATTCGAAGCAGATCGACCAGATCATGGATGGCCACGAGCCCGATCCGCCTAAAGGCTGGAACGACAGCGAGCCGCCGTCGGGCGGCGATGGCGATGACAAGGGCGAGGAGCCGTCGGGCGAGCCGGCGCTTGGATGAGCCTGTTGGCTGGTTGGCTCGTTCGCGAGTTCGCTGGTTCAGCATCTGACGTCGTTGCGGGGCGGCTCCGCCGCGAATTGCGCTGCCAGCCGGAGCGCTTATCGTGGTCTGGAGACCGCTCCAACAAATAATTGCCGGCAAGGTTTTGTGGGAGCGATCTCCAGATCGCGATCCAGCGCGTCGTCTCTGCACGCCCTTGCGTGGCTTGTCCGCCCCGCCAGCCCATCGGCTGCCGAACCGGCTAACCAGCCAACCAGGTAACGAGCCAACGCATCTACGCGTCGCGCTGCTCCTGCGCCAACAACGCCCGCTTCCGCTCCATCCCCCACCGATACCCCCCAAGCCCGCCATCGGCGGCCACCACGCGATGGCAGGGCACGACCACCGACACCGGATTGGCGCCGCACGCCTGGGCCACGGCTCGGGCGCCGCCGGGCAGGCCGACGCGCTGCGCCAGTTCACCGTAGGTCGTCGTGCGCCCCGGCGGAATATCCTGCAGCGCATCCCAGACCCTTTTCTGAAAGACCGTGCCGTACAGATCCAGCGGCAGAGAAGGGGGCCGCTCTGCCGCCTGATCGATCAGGCTCACGACACGATCAAGCGTTGACTGGAAACGGCCGCTGCCTGCTCGCAGCTCGGCACGGGGAAAGCGTCGCCGCAGGTCCGCCAGCAGGTCGTCCTCGTGGTCTCCCAGCAGCACCGCGCACAGCCCGCGTTCAGTGGCTGCCACCAGCACCCGGCCCAGGCGGCAGTCGGCAATGCCGTGATGAATGAGCAGGCCCTGGCCGCCCCGGGCCAGGCGCGATGGCGACATGCCCAGGCCATCGCCTGCAGCCTGATGGGCACGGCTGGAGGATCCGAACCCGGCCTCGTGCGCCGCCTCGGTGACGCTTCGGCCGCTGCGCAGCAGCTCGGCGAAGCGGTCAATGCGTGCATGCCGCAGGAATCGGCCGGGGCTGATTCCAATGCAGCGACGGAACACGCGCTGGAAATGGCCCGCGCTGTAGCCGGCCAGCTCGGCCAGGCCGTTCACGTCGATATCGAACTCGTTCTCGGCGGCGGCCTTCAGGGCCGCAGCGAGCCTTTCCATCTGGCGGTCAGTCTGGTTCATGGCAGAAAGCATATCGCCACCGCACCCCGAGCGCATTCCGATTTCTGACCTGATATCACCGGGCGCGCGCGAGCTTCGACGCGATAGAATGCCGCCGGGAACCTTCCAATGCCTGCGAGGCCATGACCGATACGCTCGAACAACGCTTGCAACAAGCGCACGTGACCGGACAGACCCTGGTCATGGGCGTGGTCAACGTCACGCCGGACTCCTTTTCCGACGGCGGCCGCTATCTTGATTCCGGGCGCGCGGTTGAACATGCGCTGGCGCTGGCCGCCGCCGGAGCCGATCTGCTGGATGTGGGCGGAGAATCCACGCGGCCCGGATCTGATCCCGTCACCGAGTGCGCAGAGCTTGAACGCGTGCTGCCGGTCATCGAAGGCATTATCGCGGCCACCAACGTGCCGGTTTCGATCGATACGGCCAAGCCCGCGGTGATGCGGCGTGCGGTTGCCGCGGGCGCCTCGATGGTCAACGATATCAACGGCTTGCGGGGTGAAGGTGTGGCCGAAGCCATCGCCGATCTGGGGGTGCCGGTGTGCATCATGCACATGCTCGGCAAGCCGCGCACGATGCAGGACAACCCGCGCTACGATGCGGTGGTCGACGATATCCGTGACTTTCTCCACGCGCGGGTACGGATTGCCAAAAGCGCCGGCATCGATCCGGCCCGGATCGTGCTCGATCCCGGGTTCGGGTTCGGCAAGACGCTGGATCACAACCTCGAGCTGCTGGCGCGGCTCGACGAGCTGGTCGCGATCGGCTTTCCGATTCTGGTCGGCATGTCGCGCAAGTCCATGCTCGGGACCTTGACCGGCCGCGAGTGCGCCGCCGATCGCGTGGCTGCCTCGGTGGCCGCCCATCTGCTGGCCGCCCAGAAGGGTGCAGCCATCATCCGGGCCCACGACGTTGCCGAGACGGTTGACGCACTGAAGGTATTGCAGGCGGTCAGGAATGCGCCGGTAACCATTGAAAACAAAGGGTTTTAATAATGGCAGCAATGAAGTACTTCGGAACCGACGGCATCCGCGGTCATGTCGGCGAGCCGCCGATCACGGCCGATTTCATGCTCAAGCTGGGCTGGGCAGCCGGTCGCGTGCTCATCGAGACCTTCGGCGAGGAAGCGACCGTGGTCATCGGCAAGGACACGCGCATCTCCGGCTATCTTTTCGAGTCCTCGCTGGAGGCCGGCCTGTCGGCCGCCGGGGTCGATATTCTGCTGCTGGGCCCGATGCCGACGCCGGCCATTGCGCATCTGACGCGCAGCATGCACGCGGCCGCTGGCATCGTGATTTCGGCTTCGCACAACCCGTTCGAAGACAACGGCATCAAGTTCTTCTCGCGCGACGGCCAGAAACTGGATGACGATTTGCAGCGCGCCATTGAAGCGCGCCTCGATGAGCCGTTCGTGCAGGTCAAGCCAGAAGACCTGGGCAAGGCCCGGCGCATTGACGACGCCGTGGGTCGCTACGTCGAATACTGCAAGGGCACCGTGACCTGGGGTACCCGCCTGGAAGCGCTCAAGATCGTTGTCGATTCGGCCAATGGCGCGACTTACCGCATCGCCCCGGCCGTGTTCCGTGAGCTGGGCGCGGAAGTCGTCAGTATTTTCGACCGCCCTGACGGGGTCAATATCAACCGCGAATGCGGCTCGACCTGGCCCGACAACCTCGCGCGCATGGTGACCGCCGAGCGCGCCGACCTGGGCGTGGCCTTTGACGGCGACGGTGACCGCGTGGTGATGGTCGATCATCGCGGCGAACTGGTCGATGGCGATCAGATTCTCTACGTTCTGGCCGAGGCGCGGCATGCCGACGGCGGGCTTCGGGGCGGGGTGGTTGGCACCGTGATGAGCAACTTCGGCCTTGAGCAGGCGCTTGTTGAGCGCGGCGTCAATTTTGTGCGCAGCGCCGTTGGTGACCGCCATGTCCACAAGGCGCTGATCGAGCGCGGCTGGGTGCTTGGCGGCGAGTCTTCCGGGCATATTCTCTGCCTTGATCGCGCCAGCACCGGCTGCGGCATCGTCAGCGCGCTGCAGGTGCTCGAGGTTGTCGCGCGCAGCGGTCGCAGCCTGGCTGATTTGACTGCCGGCATGGTCAAATGCCCTCAGGTCATGATCAACGTTCCCAGCGGCGGCAAGGGGCGCGCGGTGCTCAACGACAACGCGACCATTGATGCCGCCGTGCGCCGCGTTGAAGAAGCGCTTGGGGGGCAGGGCCGCGTGATCCTGCGTCCGTCCGGCACCGAGCCCGTGGTTCGAGTGACGGTCGAGGGCTTTGACTCAAAACAGGTGCAGCAGTTGGCCGAAGACCTGGCTGGCACCGTCGAGCAGGCGCTGGCAGCGTGAACTCCCGGGAAGTGCTGGCGTAGTGCGCTAAATTCGGGCCAGTCGAACCTGGCCCCGGGCGGCGTTGCGCATATGCTCGGCAAAGGCCTGGCGGCTGGCGGCCGGCACGCTCACGATCAGGGTGACGCCGTCGGCGGCGTAGTCTTCATCCAGCTTGTCGCCTTCGAATTCCGACAGCGCATGATGGGCGGCATCGACGAACTCGAAAGGCAGGCTCAGACGCAGCCGTACCCTGGGGATGATGGGCGCGCTCTCGGCGGTGCGCAGCGCCTCGCTGGCCGTGCCGCCGTAGGCGCGGGCAAGCCCGCCGGTACCGAGCTTGATGCCGCCGAAAAAGCGCGTCACGACCACCACCGTGCGGTCATAGCCCTGGCTTTCGATGGCCTGCAGAATGGGCCTTCCGGCGGTACCACCGGGTTCGCCGGCATCGTCGAAGCGGTAACTGTCGCCGATCAGCCAGGCCCAGCAGTTGTGGTTGGCGGCCGGGTCGCTGATGCGCTCGATGAAGCTCAGCGCAGCCGCTTCGTCGTCGACCGGTGCGGCCTGGGCGATAAAGCGGCTTTTCTTGATTTCGGCTTCGTGCGTTACCGGTTTGATCAGGCGATAGTTCATTTCAGGCGCGCGTCCCGGGGCGTTGACGCCACCTCGGCATCCACTTCAAATGAGCTCATCAAGAGGTTGATTTTCTTTCCCTTTTCAAACAGGCGTCGTTCGGTTAGCGCCTGGCCCTGCGAATCCCGGACCACCGCGTAGCCGCGCTCGAGCACCGCCAGGGGGCTGACGTTGTTGAGCGACCGGACCACGGCTGCCAGCTGTTGTTCTCGCCGTTCGATGGCGTGATCGGCAGCGCGCTTAAGACGAGTGTGAGCTGCGGCCAGCTGCTGCTCGAGTCGCTGTAGCTGGCGGTCGGGGTGGCGCGCGAAAAGACGGCTTTCCAGCCCCTGGAGCCGCCGGCTGTGGCTATCGAGCTGGCGCTTGATGGCCAGAGTACTGCGCCGGGCCAGATCCGTTTGGCGCCGCGTCAGCTCGTCGAGGCGGCGCCTGGGATGCTGCTGGTGCAGGCGCTTGTCGGCGTGGTCCAGGCGTTGCATCTGGCGCTGCAGTGTCTGCTCGACCGCCCGCGTCAGGCGCAATCGACTGCGACCCAGCTGGACCAGCAGCTCCGGGCCATCCGGGGTGGCGGCCACGGCGGCAGCCGTTGGCGTCGCCGCGCGCTGGTCGGCGACAAAGTCGGCAATGGTGAAGTCGGTTTCATGACCGACGCCGCTGATGACGGGCGTGTGGCAGGCGGCAATCGCGCGCGCCAGGTTTTCGTCATTGAAGGCCCATAAATCCTCCAGCGAGCCGCCGCCGCGCGCCAGCAGGATGATCTGTCCAAAGGCGTGCCGGTCAGCGGCCTGCAGCGCGCGGATGAGTTCGGCGGGCGCGCTGTCGCCCTGAACCTGGCTGGGGTAGATCCGGAGCGCCGCGCTTGGCCAGCGGCGCGCCAGCGTTTGCACGATGTCGCGCACCGCCGCGCCCGAGGGCGAGGTGACCACGCTGATCCGCTCGGGCCAGCGCGGCAGGGGCTGCTTGCGCGCTGCCTCGAAAAGACCTTCGGCCTCGAGCTTTTTCTTCAGCGCCTCGAAGGCCCGGGCCAGCGCGCCGGCGCCGGCTTCGAGCATACCGTCGGCGATCAGCTGATAGTCGCCTCGGGGTTCGTACAGACTCAGCCGCCCGCGCACCAGTGCCTGCATGCCGTTTTCCGGGCGAAAGCCGACGCCGCCTGCGTTGCCTCTGAACAGCGCGCAGCGAATCTGGGCGCGCTGGTCCTTGAGCGTGAAATAGACGTGGCCGGAGGGCGGACGCGCCAGATTGGAGATCTCGCCCGACAGCCACAGCCGCGGAAAGCCGGCTTCGATATGAAACCGGACCTCGCGGTTGAGCTCGGCGGGCCGATAGACGCGGGTTTCGGGACCTGGGGCAGCAAGTGACATGGCATCCGATTATACCGCCCGCGCCGGGCTCTCTCGGCCTGCCCGCGGCGGATACGAATGCCGTTGACGCGCACTTGACGAAACGCTGGCGGAGTCGGAGACTTGCTGCAGTTTCCCTTGTCCCTACACGGTTGATCCTGCCATGCCACGTTTGTCATTGTTTGTTTTACTGCTGTTGCTGTCGCTGGCTGCGGCGGCAGCAGAGCCCGGCGCTGTCGTCAACGCCCGCATCCATACCTTGAGCGGAGAGACCGCCGCAGCCATGGCCTGGGACGACGAGGGCCGCATCGTCTTTCTGGGCGATGCCGAGGGGCTGCAAAGCCACCATCCCGAGCTGCCGGCGACGGATGTCGGCGGACGAACGATTCTTCCGGGCCTGATTGATGCCCACGGCCACGTCATGGGTCTGGGGCTGGCGCGTTTGCAGGCTGACCTGGTGGGCGCCGACAGCATCGAGGTGGTGCTCGATCGCCTGCGCGAGCACGCTCAGCGCCTGCCCGACGATGCCTGGTTGACCGGCCGCGGCTGGGATCAGACCCTGTGGCCCGGGCAGCGCTTCCCCACCGCAGCCGACCTGGATGCAGCCTTTCCGAAGCGCCCCGTGTGGCTGGTAAGGGTGGACGGCCACGCCGGTTGGGCCAACTCGGCGGCGCTGAATGCGGCAACGCGCGATCTTTCGGGCGATTGGCAGCCGCAGGGCGGTGATATCCGTCGCGATGACGATGGCGCGCCCGAGGGCGTGCTCATTGATACGGCGATGCGTTTCATCAGCGAGGCGGTGCCGACACCAGGGCCGGAGGCGCGTGAACGCGCGCTCGACCTGGCGCTGGCCGAGATGAGCCGGCTTGGCCTGACCGGCGCCCACGACATGGGCGCCAGCCTGGAAGATTTTCGCCTGTTTCGCGAGCGCGACCGCGCCGGGACGTTGTCGGTTCGCATCACTGCCTTCGCCGACGGCGATGACGCCATGCTGGACCACTTGTGCCGAGAAGGTGCCCATTCCGGCGATCGGCTCAAGGCGCGCTCGGTCAAGCTCTACGCTGACGGTGCCCTGGGCAGCCGCGGCGCAGCGCTGCTGAGCGACTACAGCGACGATCCCGGCAACCGCGGCCTGCTGTTCGAATCCGACGCCGACCTCCAGGCGCTGGTCGACCGCGCCATGGGCTGCGGTCTGCAGCTCGGCATTCACGCCATTGGCGATGCCGCCAATCGTCAGGTCATCGACGCCCTGGCCGCCGGCCAGGAGGCTCATCCCGACAATCCCGGCCGGCAGCGCATCGAGCACGTTCAGATCATCCATCCCGACGATATTCCGCGCCTGGCCGAGCACGGCATCATCGCCAGCATGCAGCCGACCCACGCCACCTCGGACATGCGCTGGGCCGGCGAGCGTCTGGGAGAAAGCCGCTTGCAGGGGGCCTATGCCTGGGCATCGATGCTCGAGCACGGCATTCACCTGGCGCTGGGCTCCGACTTTCCGGTCGAGCCGGTCAATCCCTGGCTGGGAATCCATGCGGCCGTGACCCGCCAGCGCGACGGCCAGCCGCCGGGCGGCTGGCGTGCGCAGGAGGCGCTGAGTCTCGAGCAGGCCTTGCGCGGCTTTACTGTCGATGCGGCTCGTGCCGGCTTTGCCGAGCAGCGGGTCGGCAGCCTGGTGGTGGGCAAACAGGCTGATTTCATCGTCATCGACGCCGATCCCTTCGAGATCGAGCCTTCGGAACTGGCCGACATCAAGGTGCTGCGTACGGTGGTTGGCGGCGAGACCGTCTACCGGGCTCAAGCTGGAACGACCGAGTAAGAAGTCGAGTCTCGAATCAGAATGATGCCCGAGGTCCAGCGATGAACCCGTTCGACGGCAACACGGAATCTCACCGCCTTATCCTGCGTCCCTCGCGCAAGGAAGACTACGACGATATCGCCGAGATCATGGAGCGTGTCTACCCGGGCATGGACGGTGCCTGGGAGCGCGAGCAGTTCGAGTCGCAGGTCACGCGCTTCCCGGAAGGCCAGATCTGCATCGAGGACAACGGCAAGGTGGTGGCCGCCGCCATTTCGCTGATCGTCAAATACAGCCGCTGGGGTCAGGATCACCGCTACTGGGATATCGTCGGCAACGGCTACCTGACCACGCATGATGCGCGTGGTGACGTGCTCTACGGCGTGGATGTCTTCGTCCACCCCGACTACCGCGATCTCCGCCTGGGGCGTCGTCTCTACGATGCCCGCAAGGAATTGTGTGAAAACCTCAATCTGCGCGGCATCGTTGTTGGCGGTCGCATCCCCGGCTATCGCCACCACGCCGATCGGATGACGCCGCAGCAATATGTGGCCGGCGTGCGCGCCCGCGAACTGGCTGATCCGATTCTGACCTTTCAGCTGGCCAACGACTTTCAGGTGCGCCGCATCGTGCGCGACTATCTCCCGGATGATCGGGATTCCGCCGGCCACGCTGTCCTTCTCGAGTGGGTCAATGTGTACCACGAGGAGGGCGAGCAGAAGATGATCGGCGGCCGCCCCTCCGATGTTCGCGTCGGCGCCGTGCAGTGGCAGATGCGGCAAACCGATTCACTCGCGGATCTCTATAGCCAGATCGAGTACTTCGTCGATGCCGTATCCGGCTATCAGGCCGACGTCGTGCTGTTTCCCGAATTCTTCAACGGCCCGTTGATGGCAGCCTGGAATGATCAGGGCCCGGCCGGAGCGGTGCGTCAGCTTGCGGGCTACACCGAGGCCATCCGTGAGCGCATGCAGCAGTTGGCCGTCTCATACAACATCAACATCATCGCCGGCTCGATGCCCGAATATGATGGCCAGCGGCTGCGTAACGTCTGCTATCTGCTCCGGCGCGACGGCACCTGGGACCGCCAGTACAAGGTCCATGTCACCCCCGACGAGGTCAGCTACTGGGGCCTCAAGGGCGGCGACCGGGTTCGGGTTTTCGATACCGACTGCGGCCGGATCGGAATCCTGATCTGCTACGACGTGGAATTCCCGGAGCTGCCGCGCCTGCTGGCCGATGGCGGCATGAATATCCTGTTCGTGCCCTACTGGGTCGACACCCGCAACGCCTATCTGAGAGTGCGCCGTTGCGCCCAGGCGCGCGCTATCGAAAACGAATGCTACGTCGTCATCACCGGCTCGGTCGGCAACCTGCCGCGGGTGGAGAACATGGACATGCAGTATTCGCAGGCTGCGGTGTTCACGCCCTCGGATTTTGCCTTTCCGCACGATGCCATCGCTCATGAGGCCACGCCCAACACCGAGACCATGCTGATCGCGGATCTTGATCTGGACAACCTGCGCGAGATCCGCTCCCACGGATCGGTGCGCAATCTGGCCGACCGCCGCCATGATCTCTATGAGCTGCGCTGGAAGGACAGCAAAAGATGAAGGGCCGACCACCGGCCAGTTGTTACCATGGTGTCCAATTTCATTTCCAAAACTGCAGGAGTAGCTGAATGGACAGTATGACCTGGGGCATTATCGGTGCCATCGTGGGGCTCATCGTCGGATCCGGCGTTGTCTGGCTCGTCATGGCGCGAAGAACCCATACCCCCACGGTTGGCCAGCTCAAGGCCGAAAACGACCGTTTCAGGGAGGAGGTCAACGAGCACTTCGTCCAGACTGCCGGGCTCATCAACGAACTGACCGACAGCTACAAGAAGGTTTTCGATCACCTGAGCGACGGCGCTGATCGCCTGGTTGACAAGCAGGCCGTGCGCGACCGCATGCCCCAGGTCGGTCAGCAGGAAGTTCGCCTGCGCCACATCGGTGCCCCGAGCGCATCCACGCCCGACCCGGGCGGGCCCGAGCCGTTTGGCAGTGAGCCTGAAAAAAGCGCGGAGGCCCGAGCCGAAAGTGAGCCGGCCGCTGACCACGAACGGCACGATGCCCGAACGTCAGACAGCGAGCCGACCGACGCCGCCGGCGACTCCGAGAGTGCTGCCGCGGAAGATGACCGCAGCAGCCACAAATCGGCCTAGGCGATCAGAACCGCCGGCTGTAGACCAGCGACCAGCTGTTGATGCCTTCATTGGGGTCTTTCAGTCCGGCATTGGAGTAGTGAATCACCCGCAGCCTCAGGGCATCGCGCGGCGTCATCTGCAGGCCCAGCGCAAAACGGTCCTCGAAGTGAGCCCGCGAGCCCAGGTGCTGGTCGCCCACGCGCTTGTCGGTGAAATATGCCGCGCCGATGCCGGCCTCCACGAACGGCTGCCAGCCGGCGGAGTTGAAACGATAGGTCAATACCGGTGAAAACGACAGTGAATGCTCATTCTGTCGGAAGTATCCGGCCTCCCACCAGGTGTAGGCGACGTTCCAGTAGCCGCCGAAATAGCCGGTTTCGCTTTCGAACCAGCGCTGCGGCCAGTCGAATGCAAGGCTGGCGTTAACCGTTTTTTCGCCGCCGTTGGTTATCCCGGGCGCCACCATCACTTCGGCGGCCTGGAGCGGGAAAAGCGGCGTCAGCGCCAGGGCAGAGGCTAGAGCGAGGCGCGATATTGACCGGGTCATACTGGAAAGCAAGGTTCAACTCCATGAAGGTGGGGAAAGGATCCGGAACAAGGTTAACGCATCCTCAGCTCACGGTGCGGATTCGGATAGACTGGCGGTGATCGGTCCCGCTGGCGTTTCAATGGAAAATTCCGCTCTGCAATTCGTTGTCACCGCGCCGCGCGGGTTTTCGGATCTGCTGGCCTGGGAGCTGACATCGCTTGGTCTGAGCCAGGTCAGGCCGCAGCGCGGCGGCGTGCTGTTTCACGGTGTGCTCGGGGATGCCTACCGCAGCTGCTTGTGGTCGCGCGTCGGCAACCGCGTGTTGCTGCCCATCGGGCAGTTCGAAGCAGAAGATGATGCGGCCCTCTACCGCGGCGTCGGCCGGATCGACTGGTCGGCGCATCTGGGCGTGGACAGCACGCTGGCGGTGGACTTTACCGGCATCAAGCCCGCGATTTCACACAGCCGGTTTGCCGCCCAGCGCGTTAAGGACGCCGTCGTCGACCAGCTTCGTCAGCGCGACGGCGCGCGGCCGTCGGTCGACATCCGCCAGCCCGATGTTCGCATCAACGTGCACATGCAGCGCACCACCGTGAGCGTGGCCATCGATCTGTCGGGCGAGAGCCTGCACCGGCGCGGTTATCGCGAGACGGGCGTGGCCGCGCCGCTGAAGGAGAATCTCGCCGCGGCCATGCTTTATCGCGGCGACTGGCCGGCGATTGCCGCCGCCGGCGGCCGCTTTGTCGACCCGATGTGCGGCTCGGGCACGCTGGCCATCGAGGCCGCCTGGATGGCCGCTGATACCGCTCCCGGTCTGCTGCGCACACGCTTTGGCTTTCAGCGCTGGCGCGGCCATGACGATGCACTCTGGAAAGGGCTGGTCGACGAAGCACTCGAGCGACAGGAGGCCGGCGAGGGAAAGCTGCCGCCGATCGTGGCTTTCGATCACGACCGCTCGGCCGTGCGCCTGGCTTTGAGCAACGTCGAGCGCGCCGGCCTGAGTGGTCGCGTTCACGTCGAGCGGCGCGAGCTTTCAGCGGCCTCGGCGCCGGCCGGCGTCAATCGTGGCCTGATTGCCACCAATCCGCCCTATGGCGAGCGGATCGGCGATGAACACGAGCTGCTGCCGCTGTATCTGCGGCTGGGCGAGGTGCTGCGCAGCCAATTTCCCGGCTGGCACGCGCTCGTGCTCAACGGCGCCGGTTGCCAGATCGGGCTGCGGCCCGACAAGAGTTGGCAGATGTTCAATGGCCCGCTGGAATGCCGGCTCGAGCGCTTCGAGCTCGCAGCGGCAAGCGAAGGCGAAGGGCCGCGGGCAGCGCCGGCACAGGATCTGGTCAATCGCCTGCACAAGAACCGGCGGCAGCTGAAACGCTGGCTCGATCGCGAGGGCGTGACCTGCTACCGGCTCTACGATGCCGATATCCCCGAGTATGCGCTGGCAATCGACCTCTACGGCAGTGAGTCGGGCGACTGGCTGCATGTTCAGGAGTATCAGGCACCGGGCAGCGTTGATCCGGGCAAGGCTCTGTCTCGTCTGCGCGCGGCGCTGACGGCCATTCCGGCAGCCGTGGGGGTGCCGCCCGAACGCATGGTATTCAAGGTTCGTCGCCGCCAGCGCGGGGCTGAGCAGTACCAGCGCTTGAGCGAGCAGGCGCGCACGCTGGTGGTGCGCGAGGGTGCCTGCCGGCTGGAAGTCAACCTGACCGACTATCTGGATACCGGCCTGTTCCTAGATCACCGTCCGGTGCGGCACTGGCTGGGCCAGCGCGCCGCCAACAAGCGCGTGCTCAACCTGTTCTGCTACACCGGTGCGGCTACGGTTCATGCCGCGGTGGGAGGCGCCAGGGCCAGCGTCAGCGTGGATCTGTCAAAAACCTATCTGGCCTGGCTGCGCCGCAATCTCGCGCTCAACGGCTGCGACCACCCGCGCCACCGCACGCTGCACGCCGATGCGCGCCAGTGGCTGGCCGCCTGCAGCGAGAAATTCGATCTGATCTTTCTCGACCCGCCGAGCTTTTCCAACTCCAAGCGCATGGACGGCAACCTCGACATTCAGCGCGATCACGCCGGGCTGATCGATCAGGCCATGCGCTGTCTTGCGGGCGACGGGACGCTGGTGTTTTCCAACAACCTGGGGAACTTCAAGCTGGACAAGGCCTTGTGTGAGCGCTGGTCAGTGGAAGACCGCACCGGCTGGTCCATCCCGCGGGATTTCGAGCGCAATCGCCGCATTCATCGCTGCTGGTTCATCCGCCACGGTTGATGATTGATGGTGATGCGCCCGGCGGCTGCGCGCTCAGCGTCCGTCCGGCTCGGAGGCAGGCGACGCTTGCGGGGAAAAGTGGAGCAACAGGCCATTGTCGTCGGGGGTGGAACGGTGTTCGCGCGAGAACAGCCGGAAACGCCCCTCCGGCGATACGCTGCCAAGCAGCAGCCAGTCCTCACCGGGCTCGCCCATTCGCTTCTCGAACTGCTCGAGCGACATGTTCTTCCCCAGCCGCGTGGTCTGAATGCGCCAGCCCTCGGTCATCCGCTTGCTGAGCGTGTAGGCATCCATTGGTGGCTTGAACGCGAAGTAGCCGCGCTGCTGTAGCGTCAACCGACGCTTTTCGTTGTTGGATTCACGCGGCGGCGGCAGCTGGAAGGTGCGGTGGTGGCCGAAGCGCGCGCCCAGGGCTTTGCACACCAGCGCGTTGTAATAACCGTTGTCGGTTGCACACAGCAGATAGCTCAGGTGCTCGATTTCAAGCTCGTGTTCGGCGTGCTCCGACAGCAGCTCGCCGTAGTAGACGGGAATGCCATCCATGCGCGCGCGTTTGAGCCGATGCCACGACCCGTCGGCGATCATGACCTTGATATCGTGCGCCATCAGCGTGTTTGCCAGCGCCCGGCTCCAGTCGCTGGCGCCGGCAATCAGCAGGCCGTTGGCCGCCTGGGCGGCCAGATTCAGGCGCCGCCCGAGTACGCCCAGCGTGGCACCGTGGACCACGACGGTCACCAGAATCACCAGAAAGACCAGCGGCATGAGCTGCTCACCCTGTGGGTGGCCGGCGGCAACCAGCGCCGGGCCGAACAGGGCTGCGGTGGCGGCGGCCACGATGCCGCGCGGCGCGATCCAGGCCAGCAGCAGCTTGTCCTGCCAGCGCATCGGCGCGCCCAGGGTGGCCAGGGCCACGCTTGCCGGACGCACGATGAAAAGCATCACGGCCACGAACAGCAGCGAAGACAGCCCGATCGATTCAAGCTGAGAGACGTGGAGTTGAGCCGGAATGACGATGAACAGCACCGACAGCAGCACCACGGTGAGGTTTTCCTTGAAGTGGCGCAGCGGCTCGCGCTCGACCAGGCGCATGTTGCCCAGCACCAGCCCCATGAGCGTGACCGTCAGCAGGCCGGCTTCATGCTGCACCTGATTGCTCAGCCAGAAGGCGGCGAGCACCAGCACCATCAGCATCGGCGGCTTGAGGTGAGCCGGAACCACGCCGCGACGATAGAACCAGCCGGTCAACCAGCCACCGGCGCCGCCGAGCACAAGGGCAACGCCGATGGCTTTGCCCAGGCCCCAGAAGATCTCGCTCAGGTCCGCCGGTGAAATGGTGAAGTACTGGACCGCCAGCACTGCCAGCAGCACGCCAACCGGATCATTGACGATGCCTTCCCACTTCAGCAGTGATGCGGTCTCCTTGTTCAGCCGCGCCTGGCGCAGCAGCGGCGAGACCACCGTCGGCCCGGTGACTACCAGGATGGCGCCGATGACCACGGCCACCGGCCAGTCCAGGCCGGCGACATGGAAAGCCGCCAGGGTTCCCAGGCCCCAGGCCAGCAGCGGCCCGAGCGTCGTCAGCCGGGCGATGCCGTGGCCGACTCGCTTGAGCTCGCCAAGCTTGAGATCCATGCCGCCTTCGAACAGGATGATGGCCACCCCGAAGCCGATCAGTTCGTTGACCTCGCCCGGCGCCAGGGCCAGATCGACCACGCCGCCGATCGGCCCCAGCAGCAGGCCGGCAGCGATCAGGATGACGATTGCCGGCACACGCAGTTGCCAGGCCAGCCATTGACTGGCCAGCCCGGCGGCGAGAATGATGAGCATCAGCGTGGCGATATGCATCGCGAGAGTCTACCGCGGAGAGTGGCGGTCGGGTAGCCTGTTCAGATACGCACGCGCAAGCCCGGCACCACGGTGCGATCGGCCGGGATCTGGTAGTACTCGGTCGGGTCCATGGCGTTGCGGGCCATGAAGGCAAACAGCCGCTCGCGCCAGGCGGCCTGGCCAGCGCGAAAGCGCGATCGCCGCCGGTTTGAAGCCCGAGTGTAGCGCCATCGCCGGTGCGCCCGACTTCGACAGGGTACACTGCGCTGACGGGCCAACGTGCGCATCGCTGCGCGGGCAGGGCGTCATGAGTTCTTCGGACTACCAAAGCAAGCGCGATTTCTCGGCCACGCCGGAGCCGAAGGGCGGCCAGCGCAAGGGCGGCAACGAGCCGATCTTCGTCATCCAGGAGCACGCTGCCAGCAGTCATCATTTCGATTTCCGCATCGAGGTCGACGGCGCCCTGAAATCATGGGCCGTACCCAAGGGGCCTTCGACCGATCCGCGCGCCAAGCGCCTGGCCATTCCCACCGAAGACCATCCGCTCGACTATGCCGATTTCGAGGGTGTGATCCCCGCAGGCCACTACGGCGCCGGGCGCGTGATCGTGTGGGATCGCGGTCGCTACGAGAACATTACCGAAAAGAACGGCAGCACAAAGTCGCTGGCCCGGGCGCTTGGCGACGGGCATGCCCTGATCCGGCTCCACGGTGAGAAGATCAGCGGCGGGTATGCGCTGCAGCGCTTTCGCGGCGCCGACAGCGACGACGGCGAGCAGTGGCTGCTGATCAAGATGGACGACGAGCACGCCGATGCGCGCCGCAACCCGGTCTCGAGCGAGCCGAAGTCGGTTCTGAGCGGGCGCACCATCGACGAGCTCGACGACGAGGCGTCCGACGATGACTGAGCTGTTCGCCCGCCTGAACGCCGCCGAGGCCGACCGGCTTGAAGACGAGGCGCTGCCGGATTCGCTCTCGCCCATGCTCGCGCGCCTGACCGACCGGCGTTTCTCCGATCCGGACTGGATTTTCGAGCGCAAGTTCGACGGCGAGCGCGCGCTGGCCTTCTTCGACGGCAGCCGGACGCAGTTGAAAACTCGCAACGGCAAGCACATCAGCCGCACCTATCCGGAACTGATCGAGGCGCTGAGCGAGGTGGCCGACAAACCCTTTGTTGTCGACGGCGAAATCGTCGCCTTCGACGGGGCGGTCACCAGCTTCTCTCGGCTGCAGGGGCGCATGCAGATCGACGACGAACAGGCGGCGCGAAATTCGGATATTCCGGTTTTCTATTACGTCTTTGACCTGCTGCATTTCGACGGCAAGAACACGCGCCGGCTGGACACTCGCGCCCGCAAGCGTTTGCTGCGCCATGCCCTTCGGTTCCGCTCAACCGTCCGCTTCACGCCGCACCGCAATGAGTGCGGCCAGGCCCTGTTTCAGGAGGCTTGCCGCAAGGGCTGGGAGGGCATCATCGCCAAGGACGCGGGGGCGGTGTATGCCAGTTCCCGCTCGGGCAAGTGGCTCAAGTTCAAGTGCACCGCCGGCCAGGAGCTGGTCATCGGCGGCTATACCGAGCCCTCAGGGCAGCGCAGCGGCTTCGGCGCGCTGCTGGTCGGCCACTACCGCGACGGCAGGCTGCGCTATGCCGGCAGGGTCGGCACCGGCTTCGACGAAAAAACCCTGCAACAACTGACCAAAAAGCTCGAGGCGCGAGCGCGCAAGACCTGCCCCTTCGACGATGGCCAGGCCATCGACGAGCGCGGCGTGCACTGGGTCCGGCCCGATCTGGTCGGCGAATTCGCCTTTACCGAATGGACAGCCAGCGGCAAGCTGCGCCACCCCAGCTTTCTGGGCCTGCGCGACGACAAGGCGGCCGAAGAGGTGGTCAGAGAGCAGCCGGAGGGCAGCCAGTGAGCACGGACAAGACCATCTGCGTCGACCGCATCGAAATCGAGCTCTCGCGGCTCGACAAGCTGTTCTTCCCCGCGGACTCGATCACCAAGGGCGAGGTCATCGACTACTACCGCCGCATCGGCGAATACGCGCTGCCCCATGCCAAAGACCGACCGCTGTCGATCGAGCGTTTTCCCGACGGCATCGACGAGGACGGGTTTTATCAGAAGCAGGCGGCCGACTACTTTCCCGACTGGATCAAGACCGCCACCTTGAGCAAGAAAGACGGCGGCAGCGTCGATCATGTCGTGGTTGAAAACACCGCCACGCTTGTCTATCTGGCCGATCAGGGCATGATCACCCCGCACGTCGCCCTGTCGCGTATCGACCGTATCAGCCGACCCGATCACATCATCTTCGACCTCGACCCCTCCGATGAGGATTTCGGTAAGGTTCAGTTCGCCGCTCGCGCGGTGCGCGACCTGTGCCGGGCGCTGGAGCTGCAAAGCTTCGTAAAGACCAGCGGCTCGCGCGGCCTGCACGTCCATATTCCCTGCCGGCGCGACCTGGGCTTCGACCGGGCCCGCAATATCGCCCGCTCGATGGCCGAACATCTGGCCCGGCGCCATTGCGATGAGCTCACTGTCGAACAGCGCAAGAACAAGCGCGGCCGGCGCGTCTACCTCGACATCTACCGCAACGCCGAGGGCCAGACCACGGTCATGCCTTACGCCCTGCGCGCCCGCCCCGGCGCCCCGGTGGCCGCCCCGCTGGACTGGAATGAGGCCCTGGCTGCCGATTTCAGCCCGCAAGAATACAAGCTGAAAAACATCTTCCGTCGCCTGGCGCATAAAACCGACCCCTGGGGTACGTATCCGGAAATCAGGCAGTCACTCGAGTCCGTTCCCCGGCGCTTGAAGGGGCTGCGCAGCGACAGGCAGAGCGCAGAAGACTGAAAGAGGAGAAGGCCTGAGCGCCCGGACACAAAAAAGCCGGCGCGCGGGCCGGCTTTTCGTCGGGGGATCTTGGTGGAGGCGGCGGGAGTCGAACCCGCGTCCGCGAACCATCTGATCCTGGTTCTACATGCTTAGCCCGCTCGATTTTTTCTCGTCGTTACGCCGCCCGAGGGGCAGGGCATACGCAACGACCAGTCCCGGTTTGGTTTAACTTCAATGCCCCGAGACGCGACATGAAGCGATCCTGCTGAATGATCCCGAATCGAAAGCGCAGGCTCAAACGGTCGGGAGCAGGCTGGTTTTTAGGCAGCCAGTGCGTAGTTGTCGTCGTTGGCAACTAACTTTGGTTCAGCCGGTTTTACGAGGGTAGCTGAGACCTCGGCATGCCCCAGGGTACGTCCGATCCACGTCGAAGCCGGAACGCCCCCGAAGTTGTATACATAGACTAGCAGTTCGGGCAGAAGTTCCGCAAGCGGTTTCCCTTCAGGCGGCGCGGTGCTTGTCGCTGAGCGCCGGTGCCGACGCGCGGTCACGGGTTTCGACGCGATTGCGGCCCCTGCGCTTGGCGCGGTAGAGCGCGCGGTCGGCAGCGTCCATCCAGGTGTGCAGGTCGTGATCACCCGGGTCGGCTTCGGCCAGGCCGATGCTGACGGTGACGCGGTCGCTGTCTGCGGTGACGGGATCTGCGGCAGCGAGCTGGTGACGAATGCCGTCGGCCACGACAGCGGCGTGCTGGCGGCCGGCGGCAAGCACCAGGCCGAGTTCGTCGCCGCCGATGCGCCCGGCCAGATCGTCGGCGCCAGCGTGGGCGCTCAGGACTCGGCCGACGCGGCGCAGCGCCTCGTCACCTGCGGCGTGGCCGTGGCGGTCGTTGACCGCCTTGAAGTGGTCGATGTCAACCAGAAGCAGGCTGGCGGGCCGGCCTTCGGCGTGGTGGGCGGTGAGCAGGCGGCGGGCGTGCGCCAGCCAGTGGTCACGGCTGGCCAGCCCGGTCAGCGGGTCGCGCCGGTTGAGCGCGTCGAGCTGGCGATTCTGGCGCTGAACCTTGCGCACCAGGCGATAGGTGGTCAGGCTCACGGCAATGGTGTGGATGACCAGCAGCGGCATGCACGCGATGATCACGAATACGCTGGTCTCGGGCCGAAAGGCAAAGCCGGTGAGCGCGGCGCCGGTCAGTACGCCGGCGAGCAGGCCGGGCAGCGACCACAGCCACAGGCGTCGAATGCCCGTGCTGATCTTGTCGACGGTTGCCAGGGTGAGCAGCAGCACCGCCGGCAGCAGGTTGAAGTGCATCAGGCCCACCCACAAGCCGGCCTGGGCGGAGTCGAGTATCAGATTGCGCAGCTCGGCACGATACGGTGAGCGGCTTTTCCGGGCGACCAGCAGGGCGAGCTGTGGCCACAGCGCGCAGGTAAAAGCGAGCATGGCCCAGCTCGGCCATGCGGCGGCGTTTTCGTAAAGCACCGCGGCAATGGCCGGGGCGCCCAGGCCCATGCCCAGCATGCGCAGGCGATGGATGCGCTGCCGCATCAGGTCGAGGTCGCTCAGGCGGGCAATGGGTCGGTCCGACTCGTCGTCATTCATCAGCTCTCGCCTGTTCTTGTGCTGACCGATACCGCCGTCAGTTCTGCTTGAGAATCCGGCCTTTCCGACGCTGCCAGTCCTTTTCCTTTTCGGCGCGCCGCTTGTCGTGCTGCTTCTTGCCGGTGGCCACGGCGACCTCGACTTTCACTTTACCCTGTTTCCAGTACATGGCGGTAGGGACTACCGTCTGCCCCTTGCGATCGACCAGGCCGATCAGGCGGTCGATTTCGCGCCGGTGCAGCAGCAGGCGGCGGGTGCGCATCGGGTCGGGGTTGATATGGGTCGACACCGACGGCAGTGGCGTGATCAGGCACCCGAACAGGAAAGCCTCGCCGTTTTTGAGCAGCACGTAGCTGTCGCCGAACTGCAGCTTGCCTTCGCGCAGGGCCTTGACTTCCCAGCCTTCCAGGGCAATTCCGGCCTCCAGCCGCTCGTCGAGCTTGTATTCAAAGCGCGCGCGCTTGTTGAGGGCAATGGTGGAAGAAGGCTGTTTTTTGGCCACGGTATTTATATCGAGCTGTTTGGGCGAAGGCAGAATGATAACTTGGAGTCACCCGCTCCATTCGGCAACCTCCCAACCGTTAAACTTCGCACTCCGGACTCCACACTTCACACTTTACAAGTCTTCCCCGATGCCCGAGATCAACCGCTCCGCCCTGGTTTCATACACGCCTGCACAGATGTACGCCCTGGTCCGCGACGTCGAGCGGTATCCGGAGTTTCTTGACTGGGTGAGATCGGCCCAGGTGCATCGGGAAGACGAGCACAGCCAGCTGGCGACGCTGGAAGTGCAGCTGGCCGGGCTGGTGCGGCGTTTCACGACGCGCAACACGCTGGTGCCTGATCGGAAGCTGACCATGGTGCTCGACAGCGGGCCATTCGATAATCTCAGCGGCAGCTGGGAGTTCGCTCCGGCGGGGTCGGGCTGTCGTGTGAGCCTGGATTTGCGCTTCAAAGTGGTCGGCGGGCTGTTTCTGCGCCCGTTTCAGCGCAACTTTTCGCGCATGGCCGACCGCATGGTCAATGATTTCACGCGCCGCGCCGAGCAGATTCATGGCCGCTGATCGCATTGCTGTCGAGGTGGCGGCAGCCTTGCCCGAGCGGCAGCTGATTGTTGCCCTGGAAGTGCCCGCAGGCACGACCCTGGCCGAAGCAGTCGAGCAGGCGGATCTGCCGGCCCGTTTGCCCGGGCTGGTCGTGGATCGTCAGCGCCTGGGGATCTTTGGCAAGCGGCGCGATCCGGATACGGTTCTTGCACCCGGCGACCGCGTCGAGATCTATCGGCCGCTCACCGCCGACCCGAAGGAGATTCGCCGGCAGCTGGCTGAGCTGGCGCGTGGCGGGCGCAACATCTGACCACAACCCGAAGGGTTCGAGCGGGTTCAGCCGCCCGGCCCGCCGCGTTTTTCCTTGCGCACTGACTCGAGATCCTGAATCGGCGTTTCTTCCGGATCCTGCAGTTCATCGAGGGCTTCGCTGGCCAGGCGCTCTTCGTCCAGGTAGTTGCCTTCGATGGAGCTGAGCGTGTTGTCCTCGAAGTAGAGCGTGAGTACGCGCTTGTCGGGGCGGCTGCCGCGCTGGGAGTAGGTATTCATGTAGTCCCAGCGGTCGGCATGAAACGGGCTGTTGACCGAAGGCGTGCCCAGCAGCACCTGTACCTGGCGCTTGGTCATGCCGGTCTTCAGCTCGGAAACCTCTTCACGCTTGAGCACGTTGCCCTGTTGTATGTCCTGCTTGTAGATGCAAGCGCTCAGCAACAGGCAGGCCAGCACGATGAGCGTGCGGGTGATGATGGTTTTTCTGGTGTGGGTCGGCATGGCGGCAATGATACAATACTCGTTCTCATTACAGGGCTATTCTGACGGGTTTTACCGATGGCAGGACACAGCAAGGAACTCAGGGATGCCGGTCTCAAGGTCACCCAGCCGCGCCGCCAGATTCTGCGCTTGCTCGAGACGACCACGCAAAAACACATGACCGCCGACGATATCTATCGGGCGCTGGTCGACCAGGGCGAGGAGATCGGGCTGGCGACGGTCTATCGCGTGCTGGCCCAGTTCGAGACGGCCCATCTGGTGCGCAAGCATATATTCGAGGACGGCACCGGTCGTGCCCAACAAGCTTGCTACGAACTCGATGATGGCGACCATCATGACCACATGGTCTGTCTGGAAACCGGAGAAGTGATCGAGTTTTTCGACGAAACGATCGAACAGCGCCAGGAATCTCTCGCCGCGGACCACGGCTACGAAATTGTCGACCATTCGATGGTGCTTTACGTCAGGCCTAAGAAATGAAGCGTTGAGTGTGAAGTGTTGCGAAATTCAAGGGGAATGAATGCTTCGCCGCTGCTAACTGCTTGTTTTCACTTAACACTTCACACTTCACACTTTCTTCTTCTTCTTCTTTGTTTTCAGTAATTCTTGTGCGTGTGCCAGGCTGGTTTCCGAATCGGCGCTGCCGAGCATGCGCGCGATTTCGCGCTCGCGGGCCGCTCCGGCAAGCACGCTCACGTCGACCAGGGTGCTGTCGCTGCCCTTGTCTTTATGCACGCGTAGCTGGTGGTCGGCGCAGGCGGCCACCTGCGCTAGGTGGGTAACGCACATCGCCTGACCCACGGCGGCGGCCTGGCGAAGGAAGCGGCCCACCGCATGCGCGGTTTCGCCCCCGACGCCGGCATCCACCTCGTCGAAGATGCGTGTTTTTGCACCCTGCGGGCGATCATCTGCAATCATCAGGGCCAGGGCCACGCGCGAAAGCTCGCCACCCGAGGCCACGCGTGAGAGCGGCTGCAGGGGCTGGCCAGGGTTGGCGCTGAACTCGATGGCTATCCGATCCATGCCGTGGCTGACCGGTTCGGTCTGAGCGTTGGGCTCGACCACAAAATCGAGCCGGGCCGTGTCCATGCCCAGCTCGGCCAGCCGCGACTCCACCCGTGCTGACAGCGCTTTGGCGGCCTGCTGGCGTGCCTTGCTGAGCGCTTGAGCCGCGGCGCGCCATTCGGCGGCGTGCTCTTCCACCGACGCGGTCAGCTCCTGCAGCCGGTGCTGGTGGTTGTCCAGAGAAGCCAGCCGGTCGTTCAGCTGCGCGCTCAACGCCGGCAGTCGGTCAGGTTCAACGCGGTGTTTGCGCGCCAGGTCCAGCGTCTTTTCCAGGCGCTGGTTGATGTCGGTCAGGCGCTCGGGGTCTCCCTGGTCGCGGCTTCCCAGGCGCTCGAGGGTGGCGTGGGCCTCGTCGACGTTGATGCGCGCCTCCTCCAGCATGCCGGCCACCTCCGCGACCTCGGGCTCGAGCTCGCGCACGGCATCGAGGGCCTGCAGGGCATGATGCAGAAGACTGCGGGCGCCGAGTCCGTCATCGCTATCGAGCGCGTTGCCGGCCTGGCCCACGGCCAGGCGGATGTCGTCGCTTCGGGCCAGCCGCTCCTGCTCCTGTTCCAGTGCCTCGAATTCGCCGTCCTGCAGCGCCAGGTCGGACAGCTCGCGCGCCTGAAAGCGCAGCAGCTCGAGCTGATCGGCGTCGCCCAGATCGGCCTGCAGCGCCTCGAGTGCCTGGCGCGCCGTCTGCCACCGTTGTGTGGCCGTGACCACCTTTTCGAGCTGTTTGCGCTCCACCTGGCGGTCGAGCAGCTGGCGCTGCACCGGCGGTTTTCCCAGCTGCTGGTGTTCATGCTGACCGTGGATTTCGACCAGCAGGCTGCCCAGCTCGGCGAGCTGGCCCACGGTGGCTGAGCGACCGTTGATCCAGGCCCGCGAGCCACTCGGCGCCGTCAGCACCCGCCGCAAAATCAGTTCATCGCCTTCTTCCAGAGCCTGATCGGCCAGCCAGGCTCGCGCCGGATCGTCGGGTTGCAGGCTGAATATCGCCTCGAGCTCGGCCTGGTCATGACCTTCGGCAATCAGGCCGGCATCGGCGCGGTCGCCGAGCAACAGGCCAAGGGCGTCTACCAGAATCGACTTGCCGGCACCGGTTTCGCCGGTGACGACGGTAAAGCCGGGTTCGATGTCGATCTCGACTTCGCGAACAATGGCAAATTGGCGAATCGCAAGGTGACGAAGCATGCGCTTTCCGGTCGGGCCAGGAGGCCCAACAAGCTAGCACCAAGAACCCGGCTGGGCAATGGCGGTTGTGTTGACAGTAGCCGGCCCCCATTATTGCGCGCAGATGTCAACTCGATTACCACCGAGGCGAAGCGATATGGGTGAAAACAACGATACCGAGCGGCCGGAAACCGAAACCGCCGAAGCGCAGGACACGGAAAAAGAGGCCGTGGTCGAGGAACTCGAGGACGGCGCGCAGGCTGATGGCGCCGGGGAACTCGAGGGCGAGATCACGAAGCTTCGCGATGCGCTGATGCGCACGCGCGCCGACATGGACAACATGCAAAAGCGCGCCGAGCGCGAGATGGACAAGGCGCGTCGCTATCAGCACGAGGCCATCATGCGTGATCTGCTCCCCGTGATCGACGGGCTTGATCAGGGGCTCGAAAGCGCGGAGCAGGGTGATGCCGCATACGAGGGGCTCGAGCTGACACGCAAGCTGCTGCTCAAGGCCCTGGCCGATCATGGTCTGGAAACGCTCAATCCCGAAGGCGAGCGCTTCGACCCGCAGTGGCATGAGGCCATGAGCATACAGCCCAGTGACGAGGCCGAGCCCGATACCGTCCTGATGGTGCTGCAGAAGGGCTATCGCCTCAATGATCGGGTGCTGCGGCCGGCGCGCGTGATCGTGGCCAGCGAAAGCTGAGGCGGTTGGACAGCCGCGGTGATTGAAATGACGAGCGCCGGGCCCCACTAAACGGCTAGAGCATTGACGAATCGATTTTTCGAGTCGATTGAACTTTCAAACGAATTGAACGGGAACAAGACACCATGAGCAAGATTATCGGCATTGACCTGGGAACGACTAATTCCTGCGTTGCCGTCATGGAAGGCGGCAAGGCGCGGGTGATCGAAAACGCCGAAGGCGATCGTACGACGCCCTCGGTTGTTGCCTTTACCAAGGACGACGAAGTACTGGTCGGCCAGCCGGCCAAGCGCCAGGCGGTAACCAACCCCGAGCGCACGCTTTATGCAGTCAAGCGCCTGATCGGCCGCAAGTTCAAGGAGGACGTGGTCCAGAAGGACATCAAGCTCGTCCCCTACAAGATTGTGGAAGCCGACAACGGCGACGCCTGGGTTCAGGTAGGTGACAAGCAGATGGCGCCGCCGGAGATTTCGGCGCGTACGCTGATGAAGATGAAGAAAACGGCCGAAGACTATCTCGGTGAAGAGGTCACCGAGGCGGTGATTACCGTACCGGCCTATTTCAATGACTCGCAGCGTCAGGCGACCAAGGACGCCGGCCAGATTGCCGGCCTCGAGGTCAAGCGCATCATCAACGAGCCGACCGCTGCATCGCTGGCCTATGGCCTGGACAAGGAAGGCAGCGACCGCAAGGTGGCTGTCTACGACCTCGGCGGCGGTACGTTCGATATTTCCATCATCGAGATTGCCGACGTCGACGGCGAAAAGCAGTTCGAGGTGCTGGCCACCAACGGTGACACCTTCCTCGGTGGCGAGGACTTCGACCTGCGTCTGATCGATTATCTGGCCGGCGAGTTCAAGAAAGAGCAGGGCATTGACCTGCACAACGACCCGCTGGCGCTGCAGCGTCTGCGTGAAGGTGCCGAGCGCGCCAAGATCGAGTTGTCCTCGACCGAACAGACCGAGGTCAATCTGCCGTATATCACCGCGGATCAATCCGGGCCGAAGCACCTCAATATCAAGGTCACGCGCTCGAAGCTCGAGTCGCTGGTCGAAGAGCTGGTCAAGCGCTCCATCGAGCCCTGCCGTACTGCGCTCAACGACGCCGGCCTGAAGGTCGATGAAGTCGACGAGGTGATTCTGGTCGGTGGCCAGACCCGCATGCCCGCGGTGCAGAAGGCGGTTGCAGACTTCTTCGGCAAGGAGTCGCGCAAGGACGTGAACCCCGACGAGGCCGTGGCCGTGGGCGCTGCCGTTCAGGGTGGCGTGCTTTCCGGCGACGTCAAGGACGTGCTGCTGCTCGACGTCACGCCGCTGTCTCTGGGCATCGAGACCCTGGGCGGTGTGTTCACCAAGCTGATCGAGAAAAACACCACCATTCCGACCCGGGCCTCGCAGGTGTTCTCCACCGCTGAGGACAACCAGTCGGCGGTCACCGTGCACGTTCTGCAGGGCGAGCGTGAGCAGGCCGCGGCCAACAAGTCGCTGGCGCGCTTTGACCTGGCCGGCATTCCGGCCGCCCCGCGCGGCATGCCGCAGATCGAGGTCACTTTCGACATCGACGCCAACGGCATCCTGCACGTCTCTGCCAAGGATCAGGCCACCGGCAAGGAGCAGCGCGTCGAAGTCAAGGCCGGCTCCGGTCTGTCCGACGACGAAATCGAGGCCATGGTGCGCGACGCCGAAGCCCATCGCGAAGAGGACAAGAAGTTCCAGGAGCTGGTGTCGGTGCGCAACAATGCCGATGCCGTCGCTCACTCGACGCGAAGCAGCCTGGAAGAGCACGGCGACAACATCGATGCGGCCACCAAAAAGCAGATCGAAGACGCTCTGTCCAAGGTCGACGAGGCTCTGAAGGGCGATGACAAGGACGCCATCGAGTCCGCCGTCAACGAACTGCAGCAGGCCGGCGCCGAGCTCTACAAGGCCGCAGCCGAAAAGGCCCAGGCCCAGGAAGGCGGCGGCGAGTCGGCCGGGGAACAGGGCGCTGACGCTTCCGCGGATGAAGAAGAAGTGGTCGACGCCGAGTTCACTGAAGTCGATGACGACGACAAGAAGTAGGTCTTGAAGTGTGAAGTGTGAAGTGTGAAGTGTGAAGTGTGAAGTGTGAAGTGTGAAGTGTGAAGTGTGAAGTGTGAAGTGTGAAGTGTGAAGGGCTGGCTTCACCGCCATCCCGGTTTTGATTGGTTTTACTTCACACTTCACACTGACCGCTTCACACTGTTTTTTAATGTTTAAGCCGAGTATCCATGTCCGCTGATTATTACGACATCCTCAACGTCTCGCGAGACGCCACCCCCGACGAGATCCGCAAGGCCTATCGGCGCAAGGCGCGCAAGTATCATCCGGACCGCAATCCGGATAATCCCGAAGCCGAAGACCGGTTCAAGGAGGTGCGTGAGGCGCATGATGTGCTCAAGGACGAGCAGAAGCGGGCGGCCTATGACCGTTTTGGCCACGCCGGCGTCAACGGCGGCATGGGTGGCGGCGGGCCGCAGGGCGGCTTCGGTGATATCAACGACATTTTCGGCGACATTTTCGGCGATATCTTCGGCGGTGGCCGCCGGCGTCAGAGCCAGTCGCGCCGCGGGCAGGATCTGCGCTACACCATGGAGCTGGATCTTGAAGAAGCCGTTGCCGGCGTCGAAAAGGAAGTCAGCTTGCCCACGCTGGGCGAGTGCGGCACCTGCAACGGCAGCGGCTCGAAAGGCGGCCAGCTGCACGTGTGCTCGACCTGCGGCGGCCAGGGTCAGGTACGCATGCAGCAGGGCTTTTTCTCGGTTCAGCAGGCCTGCCCGGCCTGCAGCGGCAGCGGGCGCACCATCAAGGACCCCTGCGACGATTGCGACGGCAGCGGCCAGGTGCGCGAAACCCGGACGCTGCAGATTCGCATTCCCGCCGGCGTGGATACCGGCGACCGCATTCGCCTGAGTGGCGAAGGCGGTGCCGGCACTCAGGGCGGCGGCGCCGGCGATCTCTACGTCGACGTGCAGGTTCGACCGCACCCGCTGTTTCAGCGCGATGGCGACGACCTGTTCTGCGAAGTGCCGATTACCATCACGACCGCCGCGCTGGGCGGGCAGATGAAGGTGCCGACGCTCGACGGCTCGGTCATGCTCAAGATTCCTTCCGAGACACAATCGGGCAAGGTCTTTCGTTTGCGCGGCAAGGGCGTGCAGTCGGTTCGTTCGCGCTCGACCGGCGACCTGCTGTGCCGCGTTGACGTGGAGACGCCCGTCAACCTCAGCCGGGCACAGAAGGATCTGCTCAAGCAACTGCAGGAAAGCCTGAGCGATCAGCCCGAGCAGAGCCCCCAGTCTTCGGGCTGGACTGATCGCGTCAAGAGCTTCTTCGATCGCATGGGCTTTTGATTGGCCGGCGTCTTCTGCACGCCGGCAGAATCGGGTAGGCTTGGCCCATGAGCCTGAAAATTCTTCTAAGTGGCGCCAGCGGGGCCGTGGGGCAAACCATTGCGGCAGTCATTGCTGACGACCAGCAAGGCGTTCTCGCCGGAGAAGCCACCCGCCAGGCCTTTTTCGAGCCAGACGTCGAGGCCGACGTCATCATCGACTTTTCACACCCGGAGCTGCTGGCGCAGGTCATCCCCTTTGCGCTGCAACACCGCATTCCGCTGGTCACCGGCACCACGGCGCTGGGGCCCGAGTTGCAGCATCGCCTCGAGCAGGCCGCGCAAACCATTCCCGTCTGCCAGGCCGCCAATTTCAGCCTGGGCGTGAATCTGCTCGTTGAGCTGGCGCAGCGGGCAGCGGCCGCGCTGGGCAATGATTTCGATATCGAGATTCTCGAAGCCCATCACCGACGCAAGATTGACGCCCCGTCCGGCACCGCGATCTGGCTCGGCGAGCAGGTGGCCGCCGCAAGAGGCCAGACCCTGGACGCCGACGTCGTCCACGATCGCAGCACGCGCCGTCAGGCACGCGCGCCCGGCGAGATCGGCATGCACGCCATCCGTGGCGGTGATGTCGCCGGCGAGCACACCGTCTACTACCTTGCCGAGGGCGAGCGCCTGGAGCTGAGCCATCGCGCCAGCGATCGCCGCGTATTTGCCCGCGGCGCCTTGCTCGCCGCGCGCCGAATCGTGGATCAATCGGCCGGCATGATCGCGTTTTCGGAGCTTGTGCTGTAATCGGCTCAAATTGGGTTTGACAGCCCCTGAATCCTGCACTAGAATGCTCGGCTTGTTGTGGGGCCATAGCTCAGCTGGGAGAGCGCTACAATGGCATTGTAGAGGTCGGCGGTTCGATCCCGCCTGGCTCCACCAAACAGGTTTCTGAAAGCTTCGCCAGCGACGTTTTCAGTCCCCATCGTCTAGAGGCCTAGGACACTGCCCTTTCACGGCAGCGACCGGGGTTCGAATCCCCGTGGGGACGCCAACATGAAAAAGGCCCGCCATCGAGCGGGCCTTTTTCTTTCCGGCTCTTACTCGTGGCGCAGCGCGTCGATCGGGTTGAGGTGGGCGGCCTTGCGGGCCGGGACGAAGCCGAAGACCACGCCGATGCTCATGGCAAAGGCGAAGCCCAGGATCATCACGCCCGGCGAGGCCACGAACGGCATGTTGAATTGACTGGTCATCAGCAGGGTGCCGGCCAGCCCCAGCAGCACGCCAATCAGGCCGCCAAAGGTGGCCAGCACGATCGATTCGACCAGAAACTGCGTGAGCACGTCGCGGGCGCGTGCGCCGATGGCCAGGCGAATGCCGATTTCACGGGTGCGTTCGGTGACTGACACCAGCATGATGTTCATGATGCCGATGCCGCCCACCAGCAGGCTGACCGCGGCAATGCCGCCGAGCAGCAGGATCATGATGCCGGCCGTCTGTTCGAGCGCGTCCATGATCTCCTGGGTGTCGCGGACGTGAAAATCGTCTTCCTTGCCGATGCCGACACGGCGGCGCTGACGCATGAGCGATTCAATGTCGCTGCGAACGCGGGCGCTGGTACCGTCTTCAAGCGCGGAGATGTAGATGACGGGAATGTCCAGGCTGCCCGCCAGGCGTCTCTGAACGGCCCGGATGGGCATCAGGATCAGGTTGTCGCGATCCTGTCCCATGGAGGCCCCCTTTTCCTCGAGAATGCCGATGACCCGGCAGGCGGTCCGACCGATTCTCAGCGTCGAGCCCAACGGCTCTTCGCTGGCGTACATGTCGTCGACGACGGTCTGACCGAGAATGCACACGGCTGCGCCCGCGGCCAGCTCCTCGGGTTTGAAAGTGCGCCCGCGCGTGACCGGGTGATTGCGCACGCTGAAGTATTCGTTGGTGGTGCCTTCGATATTGACGTTCTGATTGGCATTGCCGTAGATCACGGTCACGCTGCGCGAGACCGCCGGCGCGACGCGAATGCCGGGGATTTCACGCCGCATTGCCTCGACATCGGCCATCTCGAACGGCTCGGCCGTGCCGCGCACGCCGCCGGAGCCGCGCTGTGAGGTGCCGGGCATCACGAACAGCAGGTTGGAGCCGATGCTGGCTACCTGGGCGGTCACCGCACGCGTTGCCGACTGGCCCAGATGAACCATGGCGATGATGCTGGCCACGCCGATGATGATGCCCAGCATGGTCAGAAACGAGCGCATCTTGTTGCGCGCAATGGCCTGAACGGCCATCAGCAGGGTGTCGAGCGGATTCATTCCAGCACCTCGGCCGGTGGCCCGTCGTCGCGGATTCTGCCGTCAACGAAATACAGGACGCGGTCGGCATAGGCGGCAATGTCGGGCTCATGGGTGACCATGATGATGGTGACATCGCGCTCGGTTCGCAGCCGCACCAGCTGATCCATGATTTCACCGGCGGTGCGGGTGTCGAGGTTGCCGGTCGGCTCGTCGGCCAGCAGCACCGGCGGCCGGGTCACCAGCGCGCGGGCAATGGCCACGCGCTGCTGCTGGCCGCCGGAAAGCTGGTTTGGCGTGGCCGCTGCGCGATCTCCCAGGCCGACCACGCTCAACGCCTCGACGGCAAGCTGGCGGCGGCGGGCGCGCGCAACGCCCTCGTAGATGAGCGGCAGCTCGACGTTGGCCGCGGCGCCGGTTCGGGCCAGAAGATTGAAGCTCTGAAAGACAAACCCCATGAACTTTCGCCGCAGCAGCGCCAGCTCGTCGCGGCTGAGCTTGGCAATATCCACGCCGCGAAACAGGTACTGCCCGGCGGTCGGCACGTCCAGACAGCCGAGGATGTTGAGAAAAGTCGATTTGCCCGAGCCGCTGGGGCCCATGACGGCAACGAACTCACCGGCACGGATGTCAAGATCAACGCCGTCGAGCGCGCGCACCTCGGTCGGCCCCTGCCCATAGATCTTGTAGATGCGCCGCATCCGGAAGACCGCGGCGGCATCGCCTGGGGAGTGAGCGTTGCTGTGATTCACGGCCTGATTCACGCTCACTCGCGCGGCTGACGACTGCCAACCAGAACCTCGTCTCCGGGTGATACCGCCTGGTTGAGGATCTCGGTGTAACGACCGTCGGTGTAGCCGGTGGCGACCTTCACGCGTTCCGGTTGACCATTCTCCAGCACCCAGACCGAACTGCCCGCCTCGGTATCCGCGTCGGATCGCCCGCCAGGCCCGGAGAAGACCACACGCGGCCCGCCCGGCGGCTTGAAGCGCAGCGCCTTGTTGGGTACACGCACTACCTGTTCGCGCGTGTCGGTGGTGATGGTCGCGGTTGCGGTCATGCCCGGCAGCAGATCCTCGTCCGGGTTGTCCACGCCCAGCACGGTGGTGTAGGTGACAACATTGCTTTCGATGGTGGGGTAGAGATAGACGCGCAGCACCTCGGCGGCAAACTCCCGGCCGGGCCAGGCGTCAACGGTAAAGGTCGCCGGCTGCCCCGGCTCGACCAGGCCGACATCGGCTTCGTCCAGAGACACGTGCAGCTCCATTTCGCGCAGATCCTCGGCCAGAATGAACAGCTCGGGCGCCTGAAAACTGGCCGCCACGGTGTTGCCGGGTTCAACGCTGCGCTTGAGAACCACGCCGTTGATGGGCGAGGTGATGACCGCCTTGTCCAGGCGCGTACGGCTGGCTGATACCGCGGCCTGAGCTTCGCTGACCGACGCCTGCGCGTGGCTGACCCGGGCGGTTGCGCGCTTGACGGCGGCGCGGGCGGTATCGAGCTCGGCCTGCGAGGTCATGTTGCGCTCCATCAGGTTTTTCAGGCGGCGCTCGTCGATGGTGGTCTCCTCCAGCGTGGCTTCGGCCTCGGCCACCGAGGCCTGGGCCAGCGCCAGGCGGGCCTCGGCCTGGGCCAGATTGACCTCGAGCTCTTCGGTATCGAAGCGCGCGAGAACGTCGCCGACGGCGACGGGGTCGTTTTCGATGACCGTCACCTCGCTGATCAGGCCGGAAATCTCGGCGCCCACGGTGACCTCGCTGCGCGGCTCGAGGTTGCCGGTGGCCGTGGCGATAAGCACCATGTCGCCGCGGTCGACGGCGCGGGTTTCCCATTCGATGGTGGTGCTCTGTGGCCATAGCCACCAGACCACGAGCGCCAGCAGCACGGTGCCGCCGGCAATCCAGGCCAGGCGCCCGAAGCGACCGCGGCGGCGCTGCGAACGAATGGCGGTATGCACCTCGTCGGCCATCTCATCAAGGCTGGCGTTGTCGGGTTGATTCATTTGCGGCTGCTCCGGAGACTTGCGGGTTCGGATCGTGCGGTCACGGCGGTGTCGAGTATAGCGAGCAGACGGGTCATGATGCCGCCGAGGCTGACGGCGGCGCGCCCGGACGATGGGGCGGGGCCGGCGTCAACAGCGACACCACAACATACAGCAGCAGCGACGCCAGCGCGCCGATGACGATGATGGGAAATCCGCCGATGAGCGGCAGCCCGGAGAGCTTCAGCCAGCCGAGCTCGCCGGCCACGCCCACGCAGGAGCCGCCGACAATCGCGGCGATCGCGCCGGCGGCATTGCCACGCCGCCAGTACAGCCCCAGCACCACCGGAATGAACACGCCGGCTGCATAAAGGGTGTAGGACATCAACAGCAGGTCGATGATGGCCTCGAAAGCCAGCGCCATCCACAGCGCCAGCACCCCGATGACGACCGTGACCATGCGCGATAGCCGCAGCAGCTTGCGGCTGTCCATTTCGGCGTCGGGGTTGATCAGCTTGCTGTAGAAGTCGTTGGTGACGTGCGCGGTGCCGGCCACCAGCAGCGAGTCGGCGGTGGACATGATGGCGCCGATGATGGCGGCAATCACGATGGCCGCAGCGGCATCGGGCAGAACTTCGACGATCAGCTTCGGAATGGCCTGGGCCGGCTCGATTTCATTGCCGAACAGGGCATGGGCGGCCATGCCCGTAATGACCGGAAAGACGGCAAAAACCACCAGCAGCACTCCGGCCAGAATGGCCGCGCGGCGGGCGGTGTTTTCGTTGCGGGCAGCGAACAGGCGCTGATAGAAATCCTGGCCGATGAGGGTATACATCATCGTGGGAATGATGGCGGTCAGCACCAGGCCCAGGCCCGCGCCCAGCGGGTTGAAGTACTCCGGGGTGGAGACGGCGAGCTCGAGCCCGTCGATGCCGTCGCGAATGCCGGCAAACCCGCCGGTCTCGCCCAGCGCCATGAAGGCAGCGATCGGCACACCGATGAAAATGATGGCCAGCTGCACGGCATCGGTCAGCGTTACGCCCCACAGGCCCGACAGAGCGGTGTAGACAATGAACAGGGCCGTGGCTGCAATGGCCGCCCGAGTGGGATCGAGGCCGATGATCGACAGCGCCCCCTGGGCCGCCCAGACCTGCGCGCCAATGATGCCGATGATGGCCACCAGCGACAGCAGCGCGCCCAGAAAGCGCACCAGCTTGCTGTCGTAGCGCAGGTCCAGGTAATCGGGCACGGTGAACATGGCGAGTTCACGCATTCGCCGCGCGGCGACCAGCCCCAGCACCACCAGCGACAGACCGACGCCGGCAGCGTAGGCAATGCCGGTCAAGCCGTATTCGAAACCCCACTCGCCGGAACCCATGACGAAACCGCCGCCAAAGTGAGTGGCGCACAGGGTGGCGGTGGCCAGTACCAGGCCAAGCCGACGCCCGGCCAGAAGAAAGTCGGTGGTGTCGTCGATGAAACGGGTGGCGTAGAGGCCCACCCCGAAGATCACGATGAAATAAATCGCGAGAATGATCGCTTGCAGGGTCGGCATCAGTGTCGTTCCGAGGATATCGAGGGCGCAAGTTGCCCCGGCCGGGTGGCCGGGGCAACCGGTCAAATCGCTCGATACACTACCAAGAGCGCGCCCCGGAGTCACGCAGCAGACCGCTGGACCAGGCCAGCAGCAGCAACAGCATCACCAGCGCAATCGATGCCCACAAGCCCAGTGCCGGCACGGGCACGGGCGGCGGCGACGGCGGCCCGGTCAGGGTTTCGTCCTGTACCTGAACGCTCTGGCGCGACTGGGCGGTGCCGGAGCCGAAGCTCGGGCCGCCGGGCGAGGGGGCGACGACGGTCGCCACGTTGTCGACCGAAACGGGCGTGGCCGGCATCACCGCCTGGTAGCTGAACTCCAGAGCCGTATTGGGCCCCATGGTGCCAATCACGGCGCTCAGGCCCGAGCCGTTGCTGGTGATCGGCGGGCACACGGCCGTGCCCTGCGGGTTGGGAATGAAGCTCGAGCCCGAAATATCGGTGCAGCTTGCGTTGCTGTAGCCGCCCGGGTTGTCGGCCAGCAGCGCGGCGGGCAGTGGATCATCGAGCACGGCGCCGTCGGCGGGAGCCGAGCCGATGTTGACCACGGTGACGGTCCAGGTGACCAGGTCACCGGGCTGGGCAATCTGCGGCGAAACTCGCTTTTGCAGGCTCAAATCCGGGCTGTCCGGCGGGCAGATATAGGCCGAGTCTTCGGCTGGAATCCAGCCGTTGGGATCGCTGAAGCCGTTGAAGCTGGCGCGATTGTTGACGCAGCCGAAGTTGCCGGTCGGGTTGGCCAGCTGCGCGGTGATCTCGAAGGCGACCGAGCCGCCCGGCGGGAAGGTGTTGTTGCCGACCGAACCCCATTCGTGGTCGATATGGAGCGGGTCGGCCAGCGGCAAGCTCGGGCCCGAGGCCGGCGTTCGCGTGCCGGGGATGACGGGCGTGGGTGGACACTGCGCCCCGCCGGAGAGCACGGTGCAGTCGACCTGGGTGATGGTCGCATCGACGCCCCAGGCGAAGGTCTGGTCGATCAGCCGCGGAATATCCAGGGTCTCGGTTGCCGAGGCGTTGGTCAGCGTGATGCGCCAGCTGATTTCGCCGCTGGAGGGGATGCTGCTGGCGGTTGCCGGCGGCAGGATTTCCTTTTCGATCTCCAGCTCGCCGGGCACGCACGGCGGCATGCCGATGTACTGGTTGACCATCGACCAGGGCGTCGTCGCGTTGGCACCGGTCACGCTGAGGAAATTGGCCTGGGCCCGGTTTCTGGTCTGCTCGGGATCGTGACAGCGGTTGAGATGAGTCGGCATCGTGAACGGAATGATGTAGGTCAGCTCGCCGCCTGGCGCCAGCGCGACTTCGCTGTCGCCGCCGTGTGCGTTCGGGTCATAGCCGAGCCGGAGCCACCAGTTGTAGCCGGCGGTGGCCAGCGGCGTGCTGGCGAGCTCGTGACAGGTCTCGCTGGCCGGGCTGGCGGTGCAGGTAATACCCCAGTCCGCGAGCGTCGGGCCGGTGTAGGTAAAACCGCTGGGCGGTGTCGCCGCCAGGCCGGCCAGGTTGAAGTTCTGGTCGTTGATGTCGCCGACCATTACCGGGCTGAAGGTATCGGGATTGGTGACCACCAGCTTGTAGTACACGTCGGTGCCGTCGGCAATGTAACTGCCGGGCGTTTGCCCGATCAGCGGGGTGCCGGCCTGGGCATCAGCGGCGCTGGCAAATGGCCCGCTCTTGACGATTTCCAGTCGGGTCGATGGTCCGCCGCCCGGGCAGCTTGTCAGGCCACCGACCTCGGCGACGGTCTGCAGGCCGTTGTTGCCGAAAAACGGATTGCTTCCGGGGGTGAATGGCGGCGGCTCCGGCGGCGTCGTCGGGCTGTAGATCGGATCGTGAAGCGCCGGCGAGGGCGAGGCCTGGCCGCTGAGGTTGATCAGCGCGGTGGTATCGCCCCAGCAGGTGGTGCGCACGATGTCGACCGGCAGCGAGATCGTGATCGACGCGCCCGGCGGCAGCGAGTCGATGCTCGAGGCGAAGCGGAAATGGCTGCTGCTGCTCGAGACGACGCCGTTGGCCAGCTCGGCGGCGGTGGGGCACAAGCCGCTCGGCGATGAACTGCAGGCGAGCGGGCCCTGCGTTTCGGCAAAGGCGTGGCTGTGATGTTCGAACTCGACTGGAACGTTGGTGGCGGTACCGGCCGACGGGCCGGTGCTGAGGTTGCTGACGGTGATCTCATGCGTCCAGCTCGCTTCGCCGCTGGAATCCAGCGTGATGTTTGCCGGGTTGGCTGAGGTCGAGAACTCGATATCGGCGACCTCGCAGTTGCCGGCCACTTCGGTGGTTGCCGTGGCGGTGTTGTCGGCCGGCCCCGGCGGCACCAGGTCGGTGTTCTGCAGGCCGTTGACCTTCACCTCGAAAACCAGATCGCGCACGCCCGAGTCGGGAACGTCGACGCACACCGGCTCGCCGACCTTGACCCGAGCACGAAAGCGCATCACGCCGCCGCCCGGCGGGCCGTCGTCGGTTCCCGGCAGATTATCGAGAAAGGCACCGCCCGCAAAGCCGGTCACCGGGTTCTGGTTGGTGGGGCTGGTCGGAACCGGGATCGGAATCAGCCCGGTCGACGGGCAGGTCTGCCAGGGCGCCGGAGAGGGCGGGAAGAGTGCGCCGGGCGGCCAGGCGCCGAGCGCGGTCGACACGCAGTCGATCGCCAGCAGCTCGGTGCCCGGCAGCGTCGATCCCTGCGAGCCGTGCGGGTTGTTGCTGGCGGTCAGCGGCAGCATGGTGCCCGCCTGGCCGGTGATGATGGCCGCCAGCTCAAGCTGGTCGGAAGGCTGCAGGCCGAAGCTGTGAACCTCGAACTCGTACTCGACCACCGAGCCGGGCGTGGCCGTGGCGGGTGCATCGGTAATCTCGATCCGATACTGCACATCCGGCGGGTAGAGGAAGACATTGGTGGAACTGGTGTTGGTTGCGTCGATCGTTTCGTTTTCAGCCGAGCTGACGTCGACGTTGATCTGGAAATTGCCCGCAGGCACGCCGAAGCAGACCGGCTCACCGGCGTTGCGGGGTTTTGGGCAGCGCACCTGCGTGTCGAAGTCGATTCTCGCCTGGCTCTGGCTGGGTATCGACGGCAGGGTCACGCTGAAGGTGTCGCCGCTGCGAACAAAGGCCGGCGAAGGCGCCGTACCCGAACCGGGCGGGCACACCGCCGGTCCGTTCGGGTTGGGCCCCGGCAGGGCCTGACAGGTGGCGCTGAGCTCGAACGGCGCGTCGGCGATCGGATGCTCGACGACCAGCTCGACGGCAGTGGCCGGATCCGGGCCGTTGTTGGAGATCGTTACCGAAAACGACTGCAGCTCGAAGGCCATGTAAGCTGGTTGATCGGCGACGATGTTGACCACCAGATCAACGTCCTGGGCGCGTACGGCCTGGACGGTCATGATTTGCAGTATCAGGGCGGCGAGCAGCGCGCCGGCCATACGGCACGGCATGGTCAAAGGCGTGGTTGAGCGCACGTTTTCTCCCTCGTGAGTTGTTATTTGCTGGCGCGGCCGTTGTGGCCACTGGCACGTTGCGGCCAGCCTACCGCAGCCCGGTGGCAATACCGCGCCGCCTGGATCGACGGCCGCAACTCGGCGATCAACGGCGCTTGATCAGGCGTGGCGAGCATCGCCGCACGGCTGCTCCTTGCCGGAGGCCAACAGCTGTAACAGCTCAGCACCTCACGCGGTGCTGGCTGGTCTACAATACGCTGGCACTGATTGTGCGCCCGGCAAGACGAGGTTCCAGTTCATCTCGGCGCCATCAGCTCGATTTCATCTCCCTGACATGTGCACACGCCCGGCCACTGCGGCCCGGGCCGAGAAGGTATTGTTTGCATGAACGCGCTCTACACCCTCCGCCGTGACTGGCTCTCCAATATCCGTGGTGACGTGCTCGCCGGCCTGGTTGTGGCTCTGGCCCTGATTCCGGAAGCCATCGCCTTTTCGCTCATTGCCGGCGTCGATCCACGCGTCGGTCTGTATGCCTCGTTCTGCATTGCCGTGGTCATATCGTTTACCGGTGGGCGTCCGGGCATGATCTCCGCTGCCACCGGAGCCATGGCGCTGTTGATGGTCACGCTGGTGCGCGAGCACGGGCTGGAGTACCTGCTTGCGGCGACGGTTCTCACCGGCCTGCTTCAGATCCTGGCCGGCTACCTCAAGCTGGCTGATCTGATGCGCTTCGTCTCGACCTCGGTCGTGACCGGCTTTGTCAACGCACTGGCCATCCTGATCTTTCTTGCCCAGCTCCCCGAGCTGATCGATGTGCCGGTTGCCGTGTATCCGATGGTGGCGATCGCGCTGTTGATCATCTATGGGCTGCCGCGACTGACGCGCGCCGTGCCCTCGCCCCTGGTCGCCATCGTGCTGCTGACCGCAGCCTCGATCGCGCTGGGCATTCAAGTGCCTACCGTCGGCGACAAGGGCGAGCTGCCCGACTCGCTGCCGACGTTTCTGCTGCCCGACGTGCCCTGGACGCTGGAGACCCTGCTGATCATTCTGCCGATTTCGACGACCATGATGGTCGTGGGGCTGCTCGAATCCTTTCTGACGGCGCAGATTGTCGACGACCTGACCGACACGCCAAGCGACAAGCATCGCGAAGCCCGGGGGCAGGGCATGGCCAATATCGTCTCCGGCTTTTTCGGCGGCATGGCCGGTTGCGCCATGATCGGGCAGTCGGTCATCAACGTGAAGTCCGGCGGGCGGGGGCGGCTTTCCGCTCTGGTGGCCGGGGTCGTTCTGTTGATCATGGTCGTCTTTCTGGACGACTATGTCGGCATGATTCCCATGGCGGCGCTGGTCGCGGTGATGATCATGGTGTCTTTCGGCACCTTCAGCTGGCAATCGATCAGCAACCTCAGGCACCATCCCAGAACATCGAGCCTGGTGATGATCGGAACCGTTGCCGTGACCGTGATCACGCACGATCTGGCCAAGGGCGTGTTGACCGGCGTGCTGCTTTCGGCTCTGGGCTTTGCCAGAAAAGTGTCGCAGGTGCTGGTCGTGGAGCGACACCTGGAAGACGAGGGCCGGACCCGCCGCTATACCGTCACCGGGCAGGTTTTCTTTGCCTCGTCGGACAAGTTTCTGGACGCCTTTGACTTTCGTGAGGTGGTGGAACACATTCGCATCGACGTCTCCGCCGCCCACTTCTGGGACCTGAGCGCCGTGGGCGCGCTCGATCGCGTCATACTCAAGTTCCGTCGCGAAGGCGTGGAGGTCGAAGTCGTCGGCATGGATGAGGCCAGTCGCACCCTGGTTGACCGTCTGGGCGTGCACGACAAACCGAATGCCGAGAAGCTGCTGGGCCACTGAGGAGACCGCTGATGAGCAAGATCACCTACACCATTCCCGCCGACGGCCGCGTCATGGCCTGCCTCGATCCCTCGATTTATGCTGATTCGGTTGTCGATCACGCGGCCTGGGCTTCCCGGCGCATGGGCTCCGCGCTGACGTGCCTGCACGTGATCAATCGTGAGCCAAGCCACGCCGCTCAGGCCGACTACAGCGGCAACATCGGCATCGATACGCAATCGGCCCTGCTTGAAGAGTTGGCCGAGCTCGACGCCCGGCGCTCGCGTCTGGCCATGCAGCAGGGGCGCGTCCTGCTGGAGCGCATGACCGGGCGTGCCGCCGCGGCCGGCGCCGTCGACCCGCAAGCGCTTCAGCGTCACGGCACGCTGGCGGAAACGCTGGTCGAGCTCGAAGACGGCGTTCGCCTGTTCGTGATCGGCAAGCGCGGTGAGTCGGTGGATTTCCACAAGGGACACCTTGGCGCCAACCTCGAGCGCGCCGTTCGCGCGGTGCACCGCCCGCTGCTGGTCAGCTCACGCCAGTTCCGGCAGATCGAGTCTTTCGCGATTGCTTTCGACGGCAGCCCCACTACGCAAAAATGCGTTGCCATGGTTTGCCAGAGCCCGCTGCTGCGCGGCCTCGGCTGTTATCTGGTCGTGGCCGGCAGCGAAGAAGGTAAGCTCGGCAAAAGCCTGGACTGGGCCCGGCAGACGCTCGAGGAAGCGGGTTTCGAGCCGCAGACCGTGGTCCGAACGGGCCATGCCGAGGACGTGATCATCGAGCAGGCTGAGCAGCTGGATATTGATCTGCTGGTGATGGGGGCTTATGGCCACTCGCGTATCCGACGCTTGATTGTCGGCAGCACCACCACCAGCGTGCTGCGCCGCTGCACCATTCCCGTATTGCTTCTGCGCTAGCGCTGCATCGCCTTGACCGCGCCAGGTCTGCCCGGCTAGGCTGGTTGACGAGGGGCCGGGCAGCCGCGCCGGGGCGCTCCCGCCGGCTGCGATTGGAATGCAACCCAGCGTAAGAGAGGGAGCCCAGTCGTGTCAGCGAAACAAGAAGTGGCCGCACTGCTCGAGGCCGCTGACGTGAGCATCGACGGTGATCGTCCCCGGGATATTCAGGTGCATGACGATCGCCTGTACCAGCGCGTTCTGGCCGAAGGCTCGCTGGGAGCGGGCGAGGCCTACATGGACGGCTGGTGGGACGCCAATCAGCTTGACGATTTCTTCACCCGCATTCAGCGCGCCCGGCTCGATCGCAAGGTTCGCAGACCATCGACGCTCTTTCAGGCGCTGCTCAGCCGCCTGAGCAACCCGCAAAGCCGCCGTCGCTCCCGCCAGGTGGCCGAACAGCACTACGATTTGTCCAACCGGCTCTACGAGGCCATGCTGGGCCCGACCATGCAGTACACCTGCGCCTATTACGGCCAACGAGGTGAAATCGAAACCCTGGACGAGGCCCAGGCCGCCAAGCTGGCGCTGGTGGCCGCCAAGCTCCACCTTGAACCGGGCATGCGCATCCTCGAGCTCGGCGGCGGCTTCGGCGAGCTGGCCCGTTATCTGGCCGCCGAGCACGGCTGCGAGGTCGTCAGTTTCAACATCAGCCGCCAGCAGGTCGACTACGCGCGCGCCATCTGCGAAGGCCTGCCGGTCGATATCCGGCTCGAGGACTACCGCGAGGCGATCAACGAGTCCGAAGATTTCGACCGCGTAGTCAGCGTTGGCCTGCTTGAACACGTTGGCCCGAAGAACTATCACGGCTTCTTCGAGCTGATCCACGCGCGGCTCAAGGCCGGCGGACTGGCGCTGGTGCACTGCATCGGCGGCAATGAAAGCCGCTCCGCTGCCGATCCGTGGATCAGCAAGTACATCTTCCCCGGCGGTGTTATCCCGTCAGAGGCACAACTCGCCCGGGCCAAAGAAGGCTTGCTGGTGCTCGAGGACTGGCACAACTTCGGCCCCGATTACGACCGCACGCTGATGGCCTGGGAGGCCAATTTTCTCGAGGCCTGGCCAGGACTGGCCGAGCACGACGGCCTCGACAAGCGCTTCTACCGCATGTGGCGCTACTACCTGAACATGTCGGCCAGCGCCTTTCGCGCCCGCGGTCTGAACCTGTGGCAGATGGTGTTCAGCCACGGAGACGTGCCGCGTTATGTGTCGGTGCGCCAGCCATGAGCGAAGCAGCCTGGCAGGCACATCGAAGTCGCGTGGGGGCGCTGTCGGCGTCATTGACCGACTCGCACGGCCCGGTACGACTGCGCAAGCGCACCAGCAACCTGTTTCGTCCGCGCGAGGAAGGCAATCGCACCGAGCTTGACGTGACATCGCTCGATCACGTCATTGCCATCGACGCTGAAGCCGGCGTTGCCGATGTCGAGGGCATGATCACCTACGCCGGCCTGGTCGATGCAACGCTGCCGCACGGCCTGGCGCCCGCCATCGTGCCGCAGCTCAAGAGCATTACCGTCGGCGGCGCGATGACCGGACTGGGCATCGAATCCATGGCCTTTCGCCATGGCCTGGTTCATCACACCGTCCGCGAGATGGACGTGCTCGTCGCCGACGGCCGCGTGCTGACCTGCTCGCCGGATGAACGCCCCGAGCTGTTCTTCGGCTTTCCCAACTCCTTCGGCAGCCTGGGGTATGCCACCCGGCTGCGGGTGGAGCTGGTCCCGGTCAAGCAATACCTGCGCCTGGAGCACAGTCGCTTCAGCGATTCGCAGGCGCTGTTTGCCGCCGTCGGAGAAGAATGCGCGCAGCCGAGTTGCGACTACCTCGATGCGGTGTACTTCGCGCCCGACGAGTTCGTGCTCGTGCGCGCAAGCTTTGCCGAGTCGCCGCCGGCCGGTACCGCTCCGAGCGACTACACCTGGATGCAGCAGTACTGGAAGAGCCTGCTGGAAAAGCAGGAGGACTGGCTCAGCACCCACGACTATCTGTGGCGCTGGGATACCGACTGGTTCTGGTGCAGCAAAAATGTCGGCATGAACTTCAAGCCGCTGCGCTTTCTTTTGGGGCGCAAGCGCCTGTCGAGCATCACCTACCAGAAGATCATGCGCGCCAGCCGGCGCTGGCCGCTGAGCCTGCTGCAATACGTCCGTCCGCGCACCGAGTCGGTCATCCAGGATATCGACATCCCCATCGACAACGCCGCCGCCTTCCTCGAGGATTTCGAATCCGCCATCGGCATCCGCCCGGTCTGGATCTGTCCCTTCATCGTGCCCGACGGCCGCTTTTCCCTGTTCGAGCTGCGCACCGACACGCCTTACATCAACTTCGGCTTCTGGGACATGATTCCCTCGAACGAACCCGACGGCCACTACAACGCCCTGGTCGAAAAGCTGGTGGCGAAACACGGCGGCAAGAAGAGCCTGTATTCGCGCAGCACTTACGATGAAGCGACCTTCTGGCAGGAATACGACCGCGAGACCTACGAGGCCCTCAAGCGCGAGTGCGATCCGGACGGACGCTTTCCGGGGCTGTACGAAAAGGCAGTAGAGCAGGGCTGAGGCTTTCTGGCTACGTCAGTCATGATCGCTCGAGCGCGTCCAGTTTTTTCAGGCGGCGCCTGACCTGCCTGCGAACGACGATCGACCACAGGACCGTGGCAACAAACACGATCAGTACGCCCGCAGCCGAAGCTTGCAAGTTATCGAAAGCGTCGGATGCGAGGAAGTAGCTTATGGCTGCGGCAAGCAGCGTCAGTCCCCAGATTCCTGCGAGCATCCATACGCTGACATGCCAGTAGCGAAGCCGGCTTTGCAGGCGTCGCCGTTCAAGCTTGAGCAGCGCACTCGCGTCCATCGGCAGGTGGCACCAATTGCGCTGACGCTGCCAAAAGGTCCACACGGTGAATCCGACGGACATGACGGCGAGCGCAAAAAACATCGCACGCTCGAACACATGCAGCTCGAATGTCGCCGCAATCAAAAGGCAGGCCCCAACGACTATGATGCCAGACAGCAGCTCGATTACGGCGACCGCCTTCTCGCGCCGGTTGCGCCGCCTGGTTTTGGCCATCAGGGCGGTGACGTCCAGCGCCGCCGCCGGCGTCTTCTGCCATGCGCTCTGCCATTGTTCGATTTCATGATCAGTGTTCATGCGGGTTCTTCCTTTGCAAGCAGCTTTTTAAGCCGTTGGCGGCCGCGGCTCAGGCGCTGGGAAACGGTGTTTTCAGCCAGGCCGAGCGTCTCGCCGATTTCAGCGTGCGTGAAACCTTCGAGCATCAGCTCGATGCACTGCCGGTACGTCAGCGGCAGGTTGCGTATGGCAGCCGCCAGGTCATGCTGTTCGGGCAGGGTGTGGGCAGAGGCAGGCGCCAGGTCGTCCGGGTCGCCGCCTGAAACGTGATCGAGAACACGCTGTTGCTGTATTACGTGATCGACCGCGCGGTTGTGCGCCACGCGCGCCACGAATGTTTTCAGGCTGGCTCGCTCACCAAAAGACGGCAAGGCTTTCCAGACCGCCAACAGAATCTCCTGAAACAGATCCTCGCGCAGTGCCGCATCGGCCTCGTAGCTCAGAGTAACGCGCGAGAGCATGGGGCCGAAGCGCTCAATGACCTGCATGAAATGGTCGCTTCGATTGCGGTTCACTCGCCGCCCTCGGCAGGCGGCCTGATTTCAAGATACGCGGCCAGCCCGACGCAAAGCAGCCAAGGGCCCAGCAGCAGGGGCGGCAGTAGCCAGGCGGCCGGCGCCAGAAAGACCAGCAGCATTGTCACGAGGGCCAGCCAGGTGATTGGCCAGGCATGCCGGGCACACAGATGAGTACTCCTAAGCAAGGCTTTTCCCAGCGAAAGACGATCGATCAGCAGCAGCGGCGCGGCGAACATCATCAGCGTCGACAGCGGCACGCCCGAGGCAAAGATGAGCCCGAGCTGGAATGGGCTGCCTGACGCGTCGTCCGTCTTGTGCGCAAACACCAGCAAATCCACGGCGCCAGGACCCAATACCAGATACCCGACTGCCACCTGCCAAACATAGGTCAGTCCAGAGACGAAAGCCAGAGCAGCCAGCGCCGGCCACTTGTCTTTGACCTTGCGCAGCGCGGTAAGAATTTGCAGCCGCCCGCTGTCGGCCAGCTGATACAGCGCCAGCCAGTAAATCCCGCCAAGCATTCCCACCACCCACTTCGATAGTGGAATACCGACCACTGGAGCCGTGATCTGCACCAGCATCTCGATAGCAAACAACAGCAGCATCATGCCGAACAGCCTGAGAGGTGCACGCCGGAACAAACGCCAGCCCATGATCAGCCAGCGGGGAAAGCGACTCAGGGCCGCGGGGGAGCCGAGGGCAGGGCAGGTGCAAGCGGTTCGTGCTTCGATCATCGGAAGTCTCTTCGGTATCGTGGCGAGTTCGATACCCATAGACACCCGGGGCGTCCGAAACCTGGCAGGCGGCGCTTCGGGGCCTCAAGTCATGAACGGTAACGGGCTCAGGCTGCTTCGTGGGGGTGGACGTCGTTGTAGTCGCCCTCGCGCCGGGCTCGAGACAAGTCGTGCGCTGCCTGCAGGTTGAGCCAGAAGCGCGCTTCCATGCCGAAGTGCTTTTCAAGACGCAAGGCAGTGTCAGCCGTCATGGCGCGTCGGCCGGCAACAAGTTCCGAAATCCGGTTGTGTGGAACATCCAGTGCACGGGCCAGTTCACGAGCTGAAAGGCTCAGCGGCACCATGAATTCCTCGCGCAACATTTCTCCTGGATGAGTGGTAATGCGGCTCATATGCAAACCTCAGTGGTAGTCCACGATTTCAACATCTTTCGGACCCTCATCGCCCCATCGAAAGCAAACTCGCCATTTCTGATTGATGCGGATGCTGTACTGGCCCAGACGATCACCTTTCAGCGCCTCGAGGTGGTTGCCCGGCGGAATCGCCAGCGACCGAAGCTGCGTGACGTTGTCTAGCTGGTCGAGCTTCCGCAACGCAATCTTCGCGATGCCCGAGAACCGGCGACTCTTGCCCGTCTCGAACAGCCGTTCCGTTTCCGGGCACTGAAAGCTGCGAATCATTTGCGTATTGTGGTACGTAACGCGTACAAGGGTCAAGTGCCGCCGGCAGTTCTGGAGATCGGTATGCGTTCAAGTCCACGAAACTGTCGCCCGACGCTCCTGTCAGAATCAGTATCGGGCACTGAAGTGAGAGGCATTCGCTTCCGTGCCCGTAGAAGGGGAGCTCACCCGTCTCACGATGAGACAAAGGAGATGAATCATGTTAAGCAAGTCATTGAGATTGATGCTTTTCACGGCGATGGCTCTGGCCGCTGTCGCGGTGCAGGCCAAGACCATTGAAATCGAGGGCCTCGACTCGCTCAAGTTCGACACCGAGACGATCACCGTCAAGCCGGGCGAAGAGGTGACGATCAAGCTGGTCAACAATACCGAGCTGCCGGCCAACGCAATGTCGCACAACTGGGTGTTGCTGGTTGCCGCTGCCGACGCCGAGGCCTATGACCAGGCGGCCACCCAGGCCGGCGCCGACAATGACTACATGCCCGCCGACATGGGTGATCAGGTGATCGCTGCCACCGGCATGGTGGCCGGCGGCGAGTCCGAGACGGTGACCTTCACAGCCCCCGAGGAGCCGGGTGATTATGAGTATATCTGCACCTTCCCCGGCCACTTTGCTGCGGGCATGAAGGGCGTGCTCAAGGTCGAGAAGAGCTGACCCGAGGACATGAAGCAGACTGCGGATGCAGCCACGAATGGCTGGCTATCTGGCTGAATTTGTCCAATACAGTCAGCAGGTTGGCTGCGTCTGCTATGCTAGGTGTTGAAGTGAAAGAGGAGTTTCAGAAGCCTCCGTCAGCCACCCGTGCATTCTCAAGGAGCGCAGCATGTCAAAGAACAGTTTCCAATCCCGCGACCAGCTTGTCGTCGACGACACCACCTACACCATCTACCGGCTCGATGCGGTCGAGGGAAGCGCACGCCTGCCTTTCAGCCTGAAGGTTCTGCTCGAGAATCTGCTGCGCAACGAAGACGGAGAGGGAATTACCGCCGACCAGATCAACGCGCTGGCCCAGTGGCAGCCCGAAGTCGAGTCGGATCAGGAGGTGCAGTTCACGCCGGCGCGGGTGCTGATGCAGGACTTCACCGGCGTGCCTTCGGTCGTCGATCTGGTTGCCATGCGCAACGCCATGGCCGACCTGGGCGGTGACCCCCGGCGCATCAACCCGCAGATTCCATCCGATCTGGTCATCGACCATTCGGTTATCGTCGATGCCTTCGGCCAGCCCGACGCGTTCTTCATCAACGCCAAGTTCGAGTTCGAACGCAACGCCGAGCGCTACCAGCTGCTGCGCTGGGCCGGGCAGGCCTTCAATGATTTCAAGGTGGTGCCGCCCGATACCGGCATCTGCCATCAGGTCAATCTGGAATACCTCGCGCGTACCGTTTTCACGCGTGAAACCGACGACGGCCTGCTGGCCTATCCCGACACTCTTGTGGGCACGGACTCGCATACCCCGATGATCAACGGCCTGGGTGTTCTGGGCTGGGGCGTGGGCGGCATCGAGGCCGAGGCCGCCATTCTGGGCCAGCCCATCAGCATGCTGACGCCGCAGGTGGTCGGCTTCAAGCTCACCGGCGAGCTTCCCGCCGGCGCCACCGCCACCGACCTGGTGCTGACCGTCGCCGAGCTGCTCAGGAAAACGGGCGTGGTCGGCAAATTCGTCGAATTCTTCGGCCCCGGCGTGGCCAACGTGCCGCTGGCCAACCGCGCCACCCTGGGCAACATGAGCCCGGAATACGGCTCGACCTGCGCCATCTTCCCGATCGACGATGAAACCCTGTCCTACCTGCGCCTGACCGGCCGGGACGAGCACAAGGTCAAGCTCGTCGAGGCCTATGCGAAGGAGCAGGGCCTGTGGCACGACCCCGATCACGAACCCGACTACTCGCAAGTCGTCGAACTCGATCTGAGCACGGTCGAGCCGTCGCTGGCCGGGCCCAAGCGCCCGCAGGACCGGGTGCCGCTGCGCATCGCGCCCAAGGCGGTCTCCGCCCTGCTGGCCGGCGAGCCACAGGAAAAGGCGGTGCGCGGCAGCCTGGATGCTTCTTCGGCGGCGTCTTTTCCGGCCAGCGACCCATTCACCGCCCACGAAAACCATCCCGGTGACGCGCCGCACACGCCGCCGGATGAAAATGCCGACTGGGAGTCGACGCCGGTGGAAGTCACGCTCGACGATGGCCGCAGTTTCGAGCTCGATCACGGCTCGGTCGTGATTGCCGCCATCACCTCATGCACCAACACCTCCAACCCCGCGGTGATGATCGGCGCAGCGCTGCTGGCAAGAAATGCCGTCGAGAAGGGTCTGGCAAGCAAGCCCTGGGTCAAGACTTCGCTGGCGCCCGGCTCGCGCGTGGTGTCCGATTACATCGAGCGCGCTGGCCTGACGCCGTATCTTGAAAAGCTCGGCTTCCATCTGGTCGGCTACGGCTGCACTACCTGCATCGGCAACTCCGGGCCGCTGGCGCCGGAAATCAGTCAGGCGATCAAGGACAAGGATCTGACGGTCTGCTCGGTGCTTTCGGGCAACCGCAACTTCGAAGGCCGCATTCATGCCGAAACGAAGATGAACTTCCTCGCCTCGCCGCCGCTGGTCGTGGCCTACGCGCTGGCCGGCAGCATGCACATCAATCTGACCCGCGACCCGCTGGGCACCGACGGCGACGGCAATCCGGTCTACCTGAAAGACATCTGGCCCTCGCCAAATGAGATCGAGGCCACCATCAGCGAAAACCTGCGCGCCGACATGTTCACCGAGGGCTACTCGGACCTGTACGCCGGCGACGAGCGCTGGCAGGGCATGGACATTTCCGAGGGCGATACCTTCGAGTGGCAGCCCGAATCGACCTACGTGCGCAAGCCGCCGTTTTTCGACGGCATGACGCGCGAGCCCGAGCCGCTGACCGACATTACCGGTGCGCGCGTGCTCGCCCTGCTGGGTGACTCGGTGACCACCGACCACATCAGCCCGGCCGGCGCCATCGCGGCCGACTCGCCGGCCGGCGAGTATCTGATGGATGAGGGCATCGAGCCCAAGGACTTCAACTCCTACGGCGCGCGCCGCGGCAACCACGAAGTGATGATTCGCGGCACCTTCGCCAACGTACGCCTGAAAAACCACCTGGCGCCGGGGACCGAAGGCGGCTTTACCCGCGACTTCACCCAGGACGGAGCACCGGTCACGACCATCTACGATGCCGCCGTCAACTACATCGCCAACGACACCCCGCTGGTACTGCTGGCCGGCAAGGAATACGGCTCGGGCTCCTCACGCGACTGGGCCGCCAAGGGCACGGCGCTGCTGGGCGTGCGCGCGGTCATTGCCGAGTCCTACGAGCGCATCCACCGCTCCAACCTGATCGGCATGGGCGTGCTGCCGCTCGAGTTCGTCGACGGCGACAGCGCCGAGTCGCTGGGGCTGAGTGGCGAGGAGACTTTCGACATCACCGGCATCGAAGGCAGCGACAAGCTGCCCGAGCGCGTCAAGGTAGAGGCTCGCAATGGCGAGGGCGATACCCGGAACTTCGAGGCGAAAATTCGCATCGATACACCAGCTGAAGTCGCCTATTACCGCCACGGCGGCATCCTGCCCTACATGCTGCGCGAGCTGCTGTAGGAGGTAAAACCCGAGGAGAGCCAACATGGACCATCGCGTCGAAATCCTGATGACCGAGTTCGTCACCCACGACGTCAAGCGCTTTATCGTTACCCGGCCCGACGGGCTCGACTACGAGCCCGGGCAGGGCGTGGAACTGGCCGTCGACGAAGACGACTGGCGCGAAAAGGGGCGACCGTTCACGCCAACCAATCTGCATGATGCCGGCGCGCTCGAGTTCACCATCAAGGGGTATCCCGAGCATGAAGGCGTTACCCGGAAGCTGCACTCGCTTGGGGCCGGCGACAAGCTGATGATGTCGGATTCCTTCGGCGTGCTGACCTATCAGGGCCCGGGCTGGTTCATCGCCGGCGGCGCCGGCATCACGCCGATGATGGCCATGCTCAGGCAGCTGGCTGCCGACGATCAGCTCGACGGCCACGGCCTGATCTTTGCCAACCGCAGCCCTGATGACATCATCAACGAGAAGGAATTCCGCCACTACCTCGGCGACAGATGCATCTTTCTTTGCGATGACGCCAAAGGCATGCCGTATCCGGAAGGCCGGATCGATCGCGATTTTCTGGCCGAACATATCGACGACTTCGATCAGCGCTTCTACACCTGCGGCCCGCCGAAATTCGACCAGGCCGTCAAGGACGCGCTTGCCGAGCTCGGCGCCGAACCCGATCGGCTGGTATTCGAGAAATAATGCCGTCACCGCTGCAAGGGCAGTTCGATCGGCGGTAGGGTGAGAATTGAACTCAAACCAATCCTTCAAGGAGGCGTGGCATGGGTATCTGTGCAAGCTGCGGCAATGAGTACGACGACACGTTCACCGTCGAGAAAGACGGCGAGCGCTTCGAATTCGATTCCTTCGAGTGCGCCATTCACACGCTGGCACCCGAGTGTGCCCATTGTGGTTGTCGGGTCATCGGGCACGGCGTACAGAAAAAGCAGACGGTCTACTGCTGCGCACACTGCGCCGACAAGGCCGGCGAGAGCGGACTGGTCGATCGCGCCTGACTGACTGCGCCGTCCGGCAAGCCGCCTTTTTCAGATCGATTCCCAAAGGGCTGGGCCGGCTCGGCTCGGCCCGACCCGAGGGCCTGCGCGCCCGAAGGGATGATCCGTGCTTCCGGTTGCAGTCTTGACGCCTGCGTGCACCGCTATCGGCTATATTCGAGCACGCCGGATCGGCAACAACTCGATGAGCTCGAAATCCGCCATCGCAAGGCAACCGGAGGATGAAACACCCATGCACGACACCAGAATACGGCTGATCGATACCGACTTTCCCGCGATCCGCCGCCGGCCGCTGCAAACGCTGCAGATGAATCTCGGCTATCTGTGCAACCTGGCCTGCACTCACTGCCACGTTGCCGCCGGCCCGAAGCGAACCGAGCTGATGGCGCGCGACACCATCGATACGGCGCTGGAGTTCATGCGCGCCCACGCCATCCAGACGCTCGATGTCACCGGGGGCTCGCCGGAAATGAACCCGCATTTTCGCGATCTGGTGCAAGCAACGCGGGACATGGGCATCCACGTCATCGATCGCTGCAATCCAACCATCCTCAACGAGCCCGGCTACGAATGGGTTGCCGGGTTTCTGGCATCGCAGCAGGTCGAGGTGATTGCGTCACTGCCCTGTTACACCGAGCAAACCGTTGACCGCCAGCGCGGCAAGACGGTGTTTCAAAGCAGCATCACCGCTTTGCAGGCGCTCAATGCGCTCGGCTACGGCCGCCACGGCAGCGGATTGACCCTCAACCTGGTCTACAACCCCGATGGCCCGCAGCTGCCCCCGCCGCAGGCGCCGCTGGAGGCCGATTACCGAGCGCATCTGCGCGCGGAGTTCGGCATCGAGTTCAATCATCTGTATACCATCACCAACATGCCGATCAAGCGCTTTGGCAGCATGCTGGTATCGAAAAACCAGTTCGATGACTACATGGCCCTGCTCAAGAATGCCTATCGACGCGATAATCTGGGCAGCGTCATGTGCCGCGATCTGATCAGCGTGGACTGGCGCGGCTACGTTTACGACTGCGACTTCAATCAGATGCTCGACATGCCGCTGGGCGCAACAGCCGATCACCACGTGCATCTGCGCGACCTTGTTGACGCAGAGCTCACAGGCAAGCCGATCCACGTGGCTGACCATTGCTATGGCTGCACCGCAGGGCAGGGCAGCAGCTGCGGGGGCGCCCTGACCGATGCTGCATGAGGCCATGGCCCGCTCGCTGCGCCGGCGATCGCTGCAGCGTCGAGTCGATTCCCGAGCCTTCAGGCATCGGTCATGAACAAGACAAGAATCGCGCTTCTGACGTGCATCATCGCGGCCATCATCCTGTTCTTCGCTTTCGATCTCGGGCAGTACCTGGAGCTGTCATGGCTCAAGGCACAGCAGGGTCGTCTGCAGGCCGCGGTAAACGCCAGCCCGTGGGTATCGGCCGGGATATTCTTTCTGGTCTATGTGGCCGTCACGGCGCTGTCGCTGCCGGGTGCTGCCGTGATGACCCTGATCACCGGCGCGGTATTCGGGCTGTTCCGGGGCACGCTGCTGGTCTCGTTTGCTTCATCCATTGGCGCCACGCTGGCTTTTCTCGTGGCCCGCTATCTTCTGCGCGACTGGGTGCAGAACAAGTATGGGCGGCGCCTGAAGGCAATCAATCGGGGGATTGAAAAAGACGGCGCTTTCTACCTGTTCACGCTGCGGCTGGTGCCGGCATTTCCGTTTTTCGTGGTCAACCTGGTCATGGGCCTGACGCCGATACGTACCGCAACCTTTTATGTCATCAGCCAGCTCGGAATGCTGCCGGGCACGCTGGTCTTTGTTTATGCCGGCACTCAGATCGCGACCATCGAGCGTACCTCCGACGTGCTCTCGCCCGGATTGATTGCTGCGTTCGTTCTGCTCGGCCTGTTTCCGTTGATTGCACGCAAGTTGATCGAGCGAGCAAAATCGCGCAGGGCGTTGAAGGGTTATCCCAGGCCGCGGCATTTCGATCGCAATCTCGTCGTCATCGGCGCCGGCTCGGCCGGGCTGGTTACCGCCTACATAGCGGCGGCCGTGCGCGCCAAAGTCACGCTGGTAGAGAAAGACCGGATGGGCGGTGACTGCCTGAACTACGGCTGCGTGCCGTCCAAGGCCATGATCCGCTCGGCGCGCGTTGCCTCCCTGATGCGGCGCGGCGGTGAGTTTGGCGTACACGCCGACAACATTCGCGTCGACTTCGCGCAGGTCATGGAGCGCATTCAGAAAGTCATCGCGGAAATTGCTCCGCACGACTCAGTTGAGCGCTATCGCTCGCTGGGCGTGGATGCAATCGAAGGCGAAGCCCGCATCACCTCGCCGTATACGGTCGAGGTCAACGGCCGCGAGCTGACAACCCGCAGCATCGTGGTGGCGACCGGAGCGCGGCCATTGGTGCCGCCAATTCCGGGCCTCGACAAGGTCGATTATCTGACCTCCGACACGGTGTGGAACCTGCGCGAGCTGCCGCAGCGCCTGCTCGTGCTCGGTGGCGGCAATATCGGCTGCGAGCTCAGCCAGGCCTTTGCGCGATTTGGCAGCCGGGTGACCCAGGTCGAAATGGCGCCCCGGCTGCTGACCCGCGAAGACCCCGATGTCTCGACGTATCTTGCCAGGCGATTCGCAGCCGAAGGAATCGACGTGCGTACCGAGCACAAGGCCAAAGCCGTTGGGCGGCGCAACGGCGGGCAGGTTCTGATCTGCGAACATCAGGGCGGCGATGTGGAATTCGAGTTCGACCAGATTCTGGTGGCGGTTGGCCGTACCCCCAACACCGCCGGATTCGGCCTCGAGGAGCTGGGCGTCGAGATCTCGGCGACGCGCACGCTCGAGCTCAACGAATTTCTGCAGACGCGCTATCCGAATATATTCGCCTGCGGTGACGTTGCCGGTCCTTACCAGTTCACGCACACCGCATCTCATCAGGCCTGGTATGCCGCGGTCAACGCGCTGCTGCTGGGCATTCGCCGTTTCAAGACCGATTATTCGGTCATCCCCTGGGTTACTTTCACCGACCCGGAAATCGCCCATGTTGGCCACAATGAAACCCAGGCGCGCGAAGCCGGCATCGAATACGAAGTCACCCGCTACGACCTGGGCGAACTCGACCGTGCCATCACCGAAGGCGGGGCGCACGGCTTCGTCAAGGTGCTGACCGTACCCGGCAAGGACCGGATTCTGGGGGCAACCATCGTCGGCGAGAGCGCCGGCGAGCTGATCGGTGAGTTCGTCACCGCCATGCGCCACGGGCTGGGCCTGAACAAGATCCTGGGCACCATCCACGCCTATCCCACCCTGATCGAGGCCAACAAGTTCGTCGCCGGCCAATGGAAACGAGCGCATGCACCTGAACGGGCGCTTGCCTGGCTGGAGCGCTTTCACGCCTGGCGGCGCCGCTGAGCTCACCCAGCGAATTACCACCATCCTGACCATCAGACTCCGAGGTATGGCCGAGGGGTTGTCTTTGCTCGTTAATTAGTTTACGATAAACGTAAATTATAAGACGAATAGCATAACATTCGTACTGAGGGTCCGGTCTATGGCCATTCGCATCAACCTGGATATTGAGCTGGCGAAAAGCAAGATGTCCCTGACCGAGCTGTCGCAAAGGGTCGGCGTGTCGATGACCAATCTTTCGCTGCTCAAGAACGGGCGGGTCAAAGCCATCCGTTTCAGCACTCTCGAGGCGATCTGCGAAGCACTTGCTTGTCAGCCGGGCGATCTGCTCGAGTTCGTCGAAGACCACCAAACGCAAGGGAGGAAATCCCATGACTCGTGAACACACCCTGCCTGGCTATGTCGCCATCGCACTCGCTGTCCTGTTTCCCGTCTACTGGTTCACCGCCCTCTGGCAAGGGTTTGCTGCCGCGTCGGTAGCGGAAAGCTTCAGCGCCGACATCACTCGCCTGGGGCCGATGGACGGACTGTTCGTGTTGATTGGAGGGATGGAAATCTATCTCTACCTGAGTCTTCGTCGCATTATCAAGAACCAGCTTCAAGGCGGTGTCTGTGCCGTCCTGCTGCTGATAATGGCCGTTGCCGCCGGGCTGCTGACCGCTACCGTGCTGTTCGATCTGGGATTGAGCCCGAGCGGAGAGTTCACGAACCCGATCCGCGATGGCCTTGTGGTCGCGGCCTCGGCCTGGTTCATAATCACGGGTTTCATCCTCGGCCTGACTGGCCTGGCCCTGTCGATCGCCTTGCTGGTCACCGATGCCGGCAGTGCGACAACGCTGAAAGTGTTCGCCGTCATGCTGCTGATCAGCTCGCTGTTGGCGCTGTCGATCATTCTTTCCCCGCTGAGTTTCGTGACCTATCCGGTGGCTTTCCTGACGCTGGGCATATTCTTCCTGCGCGGCGGCTACGAGGCGGAAGTTGTATAGGGTCGCCGGCGCGGCGGCGCGCAGCATGGCCTTGTCCCAGCGGCTGGATTCGTGCTTTTCGCCAACCTGCTTGGCTTCGAGCACGAAATGGCCCCGGCGGTAGAGGTCGATATAGCCGCGGGTGGGGGAGCCGTCGGGGTGGTCGATGCCGACCCGGCGTTCGAAAACGTAGGCGTTTTTCTCCGGATCAGGCCCGGCCGGCTCGGGGCCGGGCAGATCCAGCAACTGGCACAGCTCGGTGAGAAAGAGCTGGTAGTTGGCGCGCTCCATGCCGTCGCGGTCGGTCCAGCGGCAGGGCTGGAAGGGGAAACGGGGACTGATGCCGACTGAAAAGTAGCTCAGGCACCCTCATGGATCTGGTGATCAGCGCCGTCGATCGGGTTGATCAGGCGGGTGAAGCCGAAGGCTTCGAAGTCGGCGGTGTTGCGGGTGGCGAAGTCGGTGACGCCGTGATGACGAAGGGTCAGCGCGATGCGGGCGTCGAATACGGCTCGCCGGGCGATGCCGGGGCGTTGCGCAACGGTCCAGAGCTTGTCCATGACCGGCGCATTTTCTATCAGTGCCCAGCGAGGATTGTTGCGCCAGGCCATGCACACGGCCGCGGCATCGGGCGCGTCAAGCGGGCTGGCCAGTACGGCTGCATTGCGCAGTAGCTGGTAGAGCTCCAGCAGGACAAGTTCGCAGATCGCTACGTCGTCGCGCTCGGCGCATTGCTCGATGAACGCCCGCGCTGGCTGATGCTCGGGGCAGTCACGATTGTGCGCGTACAGCAGGATGTTGGTATCTATGGAGAGCACGTTGACCCCGACACGTCAGGCATTGCCCAGCTCGCGCCAGCGTTCTTCCGGCGCCTGGAATTCCCCGAGCGCGTCAGCCGCGGGCGGTTGCCACGGGCGGTCGCTGCGTCCGGGTGGGTAGATGCGCTGCATGTGCTCCAATCCGCGGCGTAGAACTTCAGCCAGGCTGATTTCCTGTTCGGCGGCAATCCGCTTCGCCTCTCGGTAGAGCTCGTCGGGGAGTTGGATCTGAGTGCGAACCATGATGTTAAAAATACACCGCTGTATAAAGCATGTCAAATGCTTCGGTCTGCTGTTTGCATCGGCGGGCAGGGCACGGTTCCGTAGCTGCAGAAGACACAGCAGTCGCCCTTTTTCGGCCGCAGCACGGCGCCGCAGCGCTTGCAGTCGTAGAGGTGCTGGCAGGCGTCGGTGGGCATGGTTTCAGTTTCACGGTGGCCGCACGAGAGGCAGGTAATAGTGGATTCAGGAATCACGGCAGGCTCTGCTTGTGATGAAGTGCGCATGTTGTCTGTGCGGATTGTCGCAGTCTTCAAGCATCGTGCACGCCCAGTGGTGCCCAGGGGTTGATGATTCTAATGCCGGTGACGGATCTCGGAAAGTACGCAGGTGTCGAGCAGAACTCTCACAGTGAAACGTCGCGGTCGGGTGAGCGATCCCGCGTCAGGTCGACATCTTTCAGGCTCGGGCCGCCCCCGAGCAGGTAATCACGAAAGCCGGGCTGCTGCCCCGTCAGGGGCTGATACTCGGCCTCCGAGACAATCACCACCGCGTCATCACGCCGCGTCACCCGCTGGGGACCTTCGGTAAGCGCGCGTTTGACGACTTCACTGAACTTGTTCTTGGCGTCGGCGAGTTTCCAGCTCATCGGAGCACCTGCTTGGCTAGACTGGCTAGATAGTATACGGGGTTGGGGCCGACTGAAAAGTAGTTCAAACATCCTCATGGGTTTGGTGGTCGGCGCCGTCGATCGGGTTGATCAGGTGGCTGAAGCCGTGCCCCTTCTCAAGCCTGGCGCGGAACGACCGGGCGCCGGCGGCGGGACTGGCTCAGGGCCACGCCGCCGAGAATCAGGACGCCGGCGATCATCATTCCGGGGGTGATGGCTTCGCCCAGCACCAGGCGGGCCCAGGCCACGCCGAACAGGGGCACCAGGTAGGTGACGGTGGCGGTGCGGGCCGGGCCGATGGTTTCGATCAGGCGGAACAGGAAGGCGTAGGCGATGCCGGTGCATAGCACGCCGAGCGTGATCGCGCTGGCCCAGACGGTGGCTGAAGGGGACTGCGCCGGCCACTGCCAGATAGCGATGGGCAGCATTACGACGGTGGCGCACGACAGCGTGGCGCCGCCCAGCGCAATTGGCGGCAGCCCGCCAAGATAGCGACGCACCAGGTTGTTGCACAGCCCGTAGCAGGCGGCGGCCATTGTTGCTGCCAGCGCGGCCCAGCCGACCGGTACGCCGGCCATTGGCATGCCGACCATGACGCCAACGCCGACGATGCCCGAGGCCAGGCCGATGCCGCGGCGGATGCCCATCTTCTCGCCGAAGAACAGCCCGGCGAAGACGACGGCAAACAGGGCCGTCATGCTGTTGGCGATGGCGCTGATGCCGGCCGGCGCGATGGAGGTGGCCCAGGCGAACAGGGTAAACGGTACCGCCGAGTTCAGAATGCCGATCACAAGCAGCACGTGCCAGCGCCCGGCCAGCTGTTTGCGCGCGCGGTAGACGAAGGGCAGCAGCACCAGCGCGCCGAAGAAAAGCCGGATCTCGACCAGGGCAAAGGGGCCGATTTCCGGTGCGGCCACGCGCATGAGCAGAAACGAGCCGCCCCAGATGGCGCCCAGCAGCGTCAATTCGATCATGGCCTTGAGTTCCTGGCCGGTGGTCAGCTCTGTTTCCTGCATGGCTTTGTCCTGCGCTGTTGCGATGCGATTGCCTGAGGCAAATTACAGTATGATCGACGGCCATGTCGGCCTATCTGGTCATTCTTTCGCTGGTCGCCGCCGGCCGCGCGCTGGCGCGTTTCTTTCCGCCCAGCGCGCCCGAGGTGCTCAACCGCGTGGTGATCATGCTGTGCCTGCCGGCGCTGATCCTGATCCACGTGCCCACGCTGGAGGCCAGCGTTGCGCTGCTGCCGCTGGTGGTCGTGCCCTGGCTCTTGCTGGGTGCCAGCATTGCCATTGTGCTGCCGCTGGCGCGCTGGCTTGAGCTGCGCCGCGAGGCGGTTGCCGTGCTGCTTTTGCTGGTGCCCCTCGGCAATACTTCGTTTCTGGGGTTTCCGCTGACGGAGGCGCTTCTGGGCGCCGACAGCGTGCGCTATGCCGTGGTCTACGACCAGCTCGGCTCGTTTCTGATCCTGTGCACTCACGCGCTGTTCGTGCTGGCCTGGTTCGGCAGCGGCCGGCGACCGCGGCTGGGTGAGATCGCGCGGCGCATGATCGGTTTTCCGCCCTTTGTGGCGCTGATCGTTGCGCTCCTTTTCGGCAACGCCTGGCTGCCGGCCTGGCTGATGGAGCTGGCCCACAGCTTTGCCGATATGCTGCTGCCGCTGGTTACCCTGGCAATCGGCATGAGCCTGCACCTGCGTTTGATTCAGGACTACAGAAGGCCGCTGTATATCGGGCTGGTGTGCAAGTTGCTGGTGCTGCCGGCCGTTGCCCTTGGCCTGATTGTGCTGCTCGATGCGCGGCCGGACGTCGCCCGCGCCACGCTGCTGGAGGCCTCGCTGCCGTCGATGGTCACCGCCGCGGCGCTGTTGAGCTCGGCCCGCCTGGCGCCGCCGCTGGCCTCGGCCATGCTCGCCTGGAGCGTGCTGTTGTCGGCCGTGACCGTGCCGATGTGGTTCTATGTCGGGCAGGCATTGTTGTAAGCGGTTTGTGGTCCTCAGTCCGTAGTCGAGATCAGCCGGAACCATTCGTTGATCAGCTCGCTGCCGGTATTGACCAGAGAAAAGGCCTTGTGGTCCAGATGCCAGCCGTGGAACAGCCCGGCCAGCAGGTTGTGCATCATCAGGTTGGCGGTCTCCGCGCCCAGGCCGGTGCGCAGTTCGCCGGCGGCCTCGGCGGCGCGAAAACGCGCCAGGGTGGCGGCCTGGGCCTCGCGCGACATGTCGGCAAGTAGCGCCACCGGATCAACATCGTCAAAGACCTCACAGCGGTGCAGCAGGATGGCGTGAATGCGCCGGTAACGGGGCCGTTCGAGCCGGCGCAGACCCTGCAGGCAGGCCAGGCGGATTTCATCCAGGCCGTTTTCCGCCGCCAGTTCGTCGGGGATGTCGTCGACCAGCTCTTCATAGGGCATGCGAATGCGCTCGATGAGCTGGCGCAGCAGGTCGGCCTTGCCCTCGAAGTGCCAGTACAGCGCGCCGCGCGTCACTCCGGCATGGCGGGCAATGCTCTGGAGTGACGCGCGGGCGACCCCTTTTTCATGAAACATCTCCTCGGCGGCATCCAGCAGGGCCTCCCGAGTGGCTTCTGCCGCGGTGCCTTTCAGTCGGGTCACGGCGGCTCAGCCTTCGGTTTCAGCCGGTTGCCGGCGGCGCCGGTGCCAGTCGGAGAAGTCTTCGAACAGCTTGTAGAACAGCGGCACGAACAGCAGCGCCAGGGTCGAGGCAAACACCATGCCGCCTACCACCACCGTGCCGATCTCCTGACGGCTGTTGGCGCCTGCACCGGTGGCGACCACCAGCGGCAGCGTGCCAACGATGAAGGTCAGGGCGGTCATGATGATGGCGCGGAAGCGCTGGCGTGCGGCGGTCAGCGCCGACTCCAGGGCGCTCATGCCGGCAGCGCGGTTCTGGGCGGCGAACTCGACGATCAGGATCGCGTTCTTGGCCGCCAGGCCAATGAGCACCAGCAGGCCGACCTGGAAGTAGATGTCGTTGGGGAAGCCGCGCAGCATGGAAGCCAGTGCGGCACCGAGCACGCCGAAGGGAATCGCGGTGGCCACGGCCAGCGGCAGGGTCAGGCGCTCGTACTGGGCGGCCAGAATCAGAAAGACCATGACCAGACCCAGCGCAAAAGCCAGGGTGCCCGCGCCGGCGGCGGCCTCGAGCTGGTAGGCCTCGCCGGTCCAGCCCGGCAGCACGTTGCTGTCGTTGACTTCCTTGGCCAACACCTCGGCCAGGGCGTCCTTGGCCTGTCCGGAGGTGTAGCCGGGCGCGGCGTCGGCCATGATCTTGGCGGCGCTGTTGACGTTGAAGCGATTGAGCACGTCGGCGCCGACCGTGCGCTCGAGCGTCACCAGCGAACTCAACGGCACCAGCTCGCCGCTGTCGGAGCGGGCAAAGACCTTGTCCAGGTCTTCGGGCCGGTTGCGGAACTCGCCTTCGGACTGCAGGTTGACCTGCCAGTTGCGGCCCGCCAGCGTGAAGTCGTTGATGTACATCGAGCCAAAGGTGGCCTGCATGGCCTGAAACACCTGGCCGACAGGCACGCCGGCAGCCAGCGCCTTGTCGCGGTCGACCTCGGCGTGATAGCGCGGAATGGATATATCCAGCGTGGTGCGGGCGTTGACCAGCTCCGGGCGCTGGTTGGCGGCGTTCATCACCCGGCTGGCAATGGCGTGAATTTCTTCCGTGTCGGCATCACCGCGCACTTCCAGATAGCCTTCGACACCACCGGTCAGCGACAGCCCCTGGATCGGCGGCGGGGCAAAGGCGATGACAAAGGCTTCGGGCATGCCCGCGCCCATGCCCATGATGCGATGTGTCAGCGACTGCACGTCCTGCCCGGGGCCGGTACGTTCGCTCCAGTCGGTAAAGTTGGCAAAGCCCACCCCGGTGTTGGTGCGCTGGGCCATGGCGATGATGTCGAAACCGGCAAAAGTGGTGAAGTCCTGGACTTCGTCCATTGCCATGATGGCTTCCGAGAGCTCATCGCGGAATTCGACGGTGCGATTGAGCGAGGACGCCGGCGGCAGCGAATAGGAGATCATGGCCACGCCCTGGTCTTCGCCCGGTACCAGGCCGGGCGCCAGGCGCTGCATGCCCAGCACCGCCAGTACCGTCACCAGCACAAACAGGCCGACGCCGATGACGGCATGGGCCAGCAGCCACTCGACCGAAGCGGTGAAGCCGCGCGTGAGCTTGTTGAAGCCCTGGTTGAACCACTGAAAGGGCTTGGCAACGCGCTGGCGCGTGCTGTCGAGCAGCAGCGCGCACATCGCCGGGGTCAAGGTCAGCGCAACCACGCCGGAGACCACCACCGACACGGCAATGGTGACGGCAAACTGGCGATAGAGCTCGCCGCTGAGCCCGCCCAGAAAGGCCACGGGCGCGAACACGGCCACCAGCACCAGCGTCGAGGAAACGACGGCGCCGGCGACCTGTTTCATGGTCTCGACCGAGGCCTCGTGTGCCTTCATGTTCTTCTCGCTCATCAGGCGTTCGACGTTTTCCATCACGATGATGGCGTTGTCGACGACGATGCCGATTGACAGCACCAGCCCGAAGAGCGTGAGCAGGTTGACCGAAAAGCCCAGCGCCAGCATGCCGGCAAAGGTGCCCACCAGCGAGACCGGAATGGCCATCACCGGAATCAGGGTGGCGCGGAAACGCTGCAGAAATATGAAGGTGATCAGCACCACCAGCACGGTGGCGATGATCAGGGTGATGAAGACTTCCCGAATCGAGATGTTGATGAACTCGGTGGTGTCGAAGGGCACCGCGTAATCGAGATCCTCGGGGAAGCGCGACTTGGCCTCGTCAAGGGCCTCGTACACGCGCTCGGCCGTGGCCAGGGCGTTGGCGCCGGGCTGCAGATAGATCCCCAGCGGCACGTTGGACTGGCCGTTGAGAATGGCCGAGAAGTTGTAGTCCTGGGCGCCGAGCTCGACGCGGGCCACATCGCCCAGGCGCAGCACGCTGCCGTCGGCTTGCGAGCGCAGGATGATGTTTTCAAAGGCTTCGGCGTCATCGAGCTGGCCGTGCGTGGTCACCGCCATGGTGAAGGCGGTGTCATCGGGTGTGGGCTCGGCGCCGATGCGCCCGGCAGCATACTGCGAGTTCTGGTCGCGCACGGCGGCGGCCACATCGGCCGGCGTAAGGCTGAACTGGGCCAGCTTGTCCGGCTTGAGCCAGATGCGCATCGAATAGTCCTGCTGCCCGAACAGCGAGGCATCGCCGACGCCGGGCACGCGCACCAGTTCGTCAACCAGGTTGAGCAGGGCGTAGTTGGACATGAACAACGGGTCGTGCGTGCCTTCGGGCGAGTACAGCACGGGCACCATCAGCATGTTGGTCGAGCGCGACTCGACGCGCACGCCGAGCTCGCGCACCGTCTGCGGCACCTTTGGCAGCGCCGCCTGGACACGGTTGTTGACGTTGATGGCCGCCTGGTCGGGGTTGGTGCCGATCTCGAAGGAGACGCTGATCATCAGGCTGCCGGAGTCGGTGGTGGTCGACTCCATGTAGATCATGTTGTCGACGCCGTTGATCTCCTGCTCCAGCGGCGCGGCCACGGCGCTGGCCAGCACCTCGGCACTGGCGCCGGGGTAGGCGGCCTGGACCACCACCTGCGGCGGCACGACATCGGGATAGAGCTCGATGGGAAGGGCGCGCATCGCGGCCGCGCCCACAAGCACGATGATGATCGAGATGACCGAGGCAAAGATCGGCCGATCAATGAAGAATCTGAGCATCTTCAGGCTCCGTCGCGGTTGTCGCTATCAGTGGCCTTGTGGGCCTGGGGGTTGACGGGCATGCCGTCGCGCAGGTTGACCAGCCCGCTGACGACGATGCGGTCGTCCGGCTCAAGCCCCGACAGCACGACCCGATCCTGGCCCACGGTGGGGCCGAGCTTGACGGCGCGGCTGCTGACGTGGTTGTCGCTGCCGACCACGAAAACGCGTGCGCCTTCACTGCTCTGGACAACGGCCGCGCGCGGCACGCGATAGACGTTGTCGAGCTGCTGGGTCAGCATGCGGATACGCACGAACTGGCCCGGAACGAGTTCGCCGTCGGGGTTGGGGAAAACGGCGCGTGCCGAAACGCTGCCGGTGCGGGGGTCGATGGTGGCGTCGGTAAAGTCGATGCTGCCTTCCAGGTCGTAGTGGCTGCCGTCGGGCAGCGCCAGCCGTGCCTGCTGCTCGACGCTGTTGGCGTCGCCGGTCATGGCGCGGCGCGCGCGCCGCTGCATGGTGGCATCACGCTCGGGCAGGGCAAAGCGCACGTGCACCGGATCGGTCTGGGTAATGGTCGTCAGCAGGGAGCCGGTGTCGATCAGGCTGCCCTCCGAGAGGGTTTCGAGCCCGGTCATGCCCGAGATCGGCGCGCTGACCCGCGTCCAGTCGAGATTCAGCTCGGCCGAGGCCAGGCCGGCACGCGCCAGCGCCATGCCGGCTTCGGCCAGCTCGAGCTCGGAGCGTGCGCGGTCGCGTTCGCGCTCGCTGACCGCGCTGCGCTCGTACAGCCCCGAGATGCGCTTCCATTCACGCTCGGCCTGCTGAAAGCGTGCGCGGGCGTTGGCCAGCTCGGCCTCGGCCTGGCTGACGGCGATCCGGTAGGTGTCCGGGTCGATCAGGAACAGGTCGTCGTCGGCTTCGACTCGCTGGCCTTCGTTGTACAGGCGCTCGAGCAGGATGCCGCCCACGCGGGAGCGCACTTCCACCTCGCGCGAGCCGCGGATGCGCCCGGCGTATTCCTGTTCCACGGCGACATCCGTCGGCGCGACGGTGACAAAGCGCACCGGCGGGGGCGGCGGCTGTTGGGACTGCTGCGGTTCGGAGCATGCGGCCAGAACGAGCGCAATCGCGCCCAGCGTGACCGCAGCACCCAGGCTGCGGAAGGTGGGATGGGACAGGAACATGTTTTTGTCACTCCGTTGCGGACGGGAGAATCTTGAAAATAATGATTTATTGCACAGGCGCCGGTGGGCCGACGGAATTATACATACATGTATGTATGTTGCGTGGGCCGAATTTCAACCGCCCGACGGCAAGAAATATCCGTCGGGCGAGTTTTCAGTTGATTTTTCAGCGGCTTGCCGCAGGCTTCAGAACGGCGCGTGGCCCGGCGTGCGCGGGTAGGGAATCACGTCGCGGATGTTGGTCAGGCCGGTAATGTAGTTGAGCAGGCGCTCGAAGCCCAGCCCGAAGCCCGAGTGCGGCACGGTGCCGTAGCGGCGCAGATCGATGTACCAGCGGTAGGTCTCGGCGTCCAGGCCCTGCTTGGCCATGCGCTGCTTGAGCAGGTCCAGGCGCTCCTCGCGCTGCGAGCCGCCGATGATCTCGCCGATGCCCGGAGCGAGCACGTCGAGGGCGGCGGCGGTCTTGCCGTCGTCGTTGAGGCGCATGTAGAACGCCTTGATCTCGTCGGGGTAGTTCATCACTACCACCGGCGCCTTGCAGTGCTGTTCGGTCAGATAGCGCTCGTGCTCGGTCTGCAGGTCCAGGCCCCAGCGGGCCGGGTATTCGAACTTCTTGCCGCTGGCGGCCAGAATGTCGATGGCCTCGGCATAGTCCATGCGCACGAAGTCGCTGTCGACCAGCTTTTCCAGCCGCTCGACGGCGTCGGCATCGATGCGCTCGGCAAAGAAGGCCATGTCGTCGCCGCAGCGTTCGAGTACGCGGGCAATGACGGATCTGAGGAAGCTCTCGGCCAGATCGGCGAGATCATCGAGGTCGGCAAAGGCGACTTCCGGCTCGACCATCCAGAATTCAGCCAGGTGGCGGGCGGTGTTGGAGTTTTCCGCACGGAATGTCGGGCCGAAGGTATAGACCTTGCTCATGGCCAGGCAGTAGGCTTCGAGGTTGAGCTGGCCCGAAACGGTCAGAAACGCCTCCTTGCCGAAAAAATCCTCGCCAAAGTCCACCGCGCCCTCGTCGGTGCGCGGCAGGTTGGCCAGATCCAGCGTCGAGATGCGAAACAGCTCGCCGGCACCTTCGGCATCCGACGAGGTGATGATCGGCGTGTTGATCCAGTAATAACCCTGCTCGTCGAAGAATTCGTGGATGGCGCGCGCGGCGGCGTGGCGCACGCGCGTCACGGCGCCAAAGGTGTTGGTGCGCGGGCGCAGGTGGGCAACCGAGCGCAGAAACTCGAAGCTGTGCTTCTTCGGCTGCACCGGATAGTGGTCGGGGTCGTCGACCCAGCCGAGCACGTCGATCCGCTCGGCCTGAATCTCGACGTTCTGGCCGCGGCCCTGCGATTCGACCACCTTTCCGCGGCACTGCAGGGCGCAGCCGGAGGTCAGATGACGAATGTCGTCGTAGTTGGGCAGGGCCTTGTCGGCCACCAGCTGCAGATTGCCCAGGCTCGAGCCGTCATTGAGGTGAATGAAGGAAAAACCGGCTTTCGAGTCGCGGCGGGTGCGTACCCACCCCTGAACGGTCACTTCCGAGCCGACGTCAATGTCGCCGGCGAGCACCTGTTGGATGCTGGCAGTCTGCATGGCGTTGAGAACCCTCTATGGATTGAAAGACAGGATGTGAAACGCAATAATATCCGACATGGCTACTGCAACCCAAGAAAACGTCAGCAACTCCGGTATTTCCCTCACTGATTCGGCCGTGGCGCGCATTCGCGAATTTCTGGCGCGTGACGGCGGCGAAGGCCTGCGCATCGATATCCGGCGAACCGGCTGCTCGGGTTACGCTTACGATGTGGGCCTGGCCCAGCAGATCGACGACTCCGACCATGTCTTCGAGCAGGACGAGCTCAAGATTGTCGTCTCCGACAAGGCCCTGGCCATGGTCGCCGGAACCACGGTCGACTTCGTCGAGGAGGGCCTGGTGCGTGAATTCCGCTTTCGCAACCCCAACGTCACCGGCGAATGCGGCTGCGGGGAGAGTTTTACCGTCGGCGGATGATCCGCGAATTGCCTATCGCAAGCCTCCCGCGTTAAAATGGCCGGCTTAACTAGCCCGGAGCCTGTCAATATGCGTCTGATCGAAGAAGCCCTCACTTTTGACGACGTTTCACTGGTTCCGGATTATTCGGAAGTCCTGCCGAGAGACGTCGATCTTTCCACGCGCATCACGCGCGATCTCAAGCTCAATATCCCGCTGGCGTCGGCCGCGATGGATACCGTCACCGAGGCGCGGCTGGCCATCGCCATGGCGCAGGCCGGCGGGTTGGGCATCATTCACAAGAACATGCCCGCAGAGCACCAGGCCGAACACGTCCGCGTGGTCAAGAAGTACGAGGCCGGGGTGATCAAGGACCCGTTCACCGTCGGGCCTTACACCACCATCCGCGAAGTGATCGACCTGACCCGCCAGCACAATATCTCCGGCGTGCCGGTGGTTGACGGCAATGAGCTGGTCGGCATCGTCACCAGCCGCGACATGCGCTTCGAGAAGAAGCTGGATGACCCGGTGCGCAACATCATGACGCGCAAGGACAAACTGGTGACCGTCCATGAAGGCGCCAGTCAGGACGAGGTGCTCGAGCTGCTGCACCGCCACCGCATCGAGAAAGTGCTGGTAGTCAACGACAACTTCGAGCTCAAGGGCCTGATCACCGTCAAGGACATCCAGAAGTCGCGCGACTTTCCCAATGCCGCCAAGGACAGCTCCGAACAATTGCTGGTGGGTGCCGCCGTGGGCACCGGCGGCGATACCGAAGCGCGCATCGAGGCCCTGGTCGAAGCCGGGGTCGATATCGTGGTGGTCGATACCGCCCACGGTCATTCCAAGGGCGTGCTCGAGCGCATCAAGTGGGTCAAGAAGACCTGGCCCGACGTGCAGGTCATCGGCGGCAACGTCTCCACCTCCGACGGCGCCCGCGCGCTGGCCGAAGCCGGCGCCGACGGCGTCAAGATCGGGCAGGGTCCGGGTTCGATCTGCACCACGCGCGTGGTTGCCGGTATCGGCGTACCGCAGGTCAGCGCCGTGGCGGCGGCCGCCGAAGCGCTGGCCGAGCACGGCGTGCCGGTCATTGCCGACGGCGGCGTGCGCTACTCGGGCGACGTCGCCAAGGCTCTGGCCGCCGGCGCCTCGACGGTGATGATCGGCAGCCTGCTGGCCGGCACCGAGGAGTCGCCGGGCGATGTCGAGCTCTACCAGGGCCGCTCCTACAAGACCTACCGCGGCATGGGCTCGCTGGGCGCAATGGAAATGGGCTCCAAGGATCGCTACTTTCAGGCCGAAGCCGATGTCGACAAGCTGGTGCCCGAAGGCATCGAGGGTCGCGTGCCCTACAAGGGCCCGATCGGCGGCGTGGTGCACCAGCTCATGGGCGGTTTGCGCGCGGCCATGGGCTACGTGGGCTGCGCCGATATCGAGACGCTGCGCACCAAGCCGCGCTTCGTGCGCATCTCGGCCAACGGCGTGCGCGAATCACACGCCCACGACGTGGCAATCACCAAGGAAGCGCCGAATTACAAATTGGGATAAGTGTCAAGTGTGAAGTGTGAAGTGTGAAGTGGAGGGCTGCGGTAGGCGTACGTGTAATGTTCTGATTTGTTGCCGCTGGTTCAACGTCACCGTAGTAAGCCCAGCGCTAAACTAAAAAGCCTTCACACTTCACACTTCACACTTGACAACAGCGACTGAATGAACATCCATAGCCACCGCATTCTGATCCTCGATTTCGGATCGCAATACACTCAACTGATCGCTCGCCGGGTGCGCGAGATCGGGGTGTATTCCGAAGTGCTGCCGTATGACGCCGGCGACGAGGTCATCCGGGCTTTTGGCGCGAGCGGCGTGATTCTCTCCGGCGGGCCCGAGTCGGTCAGCTTCGACGACAGCCCGCGCATTCCGCCGCCGGTCTTCGAGCTGGGCGTACCCGTGCTCGGCATCTGCTACGGCATGCAGGCGATGGCCAGCCACTTTGGTGGCGCGGTCAGCCCGTCTGACGAAAAGGAGTTCGGCTATGCCGAGGTGGCGCTGGCCGAGCCCGGACGATTGTTCGAAGGCATCGAGGACCGCGTGGCCGACGGCCAGGGTCTGCTCGAGGTCTGGATGAGCCACGGCGACAAGGTCACCGGCCTGCCCGAAGGTTTCGTGACCACCTGCACCACGCCCGCCGCACCGATCGCGGGCATGGCCGATGAGGACAGGCAACTCTACGGTCTGCAGTTCCATCCCGAGGTGACCCACACCAGCCAGGGCCGGCGCATTCTCGAGCGCTTTCTGCTCGATATCTGCGGCTGCGAGGCGAGCTGGACCACCGGCGCGATCATCGACGATCAGATCGAGCGCGTGCGCGAGCAGGTGGGCAATGACACCGTGTTGCTGGGCCTGTCGGGCGGCGTGGATTCCTCCGTGGTGGCTGCGCTGCTGCACCGGGCGATCGGCGATCGGCTGCTGTGCATTTTCGTCGATACCGGGCTTTTGCGCTATCGGGAAGGCGACGAGGTCATGGCCGTGTTTGCCGAGCATCTGGGCGTGCGCGTCGAGCGCGTTGACGCCCGCGAGCAGTTCATGGCGGCACTCGCCGGCGTGTCCGACCCGGAGGAAAAGCGCAAGATCATCGGCCGCGAGTTCATCAACGTCTTCGACGCCGCCGCCAGGGACCACCAGGAAGCCGGCTGGCTGGCGCAAGGCACGATCTATCCCGATGTGATCGAGTCGGCGGGTGCAAAGACCGGCAAGGCCAAGGTCATCAAGTCGCACCACAACGTCGGCGGTCTGCCCGAGGACATGAACCTCAAGCTCGTCGAGCCGCTGCGCGAGCTGTTCAAGGACGAAGTGCGCAGGATCGGCGTCGAACTCGGCCTGCCCAGGTCACTGGTCATGCGCCACCCGTTTCCGGGGCCGGGGCTGGGCGTGCGCATTCTCGGCGAGGTCAGGCCCGAATACGTCGAGCCGCTGCAGAAGGCCGACCATATCTTCATCAGCGAATTGCGACAGGCGGGCCTTTACGACAAGGTCAGCCAGGCTTTTGCCGTGTTCCTGCCGGTCAAATCGGTCGGTGTGGTCGGCGATGCGCGCCGTTATGAATACGTCATCGCGCTTCGCGCCGTCGAGACTGTCGACTTCATGACCGCCCGCTGGGCCTACCTCGACCACGACTTCCTCGACCACGTCTCGCGGCGCATCATCAACGAATGCGACGGCGTCTCGCGCGTGGTCTACGATATCTCCGGCAAGCCACCGGCCACCATCGAGTGGGAGTAGGGCAGGGCTGGCTGCCGGCTCAGAAAGGATAGTCCCTGCGCTCGCGCTGCACGCTGACCCATTGCACGGTGGAGAATTCCTCGATGGCCCAGTCGCCGTTGAAACGCCCCAGGCCGGAGTTCTTTTCGCCGCCGAAAGGCAGGTGGGCTTCGTCGTTGACGGGCATGTCGTTGACGTGAGCCATGCCGGTCTGCAGCTGGCGCGCAAAGCGCAGCCCGCGGGCCTGATCGCCGCTGAAAACCGCGCTGGAGAGCCCGAACTCGGTGGCGTTGGCCAGCGCCAGGGCATGCTCGTCATCGTGTGCCTTCTGGATGCCGACCAGCGGGCCGAAGATTTCATCCTTGCTGATGCTCATGTCGGCCGTGACGTCTCCAAAGACATGCGGCGGCAGCAGCTGACCTTCCACCTTGCCGTCCAGCAGCACGGTGGCGCCTTGCTCCCTGGCCCCGCTGATCATGTCCTGCAGGCTTTCCAGCTGTTTCTGATTGATGATCGGCCCGATGGCCGTGTCCATCGCTGCGGGGTCGCCGACCTTCAGGCCCTTGACGCGAGCCACGAATTTTTCTGCGAATTCGTCATAGCGGTCCTGATCGACGATGATGCGGTTGATTGCCATGCAGATCTGGCCCTGATGCAGGAATTTGCCGAACACTGCGGCCTTGACCGCCTGATCGATATCGGCATCGTCGAGCACCACGAACGGGCCGTTGCCGCCCAGCTCCAGAGCGACCTTCTTGATGTGCTGTCCACCGGTGGCGATCTTGCCGATGTTCTTGCCCACGGGCGTCGAGCCGGTAAACGAAATCATCGACGGCACGGGGTGGGCGACAAAGTCGTCGCCGATTTCGGCGCCAGAACCAATGATGACGCTGAGCACACCATCGGGCAGGCCAGCCTCTTCGAATAATTTCGCGATCAGCAGCCCCCCGGTGACTGGCGTGTCGCTGGCCGGCTTGACCACCACCGCGTTGCCCAGGGCAAGGGCGGGTGCAACCGAGCGCTGCGACAGATGCAAGGGGAAATTCCACGGGCTGATCACGCCCACCACGCCCAGCGGCCGTCGATAAACCAGGTTTTCCTTGCCCGGAATATCGCTGTCGAAAGTGGCACCTTGAGCACGCGTGGGCATGCTGGCCGCTTCCCGGGTAATGGCACGCGCGCTGGCCCACTCGATGCCGGCCTTCAGCCGGGTACTGCCGGACTCGCGAATCAGCCAGTCGATGATCTCGTCTTTGCGCCGGTCGAACAGCGCCACCACTTTTTGCAGCAGCGCCGAGCGCTTTGCCGGTGAGCTTGCCGCCCACTCTGGCGCAACTTCGGCCGCTTTCCGGTAGGCGGCATCCAGGTCGTGCGAAGTAGCGAGGCGAATCGAGGCAAGAGATTTGCCGGAATAAGGGTCGGTAACCGGCCGGGATTCCTCGCCGCTGCCTTCGCGCCACTGGCCTGCCAGGGGCTGCAGATGAAAGTCCTGATAAGGCTGAGTCATGGGGCATGCCTTTTATAGATAGCTGATCCATCACTATAACGCTGACGGAGAGGTGCCGTGCCGACAGCGCCGATCCTGCGCCGCGCGCGCTTGCGCTATTACGTATCGCCGGACCTGATCCGGCGTCTTGTTGCTACTGGCGCCTTCGCCGAGCAGATCCCGGCTCTGCGCTTCGCTTGGCCGGGAATTCGGGAGTGGCAGGGCTGGCCGGGATTTCGGGAGTGACGGGGTTGGCCGGGACTTCGGGGGTAGTGCCCGCGGCCCAGCCCCCGTATCGCCGGACCTGATCCGGCGTCTTGTTGCTACTGGCGCCTTCGTCGAGCAGATCCCGGCTCTGCGCTTCGCTTGGCCGGGAATTCGGGAGTGGCGAGGCTGGCCGGGAATTCGGGAGTGGCGAGGTTGGCCGGGATTTCGGGAGTGACGGGGTTGGCCGGGATTTCGGGAGTGACGGGGCTGGCCGGGAATTCGGGGGTAGTGCCCGCGGCCCAGCTCCCGTATCGCCGGACCTGATCCGGCGTCTTGTTGCTATTGGCGCCTTCGTCGAGCAGATCCCGGCTCTGCGCTTCGCTTGGCCGGGAATTCGGGAGTGGCGAGGCTGGCCGGGAATTCGGGAGTGGCGGGGTTGGCCGGGAGTTCTGGGTGGTGGCGTCTCGCTTGCCGGCCTCAGCGCATGCTGCCGCTGTCGATGAAGCGCTGATGCCACGACAGCGCCTCGTTGAGCAGGTGCGGGGTGTGTTTGCCGTAGCTCTTGTGGCAGGCGCGCTCGAAGTAGTCTTCCAGCATGGGCCGATAATCGGGGTGTGCGCAGTTGGCAATGACCTGCCTGGCGCGCTCTTTGGGCGCCAGGCCGCGCAGGTCGGCCAGGCCCTGCTCGGTGACCAGCACCATGGTGTCGTGCTCGGTGTGGTCGACATGGCTGACCATCGGCACGATGCCGGAAATATTGCCGCCCTTGGCGGTGCTGCCGGCCATGAAGATTGACACATAGGCGTTGCGCGCAAAGTCGCCCGAGCCGCCGATGCCGTTCATGATCCGGCTGCCGGCGATATGGGTGGAGTTGACGTTGCCGTAGATGTCGGCCTCGATCATGCCGTTCATGGCGATACAGCCCAGCCGGCGAATCAGCTCGGGATGATTGGATATTTCCTGCGGGCGCAGAATGATGCGCTCGCGAAAGAAGTCAACCTGGCGGTTGAAGCTTTCGATGCCATCGGGGCTGAGCGAGAAAGAGGTTGCCGAGGCCATCGACAGCACGCCGTTCTCGAGCAGCTCGAGCATGCCGTCCTGAATGACTTCAGTGTAGGCCTGCAGCCCCTGATATCCGCCCTTGCCGAGCGCGGCGAACACGGCATTGGCGATATTGCCCACGCCCGACTGCAGCGGCAGGAGCTGTTCGGTCAGCCGGCCGCGCCGGATTTCGTGCTCCAGAAACTCCAGCACGTGCCCAGCAATGCGCTCGGAGGTTTCATCCGGCGCGCTGAACGGCGTGTTGCGGTCGGGGGCGTCGGTTTCGACCACCGCAATGACCTTGTCGGGGTCGACGCGCAGGTAAGGCTCGCCGATGCGATCGTCGGCGCGTACCAGCGGAATGGGTTTGCGATCCGGCGGCCTGGCGGTGCCGTAGTAGATGTCGTGCATGCCCTCCAGCGCGGCCGGTTGCCAGCGGTTGACCTCAAGAATCACCTTGTCGGCCTGGTCGAGCCAGGTCTTGTTGTTGCCCACCGATGAGGACGGGATCAGGCGGCCGTCTTCGCGAATGCCGGTCACCTCGAGAACGGCCACGTCGATGTCGCCGAAAAATCCGAACCAGGTGTGCTGGGCAACGTGACTCAGATGGATGTCGAGATAGTTGAGCCGGCCGTCGTTGATGCGCTTGCGCACCACCGGATCGGACTGATAAGGCAGGCGCAGCTCCATGCCCTCGACTCTGGCCAGCGCGCCGTCGAGCTCCGGCGCGGTTGATGCGCCGGTCAGAACGCGAATGCGGAAGTCTTCGCCGCCGGCGTGTGCCTGCTCCATACGCGCCGCCAGCGCCTGGGGCACGGCCTTGGGGTAGCCGGCGCCGGTAAAGCCGCTCATGGCAACCGTCATGCCCGGCGCGATCAGCGCGGCGGCCTCGGCGGCCGATTTGCGACGTTTGCTGAAATCCGGATGGGCAATACGTTCTTTCAAAATAACCTCGATGTTCAGTGCCTTCAGTTGAATGATTGTCAGGGCGTGTCGGCCTGTCCGCTCGCCGCCGTTCGATAGCCTCGGTCCCGAACGGCCTGCAGTATCTGCTCGATATCATCGGGCGCGACATTGAGCATTTCCAGCGCCGTCACGCCGAGCTGCAGGCTGGACTCCAGCGTTTCCGGATGTGCGTGCGCGGCGCCGGCACTCAGCAGGCGGGCGCGGGATCTGAGATCAGGCGCGCGCACAATCACTGGCACCTGCGGGCAGTTTCTGCGAATGTACTTCACGGTTGCCAGCGCGGTGTTTTTCAGATCGACGGCCAGGACGACCAGCGACGCTTTGTCCACCCGGGCCGCCGCCAGCAGCCCGGGGTCGGCGATATTGCCCAACCAGACTTCGTGGCCTTCGGCCCGCCCGAGCTCGACCCGTTTGGGGTCAGGGTCGAAGGCAATGAAGGGGATGCCGCAGGAATGCAACAGAACAGCGATGGTGCGACCCACCCGGCCATAGCCGCCAATCACTACCGAATGTTCCGGGGTCCGCGGCAGTTCGTCGTGGTTCGGTGCAGGTTTTTCAGCCGGTGCCCGGGCCAGCAGGGACGCGATCGGGCCGTTGAAGCGAATCAGCACGGCACCGCCCACCATCGACAGCAGCACCGAGGTGATCGCGATCTGGCCGAGCTGCGCATCGAGCACCTGCGAATCAAGCGCAATCGCGATCAGCGCCAGCCCGAACTCGCCGCCAACGCTGAGCATCAGCCCGGTGCGCCAAGTCATTCGGGCGCTGACCGCAACCCGGCGGACAATGGCAGCGACAAGCAGCGTCTTGCTGGTGATGATCAAAAGCGCGCCCAGCAACGACCAGTGCCAGATGGGCGGAATGGCCATCGGATCGAAGCGCATGCCGATGCCGATGAAAAACAGCCCCAGCAGCACGTCGCGAAACGGGCTGACGCTGGATTCCACCTGGTGGCGAAACTCGGTCCGGCCCAGAATCATTCCGGCCAGGAACCCGCCAAAAGGCAGCGACAGGCCCAGGCTGTTGGTCACCCAGGCAGAAAGCAGGGCGATCAGCAGCACGGCCAGGGTGAACAGCTCGTTTGACCGGCGCCTGGACACCATGTGGAAAAACGGCCGCAGCAGCCAACGCCCGACAAAGATGACCAGGGCGAAGGCAAGCGCGGCCTTGGCCAGCGCCAGGCCCAGCATGCCGGCCAGCGCGCCGGCGGCAACCGAGGCACCCAGCACCGGAATGACCACCAGAAACGGCACGGCAGTCACGTCCTGAAAAACCGACATGGCCAGCCCGATGCGACCGTGCCGGGTGGTGTCCTCGCCCTGTTCGGCAAGCACGCTGGCGATCACCGTTGTGGAAGACTGGGCGAAGGCGGCGCCGAAGACAAAGGCGGCAACCGCCGGAAGCCCGGCGATCCAGGTGATGACGCCCACCAGCAGCGTGGTCAACGCAACCTGCGCGGTGCCCAGGCCGAGCACCTGCTTGCGCAGCGCGCGCATCTGCGGCAGGGAAAAATCCAGGCCGATGGTAAACAGCAGAAAAACGACGCCGAACTGGGCCAGCGCCTCCAGCTCCGGCATGGAAATCACCGGCCCCATGGTGAACGGGCTAACGATCATGCCAACCAGCAGGTAGCCCAGGCTGGTCGGGATATGCAGACGCTGAAAAACCGCTACGACGCTGATTGCCACAGCCAGCAGCAGGATGATTTGAGCGAGATATTCCATCATTTTCGTGATTGCTGCAGGCCGCGTGTCGCGTCAGTGTCGCAACAGTCGACCGTCAAGTGGTGGGGCGTGGCCCTTTTCTATCAAGAGCAGATCAGCTGCCCGGTTCCACGCTTACGATACCGCTTATGTTAATGCCTTTCTCGTCGCCAAATGCGGAAACTGAAATCGACACTTCGGCACCTTGTGCGCTCAGCGGGTTGTCAATACGCGGCTTTCGAGTGCGAGAAACATGCGTTCGTCGTGCTCGGCGGAGCTGGGGTCGGACTGTTTGGTATCACCAACCCGGTACGTTGCGCGAACGGTCCACCCGCTTCGTTCCGCCAGCCTGATCAGGCCCGGAGCCGAGAAGATCCAGTAGTTGGTGGGGTCGTTATTGCACTCTTCCGGGTGCAGTAAATAGGCCAGGGGCGCCTCTTCCAGCTCCAGCCGGCGATCGGCCGTTGTGCGCGCAATGCGCGTGCTCAAAAAGCAGAATCGCGAGTGCCTGGCGAGCGTTTCGAGAATGTAGAACGGATTCTTCAGGTGATAGAGAATGCCGAGAAACAAGACCAGATCATAGCGCTCTGACGGCAGCTGAAACTGCGTGTCGAGATCGACTTCGTGAACGGCGACATTGCTGGAGTTCAGCCGCTCCCCCAGCGCCCGCGCGCCGTCGAGACCGTTCCAGTTGGTAGCCGGCCAGTCAATCAGGTCGACCGTCATGCCTTCGCTTTCTAGAAAATAGGACAAATCCCCGTCCGCCGCGCCGATATCTGCAATGTGGCCGGACTGGAAAAGCTCGATGGCGCTTTCAGGGAGCTGGTCCATCAGGTTTTCCAGATGCCACAGGTTGGAGAGTATGTCGTAGGCATACCAGGTTTTATCAGGGGCAGGAGCGCCGGTCTTGGCCGCCTCCAGCTGCTGTTTCCAGGCGCCGGCGCGCTCGAGTAGCTCCTGGTAGCTTGAAAACGCGCTTTGTCTGGTGGATGAATTCGTCATTCTTTGCGGTGCTCCCTGGATCAATCCTGAAACTCTTTTGGCGCAGCTGCAGCACATGCGTGCCGAGACCGGGCGCTATGATACCTTGCCAGCACCGCAGGCTATCCCCAGCGCCGCAGGCTATCGCCGGCGCCGCAGGCTCGATATAATTTGTCGTTTGATGCCAGAATGCTGAATCTGCCGTCACATCAATGCTTTCGGGTTTGGGGAGCCCGAAAACAACAACTGGAAATAATGACGTCATGCTCGACATGCTCAAGCAGATAATCCGCTGTGCGGGACTGGTCGAAACGGGAGAGCGATTTCGTGGCTGATGAAGCGGACACGGGCGCTGCGGGAGCCTCGGCAAAACGCTTTCCTGCTGCTGTACGCCGGCTGCTTACTGCCCTGTTTCTCGGGCTGGCGATCACGATGCCGCCGCTGGTTCTGATCCCAGTGGAAATTCACGCCAGCAACCCGTACGAGTTTTCGGTTTCGGCCGTTGGCGTACTTCCTTCGCTGCTGCTCGCGGCGGCAATTCCTTTCCTGCTGATCTTCTGCTGCGCTGTCATTGCCCCTCGCAAGTGGGATCCGGTGATGGCAGCAGTATTGCTTGCCCTGGCTTTGCTGGTGTGGGCCCAGGGGCAGCTGATTGTGCCCGACTACGGCGTGCTCGATGGCGACGAACTCGCCTTGGGGGGGCAGCCTGGATGGCTTGTGTTCGATGCCTTCCTGTGGGTTCTGCTTCCGCTAGCCGTCATTCTGGCTCGCCAGAAGCTGTGGCGCTGGGCGGGGCCGATTGCCGCGATGCTGTTGTTGATCCAGGTGCTGCCGGCGGCCCGTGCTGTAGTGCAGATGCCTTCGGTACTGGAGTTTCATCATTCGTTCCTTGACGATGCGCAGGCGTTTTCGTTTTCGGAAGACCGAAACGTGATCATGATCGTGCTCGATGCCTTTCAGGCAGATGTTTTTGGCGAGTTGCTGGAAGATGAGCCCGGGTTGCGACAGGAGCTGGCAGGATTTACCTGGTTTCGCAATGCGCTGGCAGGCTACTCGAAAACCTATCCCAGTTTTGCGCTGATGCTCACCGGACGCTGGTATGACAACGACGTTCCGATTCAGGCCTTCATCAAGCGTAGTTTCCTGGATCAGTCGATTCCCCGAGAACTGGTTTCTCGCGGTTGGCAGGTGGACCTGCTGCCGCGGCTCAAGCGGGTGGTTTACCCCTCTTCTGAGGTGGCCTCGAATGCTCGTCCTGCCGCGCCTTGTACAAAACGGCTGGCGGATGTGGGCAGAATGATGGACCTTGGGCTCTTCCGCGCCAGCCCCCGTTGGTGGAAAGCGTGGTGGATCAACGACTACCGGTGGCGACTGGCGCGTTGGCTTCCGATTTCGTGTGAGCGCGCGACGACCACGCCGGCGGTCGAAAAGAGCACGGCAGCGGAGCATCATGCGCTTGAGTTTCTTCGTCGCGCCAACCATGAGGCAGCGGCTCAGGAGAGCGGCCCCGTTTTCCGTCTCTATCACCTGATGATGCCGCATGCGCCCTTCATGCTTGACGAGTCGCTTGCGCATAAGCGGCTGCCGGCAGGGGCCGATGGCTTCAAGCGCCATTCGCGCGCGGCGCTGGTCGTGCTGGAGCGCTTTCTGGACTTCATCAAAGCGCGTGATCTCTACGATAACAGCCTGATTCTTGTCGTATCCGATCACGGTGGCGGCGAATATGTCGATGCGGTGGACACGTCGACCCTGCCGTCTGGCATGGCAGGCGACGCGGACAGCGCCATTCCCGGAATGCATCGAGCCTCGGGGCTGCCGCTGATTCTGGTTAAGCCTTTTGCTGAAAAAGATGAGTTAACAGTTTCAGAAGCGCCTGTTTCACTGGCGGATGTGGCAGCCACCATCGCGGCCCAGCTAAAGCTCGACGAAGATTTTCCGGGGCAGGACATGTTTGCAGTCGATGCCAGCGCCGAGCGTCAGCGACGTTATCGTTTCTATACCTTCGACGGCTGGACCGGCGAGTACCTGCCTGACATGACCGAATATCTGGTCGATGGGCACAGCTGGCTGGCGCAAAGCTGGCAGCCGAGCGAACGTCAGCTTGTTCCGCCTGCGGAAGCGGTGGCATCCGAGTCGAATGCGTATCGCCCAGGCAGGCGGCTGCGCTTTCGCCCGGGCGCTTTCCCGGAAGAATTCCTGGTCAAAGGCTGGAGCAGGCCAAGCTCCCACGGCCTGGTATGGTCACGTGCCGATAAGGCGAGTGTTCATTTGCCGCTATCCAGGGCGGTTGATGGGGAATTGCTCATTCGGCTGGACTATCTTCCCTATGATGCCAATGGTGCGATCAACGCTCCTCGGGTTCGTGTAAACGTGAATGGGGCAGCGCAGGAGTGGCACAACAGCGGGCGAGGCTGGCGTGAGTTCTGCGTGCCGGCGGCGGTGATCAATGATGCCGAGATGCTCGATATCCAGTTTGAGTTTCCGGATGCTGCCTCGCCGCTGGAGCAGGGAACAGGGCCAGATAGCCGAAAGCTCGGAATTGCGCTTTACCAGTTTGAAGCCCGCTCCTGCACGGTAGAGGAGCGCTGAGTTTGAAGAGCAAGAAGCCGAATCGCAAAGGCAGCTTCGGCTTGAGGGCGCTATGGCTTATCGCCCTGTTTCCCTTGCTGAACCTTTGCCTGTTCGTGCCTGCGACGCTCTATCTCGACAATACTGCAGAGTTTGAGCATGGACTGGCGAAGTTGGTGCTGCCGCTTGTCGGTGCGGCTCTCCTCGCTGCACTGGTGCTGGCAGTGCTACTGCGGCTCATGCCTGTTGTTGTGCGCCAGGTATCGGCCAGCCTGCTCTTCGCTCTGGGTTTGTTGTCATGGTTTCAGGGGGCTTTTCTGATGCATGATTACGGGCCGCTCGATGGACGGGGCATCGATTGGTCGGAATTCGGGGGGCTGCTGATCGGGGCTGATCTTGTGCTCTGGCTGCTCGTGTTGTGCGGAGCGCTGTTAGCGGCGCGACGGCTGTCTCGTGTTGCTGCCATTGGCGCCGCGGTTTTCATTGGCATTCAGTGCGTGCCTCTGCTGATCGATGCCAATCGCATGCTCGCTTCATCTGATGAATTTGAGCCTCCTGACGAAATTCCGGATGCGGTCCTGGAGTATTCAACGGATCGCAATATCGTGCATGTCGTGCTGGACAATTTTGAGAGCGATATTTTTCTCGAGCTGGTCGAAGAGCTGAAGCTTGAAAGGAAATTCGACGGGTTCACCGTCTATCCAGAGAACACAGCCGTGGCGCCGCACACATCTTTGGCAGTGCCGGCAATCGTCTCCGGTCGCGTCCCCAGTGGCAGTCAGTCGCCGGATGAGTATTTCAAGTCGGCCATGGAGCGAGGGCTTTACGCTCACTTGATGGAAGCCGGTTACATCGTCAACCTTTTGCCGCTACTCGACATGAGTAGAGCTCCGGCCACGAATTACTATCCCGTGCCTGATGTCTATGCCGGTAGCATGAAGCAACAACGCTGGCGAGAAACCGCACGCTTGCTGGATGTGGCACTGTTCCGGCAGCTACCCCATCGCTGCCGCCGCTGGGTATACAACGATAACAACTGGCGTCTGAGTCAACTCGCTTACCCAGGCGGGAGCAAGAGCTTCGAGCAGCGCCGTTTCCTGGCCGACTACATCGATCGCATGGAGACAGGTCATCAAGGGCCTACATACCACTTCATGCATCTGTGGCCGCCGCATCCGCCATTTACAACGAATCAATCAGGCCGTCCGGCTGGCAGAGTGCTGCCCAATACTCGACAGAATTATCTCAACGAGGCCAGGCCAATGGTCCGGTTGCTGGTTCGTTTCATCGAGCGGATGAAGTCCATGGGAGTGTATGACGATGCCCTGGTCATCTTCCAGAGCGATCACGGTGGCGGGTTCGAGCCGGATTATATGCCCGTGCGCCTACTTGGCTTGTTGGCAATTAAACCGCCCGATAGCCGGGGGGCGCTGAGACAATCGTCGCTTCAGACCAGCATGGCAGACATAGCGCCAACGCTGCTGGCGCAGGCCGGTCTTGAACAGCTCGATGGCTCCGGCCAGCCCATTAAATCGCTCGAGTCCGGTGATCGGCAACGGCGCTTCGTCTTCCTGAAGGATGGCAAGCTGCATGGCTTGAATGTTACTGGTTCGGTGAACGACCCGACGTCCTTCGGTCCGGTTGAAGAAATCGCAACGCTTGAACGTTCGCGAGCCTATCAGCCGGGTACACGGGTACTGGCCGGCCTGGCGGGCGAGGCCGGGCGTTATCTGGTTAGCGGCTGGTCAAGCCAGCATGACAAGGTGGTCTGGAATAATGGTCACGAGGCCTCGTTGCTGCTGGAGTTGCCGCCGGTGGAAGATGATCTTGTGCTGAACCTGAGGTTTATCCCCAACGTGGATCCGGATAAGCAACTCACCCAGCGAGTCGGGGTTGAGGTAAATGGGCGATCAGCTGGAGAGTGGCTTGTCCAACACAAGGGGGGTACGAAGATCAAAGTGCCCGTAGTCAAGGCCTGGTTGGACCGGCCCCAGACGGAAATTCGCCTTATACTACCCGATGCCGTCAGTCCGGTCGAGCTTGGAACCGGCAGTGACACGCGCAAGCTGGCTGTGGCGCTGATGTCCTTTTCTCTGGTCCCGGCGGCGCAGGCAAGCGCTGACGCGGTCGCCAATTAAGCTTAGTTGTTTCCAACAGAATTTCTTGAATCGCAAGTTAATGGAGCCCAACAGCGTGCAAGCCCTGGATAGTTCGTTTCGCGACCCGGCCGGGTTCATGTTCGAGCGCGACGGCGTGCTCTATCGACAGATCAACCAGGCCGGCAGGGCCGACTATGAGCAGCTGATGGCCTCGGGGCTGTACGAGCATCTGGTCGGGCGCGGCTGGCTGGTGCCGCACAAGACGGTGGATCTGTCCCCGCCGGAACCCGACGAAGCGTTTTGCGTGATTGCGCCCGAACGGGTGGCTTTCGTCTCCTATCCTTATGAGTGGAGCTTCAGCCAGTACCTTGACGCGGCGCTGCTGACGCTTGATGTCCAGCTCGCCGCGCTCGAGCACGACATGATTCTCAAGGACGCCTCGGCCTATAACGTGCAGTTTCACCATGGCCGGCCGCTGCTGATCGACACCCTGAGCTTCGCGCCTTATCAGGAAGGTCAGGTCTGGGAAGGCTATCAGCAGTTCTGTCAGCATTTTCTGGCGCCGCTGCTGCTGATGGCCCGAATCGATGTGCGCTTGAGCCAGTTGATGAAGGTGCATATCGACGGCGTGCCGCTGGATCTGGCCAGTCAACTGCTCAACCGCCGCAGCTGGCTGCGGCCCGGCATTCTGATGCACTTGCATCTGCACGCCCGCGCTCAGGCGCGCTATGCCTCATCCGATGAGTCATCGGGCAAGTCATCGGGCAAGCCCCGCAAGCTCAGCCGGACCGGGCTGCTGGGCATCGTCAGCGGGCTGCGCAGCCTGATTGCAAAGCTCGACTGGACGCCGGCGGGCACCGAGTGGGCCGACTACTATCAGGCAACCAACTATTCCGACGACGCCTTTGCGGCCAAGCGCCGTCAGATCGAGACCTTTCTGGACGATATTCAGCCACGAGCCGTCTGGGACCTGGGCGCCAACACCGGCGTGTTCAGCCGCATCGCGTCGGATCGGGGTATCGACACGGTGGCTTTCGACATCGACCCGGCAGCGGTCGAGCGCAACTACCGCCAGCTGCGGCAGTCGGGTGAAAGAGACCTGCTGCCGCTGGTGATGGATCTGACCAACCCCAGCCCCGCGCTGGGCTGGGCCGGGCGCGAGCGCGATGCGATGCACGAACGCGGCCCGGTCGATTGTGCGATGGCCCTGGCGCTGATCCACCATCTGGCCATCTCCAACAACGTGCCCATGGGCCGCATTGCCGAGTATTTCGCCCGCTTGTGTGAAAACCTGATCATCGAGTTCGTGCCCAAGGGCGACAGTCAGGTCAAGCGGCTGCTCAGTTCGCGCACCGATATTTTCGACGATTATCATGAGGCAGGTTTCGAAGCGGCCTTCTCGCAGCACTTCGAGATCGCGGCCAGCGAGCGGGTGGCGGGATCGGAGCGCACCCTCTACTGGCTGCGTCGCCGGGCCGGGTGATGATCGGGGCGGCACGTGGCCGTAAAACCGTTACAATTTCAAAGCTCAAGCGCTGCTTGCGGCACCGTCACATCAGGAATTTTTGACAATGAAATACCTTTTTGCGTCAGTTGCGCTCACTGCGATGGTTCTCATCGCGCCCGATGCGCAGGCCTACCTTGATCCGGGCAGCGGCAGCGCCATTCTGCAGGGCGTTCTCGGTGCTCTGGCGGCCATTGCGCTCACGCTCAAGCTCTACTGGCACCGGCTGCTGCGCTTTTTCGGCCTGAGAAAGCCGACTGAAAGCGAGCAGTCCGCCGACGCCGAACGCCGATCCGGGGCCGAGTCCGACCGCCAGAACCCGTAAATGCCCGGTGAGGCGTTCAACTCGCAATTGAGGCGGCATTGTAGTGACTGAATCCCCGCATGCGTCGCCCCGGCCCCCGAGCCGTGGCCTTCCACCTGCAGGTGCCATCTCCGAGAAGATCCCGGATCAAGTCCGGGACGACGGGGCATGGGGAAAGCCCGGCATGCTACTGGGCGCCGCTTTTCTTTGGCTTGCAGCGCTCCCGGCGGCAGCGCAGACAAGCGAAAGCCTGGCACTAGAGCTCTCCGAGCAACCAGATCAGGGCGCCGCTGCCTGGTCGGTCGCCCTGCCGGAAACGAGCGATGGCCCGGAACAGTGGCGCTCGCTTGTTTCCACAGGCCCGACCGGCGAGCGGATCAGTCGCCACCTGGCGATTTCACTGCCCGGGGTTTCCGACTGGCAGCGGGCGGATACCGCGGGCGATGATGACGCGCTGACCGCGACCTGGCTCAGCGCCGACGGCAACTGGCGTCTGAAGGTTGCGCTGACACCCACTGAGCAGCGCTGGCGGCAGCAGCTGGATATTCACCTCGAGGCCGTCAAAGCGGCACCGGCACCGGCTCGGGCGCTCGCGCTGCAGCTCGGGCCGGGCATCGGCGAGGTACCGATGGCCGGGCTGGGCATTGCCCGGTCGCTCTATTCCTACACTGATGCAGTGGCCTACAGCGACGGCGACCTCTTGCGCCTGGCCGGCGACGACGACAGCGAACCCGCCGAGTTGGGGCAGGGCGGCTGGTTGGGCCTGCACAGCCGCTATTTTGCCCTTCTGGCCGCGCCCATTCAGGGCTCGGGGCCGATCGGGGTCGCCGCCGGCCGCTCCGGAGAATTCGAATCGCCCGGGCCCGATTATCTGCCGTGGGTTCGTCTGCAGCTGGCGTTTGATGAGCAATCATCTGCTGCATCGCAGCACTGGCGCCTGGCGCTGTTCAGCGGCCCGAAAACGCGGGCCGCGCTGGTCGGTGAGGGCGATGCCGTTGACTACTCGCCGCTGCTGTTCAACAGCCTGTGGAGCTGGATGCGCGGGCTATCGCTTGGCCTGCTGTGGGTACTGGCCTCGATTCACGCGCTGGTGCCAAGCTGGGGGCTGGCCATCTGCCTGCTGGCGGTTCTGGTGCGCGTATTGCTCTATCCGCTGGGTCGCTGGGCCTTGTCCAGCCAGCAGCGCTTTGCCGAGGTGCAGGCCGAAATCGCTCCGAAAGTGCGCGAGATCAAGCAGAACTATCGGGGTGGCGAGCAGAGCGAGCGCATTCTCCAGCTCTACGAAGCGCGCGGCGTCAGCCCGCTGGCGGGCCTCAAGCCGCTGCTGATCGTGGGTATCCAGATACCGGTCTTTGTGGCCCTGTTTCACGTGCTCGGCCAGGTGTTCGAGTTTCGCGACGCCTCGTTTCTGTGGATCGAGTCGCTGGCCGAGCCGGATCGCCTGTTTGCCTTCGGCTTCGACCTGCCGTTCTTCGGCGCGTGGTTCAACCTCTTGCCCGTGCTGATGGCCCTGACCACCCTGGTAACCATCAAACTCGCGCCGGCACCGGCCGCCAGCGCGGCCGAGCGCCGGCGGCAGAACCTCTTCCTGGGGCTGATGGCGGTGGCGTTCTTCCTGCTGTTCTATCCCTTTCCCAGCGGCATGGTGCTGTACTGGACACTTGCCAATCTGCTGCATGTAGCGCAGTCGCGGCTGGTGAAGGCGCCAGCAGGAAAGGAGGCCGCGTGACCGCCTTGCCGCAACGCCCGGAAGACGAGCGCTGGATGCGCCACGGGCTGATGCTGGCCGAGCGCGCCCAGACCATGGGCGAGGTGCCGGTCGGCGCGGTGCTGATCGACGCCGAAGGTCGGATTCTTGGCGAGGGCTTCAACCGGGTCATCGCCGACGCCGACCCGACCGCACACGCTGAAATCGTCGCCCTGAGGCAGGCCGCGGCGCGCGTGGACAATTACCGCCTGCCCGGCACCACGCTCTATGTCACGCTCGAGCCGTGCAGCATGTGCGCCGGCGCGCTGATCAACGCCCGCGTCAGCCGCGTGGTCTACGCCGCTGACGACCTGCGCGCCGGAGCGCACCATTCCGTTTTCGAAGTCCTCACCAGCCCGGTTCTCAACCACCGCTGCGAAGTCACCGGCGGCGTGCTGGCTGCGGAGTCGGCCGAGATGCTGCGCCAGTTCTTCCGCAGCCGGCGGTAGCCGATTCGCGACCTGGAGGTCGCTCCTACAGCTCCGGTGGCGAAGTGTTTTTGTGGGAGCGGTCTCCAGACCGCGATTGGGCTTCGCTCCGGCTCTGCATCGCGACCTGGAGGTCGCTCCTACAGTTCCGGTGGCGAAGTGTTTTTGTGGGAGCGGTCTCCAGACCGCGATTGGGCCTTCGATCCGGCCCCGCATCGCGATCTGGAGATCGCTCCTGCAACTCCGGTGGCGAGATATTTTTGTGGGAGCGGTCTCCAGACCGCGATTGGGCCTTCGATCCGGCCCCGCATCGCGATCTGGAGATCGCTCCTGCAACTCCGGTGGCGAAGTGTTTTTGTGGGAGCGGTCTCCAGACCGCGATTGGGCCTTCGATCCGGCCCCGCATCGCGATCTGGAGGTCGCTCCTGCAACTCCGGTGGCGAAGTGTTTTTGTGGGAGCGGTCTCCAGACCGCGATTGGGCTTCGTTCCGGCTCCGCATCGCGATCTGGAGATCGCTCCTGCAACTCCGGTGGCGAAGTGTTTTTGTGGGAGCGGTCTCCAGACCGCGATTGGGCTTCGCTCCGGCTCTGCATCGCGGCCTGGAGATCGCTCCCCCATCCTTTGGGCCGCGCGCCGCCGGGAAAAGAACGCGTCCGCCATTCAGTGCTACCATTTCGGATCTTGTCCAAAGCCTAAGGATCACGATAGTGGTGAGAAAGACGCTGAACCTTGTCACGCTGGCGGCTTCTGCCAGCCTGCTGGCGGCCTGCTCCGAGCAGGCACCGCCGCCCCCGGAGGCGCCCGACACGCCTCAGGCCCCGGCCGAGGCCGCCGCCCCGGCAGCCGCCGAGTCGCCTTCGGCCCCGGAATCCGAAGAGGCCATGGCCGATAACCCGCTGCTGGTTGAAAGCGAGCTGCCCTACGGCATGCCGGCGTTCGACAAGATCGAATCCGAGCACTTCCTGCCGGCCTTCGATGCCGCCATGAAGGAGCATCTGGAAGAGGTCGAGGCCATTGCCGGCAGCGATGAAGAGCCGACCTTCGACAACACGATTCTGGCCCTGGAGCGCTCCGGTCGGAAGCTGGGCTCCATTGCCCGCGTGTTTTCCAACCTGACGAGCACGGTCATCGACGACACGCTCAAGGACACCCAGCGCAAGATGGCGCCCAAGTTCTCGGCGCACAGCGACAGTATCCACCTCAATGCCGATCTGTTCGCCCGCATCAAGGCAATTCACGACAAGCGCGATGAGCTCGATCTGAGCGCCGAGGGCGTGCGTCTGGTCGAGGATTACTACAAGGACTTTGTTCGTGCCGGCGCAATGCTTGACGACGCCGACAAGGAAACCCTCAAGCAGATGAACTCCCGGCTGGCCGAGCTGACCACCCAATTCAGCCAGAACGTGCTGGAAGAGGTCAATGACTCGGCGGTGGTGTTCGACAGCCGCGAGGCGCTGGAAGGGCTCAGCGATGCGCGTATCGAGGCCGCAGCCGACGAGGCAGCCGATCGCGGCCTGGAAGACGGCAAGTACGTGATCGCGCTGGTCAACACGTCCATCCAGCCGCCGATCGCCAACATGACCAACCGCGAAGCCCGTGAAAAGGTCAAGAAAGCTTCCCTGGCCCGCGGCTCCAGAGGCAACGAGTACGACAACACCGGCGTGGTTGCCGACATCGTCAAGCTGCGCGCCGAGCGCGCCCGGCTGCTGGGCTACGACACCCACGCCGACTACGTGCTGGAAGACCGCACCGCCCAGACCGTCGAAGCGGTCAACGGCATGCTGGGCGAGCTGGCCCCGATTGCCGTGGCCAACGCCCGCCTGGAAGGCCAGGACATCCAGGAGCTGATCAACGAGACCGAAGAAGAACCGTTCGAGCTGCGATCCTGGGACTGGTCGCATTACGCGGAGAAGGTCCGTCAGGATCGCTACGCCTTCGACGAAGATCAGATCAAGCCGTACTTCGAGATGAACAACGTCCTGAAAAACGGCGTCTTCTTCTCCGCCAACAAGCTGTTTGGCGTCAAATTCGAAGAGCGACCGGACCTGCCGACGCAGCACGAAGACGCCACCGCCTGGGAAGTGACCGATCAGGACGGCTCGGCGCTGGGCATCGTCATTACCGACTTCTACGCCCGCGGCAACAAGCGCGGCGGCGCCTGGATGAACGCCTACCAGGTCGAGTCCGAGCTGCTGGGGGGTCACCCGGTCATCGGCATGCACCTGAACGTTCCCAAGCCGCCGGAAGGCGAGGCCACGCTGCTGACCTGGGACGAGGCGACCACCATGTTCCACGAGTTCGGGCACGTGGTGCACGGCCTGTTCTCCGACGTGGAGTACCCCAGCTTTGCCGGCACCGCCGTGCCGCGTGATTTTGTTGAATACCCCTCGCAGGTTTACGAAATGTGGGCCTCCTGGCCGGAAGTGCTGGCCAACTATGCCCAGCATTACGAAACCGGCGAGCAGATCCCGCAGGAATTGCTCGACAAGGTGATCGAGGCGCAGAAGTTCAACGAAGGCTTCTCCACCACCGAGTACCTGGCCGCAGCCATCATCGACCAGGCGCTGCATCAGCTCGCCCCCGATGAAACCCCGGCGGCTGATGAAGTCATGGACTTCGAAGCCAAAGTACTGGCCGACCACGGCCTGGACTACGAGCCGGTGCCGCCGCGCTACCGCACGCCGTACTTCTCGCACTCCATGGGCGGCTATGACGCCGGCTACTACTCCTATATCTGGAGTGAAGTGCTCGACGCCGACAGCGTGCTGTGGATCAAGGAAAACGGTGGCCTGGACCGCGAAACCGGCCAGCACTACCGCGACACCATTCTGTCGAAGGGCGGCAGCAAGGAAGCCATGGATCTTTACCTGGACTTCGCCGGCCGCGAACCGTCGATCGAGCCCCTGCTCGAACGCCGCGGGCTGGTCATCGACGGCCAGGACTGAAGCCTGTAGCCATCGCGACCTGGAGGTCGCTCCCACACCCAAGGGTTACCGTGGGAGCGGTCTCCAGACCGCGAAGGGCTTCGATCCGGGCTCCGCATCGCGATCTGGAGATCGCTCCTACGGCTCCGGTGGCGAAATGTTCTTGTGGGAGCGGTCTCCAGACCGCGATTGGGCTTCGATCGGGGTCTGCATCGCGATCTGGAGATCGCTCCTACGGCTCCGGTGGCGAAATGTTCTTGTGGGAGCGGTCTCCAGGCCGCGATTGGGCTTTGATCAGGCTCCGCATCGCGATCTGGAGATCGCTCTTACGGCTCCGGTGGCGAAATGTTCTTGTGGGAGCGGTCTCCAGACCGCGAAGGGCTTCGATCCGGGGTCTGCATCGCGATCTGGAGATCGCTCCTACGAGGTTCTTTCCCGCCATCGTAAAATCCCTGAACCGTGATGCATCTCACGTCCGGCGCCACCCCTCGATTTGCCACAGCGGTTAAAATGCTCCCCCCATGCCGAGGTGGCGGAATTGGTAGACGCGCCTGGTTTAGGTCCAGGTGGGGCAACCCGTGGAGGTTCGAGTCCTCTCCTCGGTACCATTACAGAAGTTGCGTGGGGACGTAGCGGTTTTCATGTCGGCTGTGTGGGCGCTACCCGTTGTAGCTCGCCGGTCTTGCTGCTAAACTGTCGCCGTTCAATCTTGAACGCTTCTTGACAACGCAAAAACGAGGCCTTTGGGGTACCCCAAGGGCGGTAGCGTGCCTGAACCCCCCGTTGATATCGACACCCGCTTCCGGCTGCTGCGGGCGCTGGAGCGCGATCCCGCAATTTCGCAGCGCGATCTGGCGCGTCAGCTCGGCCTGAGCCTGGGAAAAACCAACTATTGCCTGCGCGCGCTCATCGATCGCGGCTGGGTCAAGGCGGGCAATTTTCGCCGCAGTAAACACAAGCAGCGCTACCTGTACAAGCTGACGCCCAGTGGCCTGGCCGAAAAAGCCAGCGTCGCCCAGCGCTTCCTGCAGCGCAAGATTGCCGAGCACCAAGCGCTGCACGATGAAATCGAAACATTGCGCGCAGAGATTGGTGCCGTAAAAGAATAGTTGGTCGATAGCCCGCCCCCTGCAGGAGCGGTCTCCAGACCGCGATTGGGCTTTGATTGGGCTCTGCATCGCGATCTGGAGATCGCTCCTACGGCTCCGGTGGCAATATGTTTTTGTAGGAGCGGTCTCCAGACCGCGATTGGGCTTTGATCAGGCTCCGCATCGCGATCTGGAGATCGCTCCTACGGCTCCGGTGGCAATATGTTTTTGTAGGAGCGGTCTCCAGACCGCGATTGGGCTTTGATCGGGTTCTGCATCGCGATCTGGAGATCGCTCCTAAGGCTCCGGTGGCAAAATGTTTTTGTAGGAGCGGTCTCCAGACCGCGAAAAAGCTCTGATCCGACTCTCCAATCAAGGCAGACCACATTGCCCAGCAAAAACACAAAACAACCAATTCTGGTCACTGGCAGCGCCGGTTTCATCGGCAGCCACGTGACCCGCAGGCTGCTCGCTGACGGCCATCGGGTCGTCGGTCTGGACAACCTCAATGACTACTACGACCCGAAGCTCAAGATCGCGCGTCTGGAACGGTTCCGGAACGATACCGGCTACACGCACATCACCGGTGATCTCGCCGACCGGGATCTGATCGAAACCGTTTTCGATCAGCACAGGCCCGAGCGCGTGGTCCATCTGGCTGCGCAGGCAGGCGTGCGCTATGCGGCCGAGAATCCGCATGTCTACGTCAGTTCCAACGTGACCGGCACGCTGCACATCCTGGAAGGTTGCCGCCAGCACGGCAGCAAGCACCTGGTGTTCGCTTCCACCAGCTCGGTTTACGGCGCGAACACGCAAATGCCGTTTTCCGAGCATGCCGGCACCGAGCATCCGCTAACGCTCTACGCCGCCACCAAGAAGGCCAACGAGATGATGGCCCACTCGTATGCGCATCTGTACGGCATTCCGAGCACCGGGCTGCGGTTCTTTACCGTGTACGGCCCCTGGGGTCGGCCCGACATGGCGCTGTTTCTGTTCACCAAAGCCATTCTGGCCGGTGAGCCGATCAAGGTGTTCAACCACGGCCAGCACAAGCGCAGCTTTACCTACGTTGACGACATTGTCGAAGGCATTGTCCGCATCCTCGACAAGCCGCCCGAAAGCAATCCGGACTGGCAAAGCGACCGGCCCGATCCGGCCACCAGCGGCGTCGCCCCGTATCGCATCTTCAACATCGGCAACGAGCAGACCGTCGAACTGCTGCGCTACATCAAGGTGCTCGAACAGGAACTGGGCAAGAAGGCCGAGATGGAAATGCTGCCGCTGCAGCCGGGCGACGTGCCCGATACCGAAGCCGACGTCGCCGAGCTGAGCCAGGCGACCGGCCACCGGCCCGAGGTGAGCGTGGAAGAGGGCGTAAAGAACTTCGTCAGCTGGTACAAGAGCTACTACGGAGCTTGACTGCACACCATCGCGACCTGGAGGTCGCTCCCACAAGTCAAACAACCCACCACCAACAAACTGACTGCCAACCATGTTCAACGTCACCATCTTCGGCACCGGCTACGTCGGCCTTGTTACTGGCACCTGCCTGGCGGAGGTCGGCCACCACGTCACCTGCGTCGATATCGATCAGGAAAAAATCGACCGGCTCAATCAGGGAGAAATCCCGATCTACGAACCCGGCCTGGAGGAAATGGTTCAGGAAAACCACGAGGCCGGCCGTCTGCATTTCACCACCGACGCGGGCGCGGCCGTTGCCGGCGCCGAGGTTATCTTCATTGCCGTCGGCACGCCGCCGGACGAAGACGGCAGCGCTGATTTGAAGCACGTGCTCGAGGTGGCCGCGACCATCGGTGATCATCTCGATGGCCCCGCCATCATCGCCGACAAGTCCACCGTGCCGGTGGGCACTGCCGATCGGGTGCGCAAAACCATTCAGTCCTGCCTGCAGGCCCGCGGCGAGACAATGGACTTCGAGGTGGTCTCCAACCCGGAGTTTCTGAAAGAAGGCGCCGCCATCGACGACTGCATGCGGCCCGACCGCATCATCATCGGTACGGATTCGGCGCACGCCGCCGAGCAGCTGCGCAAGCTGTACGCCCCGTTCAACCGCAACCACGACCGCCTCATCGTCATGGACGTGCGCTCGGCCGAGCTGACCAAGTACGCCGCCAACGCCATGCTGGCCACCAAGATCAGCTTCATGAACGAGATTGCCAACATCGCCGAGCGCGTCGGCGCCGACGTCGAAATGATCCGCCGCGGCATCGGTTCGGACCCGCGCATCGGCTGGCACTTCATCTACCCCGGCGCCGGCTTCGGCGGCTCATGCTTTCCCAAGGACGTACGCGCGCTGGCCCGCACCGCCAGCGAATGCGGCGTCGAGCCCGAGCTGATTCACGCCGTCGAGGCGGTCAACGACCGCCAGAAGCGTCGCCTGTTCGAGCTCATCTGTCAGCACTACGGCGGCGCCGACAAGCTGTCGGGCAGATGCTTTGCCCTGTGGGGCCTGGCCTTCAAGCCCGACACCGACGACATGCGCGAAGCCTCCAGCCAGATCCTGCTGCCGCTGCTGTGGCAGGCCGGCGCCAGAGTCCGCGCATTCGACCCCGAGGCCATGGACGAAACACACCGCATCTTCGGCGACCGCGACGACCTGGAATACTGCGAAAGCGCCGACGCTGCCCTGACCGGCGCCGATGCGCTGATCATCATCACCGAGTGGAAACAGTTCCGCAGCCCGGATTTCAAAAAACTGCAGCAGCGCCTGACCGACCGCACCATCTTCGATGGCCGCAACCTCTACGAACCCGAAGAAATGGAGCAGGCCGGCCTGGCCTACTACGGCATCGGACGCGGCCGGAGCGTATCCCGAGGGCTGTAGAAACAGCCTCCAGACCTGCGAACCCAAGCCGAATTCCCGGAAGCCGCGCAGCGGCTATCCGTGATCGCGGAGCACCCCGGCGCCGATATGTTTTGTAGGAGCGGTCTCCAGACCGCGAAAAGCCCTCGATCAGGCCCCGCATCGCGATCTGGAGATCGCCTCCTACAGTTCCGGCACCGATATGTGTCCGTAGGAGCGGTCTCCAGACCGCGAACAGCCCTCGATCAGGCCCCGCATCGCGATCTGGAGATCGCCTCCTACAGTTCCGGCACCGAAATGTTTCCGTAGGAGCGGTCTCCAGACCGCGAAAAGCCCTCGATCAGGCCCCGCATCGCGATCTGGAGATCGCCTCCTACAGTTCCGGCACCGATATGTTTCCGTAGGAGCGGTCTCCAGACCGCGAAAAGCCTTTGATCAGGCCCTGCATCGCGATCTGGAGATCGCTCCTACAGCTCCGGCGCCGCTATGTCTTCGTAGGAGCGGTCTCCAGACCGCGAAAGGCCTTCGATCGGGCCCCGCATCGCGATCTGGAGATCGCTCCTACATCCGAACCCGCTGTAGAAACGCTCTCCACACAGCGAAACCACCTTGAACATGCCACCAGAAAACAAAACCGATATGACCGAAACGCACGAACGCCCATACGACGACGAAATCGACCTGGTTGAACTGGCCGCCTCCCTCTGGGGGCAAAAATGGGTCATTCTCGGCGTCATGACGCTGTGCATTGCCCTCGGCGTCGTCTACGCGCTGGTGCGCACGCCGGTCTTCGAATACGCCACCACCATCGAGATCGGCACACGCCTGGTCGCCGGCGAGCCCGCACCCATCGAGCCACCGCAAAGCGTGGTCGCCAAGCTGGAGAAAAACTACATCCCCGAGGCAATTCGTACTTTCGAGAGCGACCTGCAGACCAACGGCGGCGAACAGCGCAGCCTGAGCGTCAATACCAACTCACCCAGCGACACCAACCTGGTGGTTCTGACCAGCGAAAGCTCCGAAGAGTTTGGAAAGTATTACATTCCGCTGCACAACCGGGTACTGCAGCGGCTGGCGCGAGATCACGAGCGCGAAGCGAAAATGGAACGCGTCCGGCTCGAAAACCAGCTGGAAGAAGCCCGCAGGAGTCTTGAAGAGCTGCAGGACGAACGCATTCTCAAGGTCGAGCGGAGCGAGCTGGAAACCGAACTGTCAACGGCAAAGAACAAGCTGGCGCAACTCAAGGATCAGGAAGAACTCCTCAAGTCGGAAATAGAAAACCTGGATGTTCAGGAAGAAATCGTCCGCAAACGACTGGAAGAGCTGTCCGGTTTTGTCGACCAGGCGCGCAGCCGCCGTGGCGAGGCCCGCCAGCAGGTCGAAAGCGGCACCGACAGCATGGCGCTGATGCTGATCGACAACGAGCTTCAGCGCGACATAGACCGTCAGACCGAGCTGGAAGAACGCCTGCTGGTCAAGCTGCCGGAAAACCGCGCTTCCTTGCGCAGCGAGCTGGAAGACAACCAGCGCCAACAGACCCTGCAGCAGGAAAAGATCGCCGCCCTCGAGGCCCGCTACGAAAAACTGCTTCTGGAGCAGGAGCGCCGCATTCCGCCGGCCGAAGCCCGCATAGCCGAGCTGGAAACTCAGCTCGAGAACCTGCGCAACACCCAGGCAGTTCTGCCGCCACAGCGCTCTCTCAAGCCCGTGAGCACCAGCGGCAAGGTCATCGTGGCCCTGTCGGTCATCCTGGGCGGCATGCTCGGCCTGTTCGCCGCGCTGGGCACGATGTTCTTCCGCTCGGTACGCGAAAAGCTCAAGAGCGAGCGCTGATCCCGCTTGCCCCTCTATCTGGACAAGCTGCTCGCTCAGCTGGCTTATCCGCTGGCGCTGAGTATCAGCCTGATTGCAGCGGGCCTGTTGTTCTGGGCCTTCAACAAGAACCGAACCGCCGCCGGGCTGATCATGGCGGCTACCGCCTGGCTGACTCTCTGGTCGCTTCCAGTGGTCTCCGACGCCATCCGCGCCAGCCTCGAAAACCGTTACAAGCCCATGCCGGCTGAAGCACTGCCCGAAGCGGATGCCATCGTGCTGCTCGGCGGCGGCCTGGAATCGCAGCCGCCTGGCTGGCCTTATCCCAACCTGCAGCAAGGCGCTGACCGCATCTGGCACGCCGCGCGCCTGTACCATGCCGGCAAGGCACCAATCATCATTGTCTCCGGCGGAAACTACGGCTGGCAAAGTCAGCGCCGCTCCAATGCGGCAGAAACGGCCGAATTACTGCAACAGCTTGATGTGCCGGTACAGGCCATCATCGAAGAAAACAAAAGTCTCAACACGTACCAGAACGCCACCGAAACGGCCCAAATAGCCCGGGACCAGGGTTTCCACACCCTCCTGCTGGTCACCTCAGCCCTGCATATGCGCCGAGCCGAGGCGGCGTTCAATGCCGCCGGCCTCGATTTCATCGCGGCGCCAACTGACTTCGAAGTCATACCCGAGCCAGTTAACGTCCTGCGCTGGCTGCCGGATGCCGAGGCGCTGGACGACAGCACCAGAGCCATCAAGGAATATCTCGGCTACTGGATGTATCGGCAAAGAGGCTGGGCTACGGTGGAAAACAATGCCTTACCTAAACCCTGAAACTTCATTCATGAAAAAATTCGCCATAATCGGCGCCGCGGGCTTCGTTGCCCCACGCCACATGAAAGCTATCAAGGAAACCGGAAACGAGCTGGTCGCAGCCGTTGATCCAAACGATTCGGTGGGTATCATCGACAGCTTTTTTCCGGAGGCTGCATTTTTCACCGAGTTCGAACGCTTCGACCGTCATATAGACAAGACTCGCCGACGAAATTCAGGGCATGCCATTGACTATGTGTCAATTTGCACCCCCAATTACCTGCATGATGCCCATATGCGTTTTGCGTTGCGCTCTGGCGCTGACGCCATTTGTGAGAAACCGCTCGTTCTCAACCCATGGAATATCGACGGCCTGGCTGAAATGGAAGCTGACACGGGTCGGCGGATCCACACTATCCTGCAACTTCGACTACATCCTGCTATCGTCGCTTTACGAGAACAAGTCCGGCGTGCTCATGGAAAAGAGAAATATGAGGTCGATTTGACCTACATTGCCTCGCGCGGGCAGTGGTATCTCCATAGCTGGAAGGGCGTGCAAGACAAGTCTGGTGGTATTGCGACCAATATCGGTGTTCACTTTTTTGACATGCTGCACTTCATCTTTGGCGATTTGCAAGAGAATCATGTTCATTTAAGCGCACCTACGAAGGCTGCTGGTTACCTGGAGTATGAAAATGCTCGTGTGCGCTGGTTTTTGTCAGTTGACTACAATGATGTTCCGAAAGCTCAGAAAGAAGCTAACCAGCGCACCTACCGTTCAATCACAGTGAATGGGAAGGAGATCGAGTTCTCCGGCGGTTTCACCGATCTCCATACCCGAAGCTATGAAGAGGTTCTCAGGGGCAACGGGTTTGGTCTTGAAGAAAATCGGGTCGCCATAGAAACCGTTGCGCATATCCGCACTGCTAACATAAGCGAGAGCGGTGAGATCCATCCTTTCCTTATAGCGTAAATCGAGATTTCATCTTCGATAAAAGGAAGCGAGAGTTAAGATGGATTACTATAAACATGAAAGCGCCATCGTCGATGAAGGTGCTCAAATTGGCACGTGTTCTCGCGTTTGGCACTTCGTCCACATCTGCTCCGGCGCTAAAATAGGCAAAGAGGTCTCGTTGGGACAGAATGTCTTTGTCGGTAATCGCGTAACCATCGGCGACAAGTGCAAGATTCAAAACAACGTCTCGGTCTACGACAATGTCTACCTTGAAGAAGGGGTCTTCTGCGGGCCTAGCATGGTGTTCACGAACGTTCACAATCCTCGCTCACTGATCGAGCGCAAGGATGAATACTTGGATACTTTGGTAAAGAAAGGCGCTACTCTAGGCGCAAACTGCACCATCCTCTGCGGCATTACAATTGGTGAGTATGCCTTTATCGGCGCTGGTGCACTCGTCAATAAGGATGTGAAGCCCTACGCCTTGATGGTTGGCGTTCCCGCTCGGCAAATCGGTTGGATGAGTCAATATGGCAAGCAGCTTGACCTGCCGATGGAGGGTAATGCCGAGGCGACATGTCTCGATACGGGGCAGGCTTACGTCCTCAGAGATGGCAGAGTTAGCAGCGTAGAAGAAGCGGAGTACTAATTAATGAAGTTCATTGACCTTGCTGCCCAGCAAGCCCGGATAAAACCCCAGATTGAAGCCGCCATCCAGCGTGTTTTGAACCACGGCCAATACATTCTGGGTCCTGAGGTGACGGAACTGGAGGAGCGTCTGGTTGACTACACTGGCGCAAAGTACTGTATAACCTGCGCCAACGGCACAGATGCGTTACAGATCGCGCTAATGGCGTTAGGTGTCGGCCCGGGTGACGAAGTCATTACGCCCGGCTTTACCTACATTGCCACTGCCGAAGCCGCTGCCATTCTGGGTGCCAAGCCAGTCTTTGTTGATATTCAGCCGGATACCTTCAATCTTGATCCCAATCTGCTGGAAGCGGCGATAACTGAGTCGACTAAAGCCATCATTCCGGTCTCTCTTTATGGCCAACCAGCGGACATGGACGAAATTAATGAGATCGCCGCTCGCCATGGGATTCCGGTCATCGAGGATGGTGCGCAGAGTTTTGGTGCAACCTATAAGGGTAGGAAATCGTGTAACTTGAGCGACATCGCTACGGCTAGTTTTTTCCCTGCCAAGCCGTTGGGCTGTTATGGTGATGGTGGCGCTATTTTCACGAGCGATAAAAGTCTGGCCCAGAAGATGCGCCAAATCGCGCGTCATGGTCAGGAACGGCGCTATCGGCATGTCCGGGTGGGTATTAATAGTCGTTTGGATAGCCTCCAAGCTGCCATTCTGATTTGCAAATTGGACATCTTCCCGAAGGAGGTCACGTTGCGCCAACAGGCGGCAGCGCGCTATACCCAGGCCTTGACGGCCACGGTCAAAGTGCCGGTACTTGCGTCAGATCGCACAAGCGTTTATGCCCAATACACTATCCAGGTCACAAGCCGAGAAAAAGTGAGGGACCAACTCGCTGCGGCCGGCATCCCGACAGCCGTTCACTATCCGGTCCCACTCTATCGCCAGCCCGTCTTCTCCAGCCTTGCCATTGACGCGAGCGCCTTCCCGAACTGTGAAATCGTCAGCAAGCGCGTTATGGGCCTGCCCATGCACCCGAGTTTGATGCCATATGAGCAGGAGCAGGTTGCTCAAGCGATTATAGATTTGGTTTAATGATTCGTGAAAAAATAGTTGGATGCCCTCGGGTTCGATGGGCTCTTGAGGAAGCGCGCAATTGGATAGCTTCTATTTCGGGTATTCCCGTTAAAGCAACCACTCGTGGCGCGTCGAATGAGCTGCCTTTCCTATTTATTGTAGGCGCCGGGCGATCTGGAAACACGCTCTTGCGTCGCTTGCTGATGGAGAGGTTCAAGATCTATATCCCGCCAGAGACCTATGTTCTCCCCAACATTGCGAACAATAGAATTCGTGGCAGAGGACTTTCGTGGCCCAGTGTTGTCGACCTGGTCGTAGCTAGCTTTGAGTACTATCCTGAGTTTATAACGTTCGAAATAAGTTCGTTAAGAGATTTCTCTTTGCGAGCAAAGAACTACCCTAGTAGCATGCAAAATATGAACTGCCTTCTTGTCGGGCTTTATCGGTATTTTGCCGAGCAAGCAGGCGTCGAGTTCGAGTGGTTGGGTGATAAGACGCCGTTGAATACTCTTCATTTACGGCGGATTAATCAGCTGTTTCCTGGCGCTGTTTATGTTTACTTGCTCCGAGATGGGGTCGATGTTGTGTCTTCGTATGTGAAAGCAGGTATATACGATGATTTAGCGGATGCGGCAGATCGCTGGGTAAAAAGTCAGAAATATTGGAAGGCATTTCGCAGACGGCTTACTTGCAATCGCTTTATTGAGGTTCGCTATGAGGATATGGTCACCTGCCCTGATGAAGTCATTAGTAAGGTGGGTGCAATGTTTGAAGTGCCCGAGAGACCGTCCATTATGAATATAGACGGCATTCTGGGGGATGTCGGGATGCGTGAACATCACAAAAACACAACTAGGGCACCGAGCGCGGCGTCGATAGGGAAAGGTCGGTTAGAAATGACGGAGGCGGACATGCTGCGACTTCGGCCGATTTTGTCGGGCTGGCTTGAGCGCTGCGGATATGCAGGCTTGTAATCGGCATGCAACATATCCTGGTTCTCGCTTCCTGGTACCCCGACTCCCCCGATGACATCAAAGGCGTCTTCTTCCGCGATCAGGCCTTGGCGCTTTCGGAATTCGGCCATAAAGTGGGTGTTGTTGCGCCTAATCTGCGTTCGATTCGCACGCTCAGCGGGCGAGGGCAGCGCAGTCGTCGGCCTGAATACGAACTGGATGAAGGCCTCCCGACCTACCGTGCCCAGCCATGGGCTGCCTTGCCCCGCGTCCCATATGGTAATTACTGGCTTTGGAAACGCGCGGCCGATCGGTTGATCAGGCGTTACATCGCAGAGCAGGGGGTGCCGAACCTGATTCATGCCCATTCTGCAATCTACGCGGGCATCGTAGCGGTCGGATGGGCAAGCCGTCTCAATGTACCCCTGATCCTTACCGAACACAGCACAGCCTTTGCGCGGAGGGTCCTGAAAGCATGGCAGCTTCACCTGGCGCGGCGGGCGGCCGTAGGCGCCAATGTGCGGGTCGCAGTGAGTCCCGAGCTGGGCCAGGTGCTGCAGGAGCAGTTGGGGCCGGATACAACTCCGTGGCACTGGGTTCCCAATGTAGTCGCCTCGCGTTTCGGCGGGCCAGCCCTCGGAGCACCAGGCTCCCAGGCCAGCGGGCGTGGGCGCCGTATTCTTAACTTGGCTGTGATGACGGAAAAGAAGGGACAAGCTGAGTTGATTCAGGCCTTTGCTCAAGCCTTCCCGGCGCCTTCAAGGGTGCAGCTCTGGTTCGGCGGTGATGGTCCCATTCGAGCGCAACTGGCGGCTAGGGCCGAGACTCTAGGCGTTGCCGATCGGATTCGATTCCTCGGTCGGGTGCCACCGCAAGAGGTGCCTGCGCTGTTGAGCCGGGTGGATGTCATGGCTATTGCTAGTCATTACGAAACCTTCGGGGTCGTCGCTGCTGAGGCACTTATGAGCGGCATACCTGTAGTGGCGACACGCAGCGGCGGGCCTGAATGCATCGTCCAGGAAAAAGATGGTGTATTGGTGGCGCCGCGTTCGCCTCGAGAGCTGGCTTGGGGCTTGAGGAATGTTGTCGATCGGCTCCCCGATTGGGACCGGGAGGCTATTGCTGCTCGAGCGCGCGCGCGCTTTTCAGGGGCGGCTGTTGCCGGCCAACTAACCAAGCTTTACCAGCAGGTTCCGGGCGACGGAAGGCGTGCACCAAATGGTGGTGGCTAACGGGCTGCCAGCACGGCTCTGGCAAAGATTGGGTGCTTCTTCTTTGCGCCGAAACATTGTCTATACCTTCGGGCGGCAGTTGCTGGCGGCGCTGGCCCAGTTCGTGTTGGTTGTCCTCATTGCTCGTGCACTGGGTCCGGAGGGCAACGGGCATTACGCCATAGCCATCTTGCTGCCGACGCTATTGGCCCAGTTCCTGAACCTGGGGGTTGGCCCGGCGACCGTCTACTTCGTAGGCCGGGGTGAAGTGGGAGCCGCTCAGGCCGCCGTGGAGAACGGCCGACTGGGCTTATGGATCATTGCTATTGGCTTGGCCGCGGGCGCGACAGTCCTGCACTTCTTTCGAGCAAGTCTCTTCCCGAGTGTGCCTTCAAGGCTTTTGCTCCTGGGGTTGGCAGCGTTCCCACCGAGTCTCTTGCTAGCCTACCTGAACACCGTGCTGCAGGGACTGGAAGATTTTCGTGCCTTTAACTGGACAACGCTCATCCCACCCTATGCAACTCTTGCGGGGGCAGCTGTTACGCTATATTTTCTGGGTATGGGAGCGGAAGCGGCCGTAGGTGCTTACCTGGTTGGCCAGTCCGCAGGCCTAGTCAGCGCCATCCTGTTTGTCCACGCTCGGGAGCAGCGCCATCCGACTGGGGAAGGCGCCCAGCCAATTGAGCAATACCGGCGTCGCATCCTGGGTTACGGTTGGAAAGCGCATCTCTCAAACATCATGGCCTTCGTGAACTACAGGGCCGATATCTTCCTGGTCAACTTCTTCTTGACCCCTGCCGCCACCGGCGTGTATGTGATTGCCGTGCAGATCGCCGAAAAGCTTTGGATGCTCTCCAGGGCGGCGAGTACCGTCCTGCTGCCCCGGCTATCGAATATGCATGGGGATCCGAAAGCGCGCCTTCAGCTGACTAACCGAGGGTTCAGGATCGTCGCGCTCCTCACGGTAGGCTTTGGTGGAATCACGGCTTTGGCCCTGTACTGGCTCCTCGTGCCGGTGTTCGGCGCAGAATACAGAGGCACCATGGCGGCGTTCCTGTGGTTGCTGCCTGGCATAGTCGCCGGGGCAGGTGCGCGGGTTCAGGCCAACTGCATTGCTGCAGCGGGTAAGCCGGAGTGGAATATGTATGTTTCGGTATTGGTGGTCGTCACCAACATAACTCTCAACATCACCCTAATCCCGGCTCTTGGAATAATTGGTGCAGCCATCGCCACCTCAGTTGCTTATCTTGGAAACGCGATAGCTAAATACTTACTGGTCAAAAAAACCAAAAACATCGTCCCGATACTACGTGATCCAAGTGGTGCCAATAAGTGACCTGATTGGCGAGTTCTGGGCATCCAGGCACCCTGCGTGGTCTCTGAAGTAGAGGTCGACCTGCCCACAGCGCGATGAGAGCTGTTCGGCCTACGATGGCCGCAAGCCCAGTGGCAGTATCTTGACCCGTCCTATTACAAGACCTGACTGGTCGTCAAGGTGCCGCGGGCAAAGCCCCGGAGCATGGGCTCCATCAGCTGTCGCTGCCCTGGGCGGAGCGTACCAGCGTAAGCGCCTACGAACCGACACCCTTCTCAACGGCTCATAGATGACTATGCTGACTCCATCGACATTCACGATGGAGCAAGCAAGTGAGCAGACGTTACCTCAAGGCCGATGAGTGGCGCGAGCTGATCGCGCAGCAGGCGGCTGGCACGGAGTCAGTGGCTGAGTTCTGTCAGCGTCACGGCCTGACACCGAAGTCGTTTTACCGACGCCGCAAGGCGCTGCGCAAACAGGGCATGGTTGCGGTTGCGCCGTAAGCGTCCATTCCGCACCGTTCTTCCCCGCGCGTTGCTGAGTCAGTAATCTGCTCCCAAACTCAACTCAAGGAGCAGATCATGTCTTCGACCTATCGCATTCGCCGCTCGGCAAAGCAGTGGCAGAACCTGATTGACGA